>DATIWM010000105.1:0-8966 GCA_035519355.1 Thermoanaerobaculia bacterium | reverse complement strand
CCGCCGAAGTCACCCTCTTCTTCACCCCCGCCGGCGTCGACGGGACGGGTCTTCCCGGCAAGAGGCTCACGCCGGACCTGGGGCCCCGCGAGTCCGTCACCCTCGCGGACGTCGTCGTCAACACCCTCGGCTACACCGAGGGGTTCGGAGTCCTCCAGGTCCGGTCCGGCCCTTCGACCCCGATCCTCGTGACGAGCGTCTCCTACAACGAGACCCGGTGGGCGGATCCGACTCCGGTTCTCGCGACAAGCCTGCCCTACGGCGTCGGAAGACGTCTCGGAATCACCAGCCGGTTTTTGCCCGGCCAGCCCGAGCGGAAGGCCGTCGGCTTCGATGACTCCGTTTTCGGAGACCTCTACATCATCGGCCTGAAGAGCGATCCGGACTACCAGACGGATCTCGCGCTGATCAATCCCACGGGCGTCGATCTGGAGGCCGGCGTTCAGCTGGTCGCCGCCGCCGGGGGCGACCCTTACGTCTCGAGGGCCTTCACGGTTCCGCCCTACTCGATCCGTCCGGTGAACGACCTCTTCGAGAAGGAGTTCGTCGCGTCGGGAGCCCCGCGGGGGGGCCCGTACCGTCTGAACGTCTTCGTCAACCTGGCCAACGGCGCCCGCGTTCTCTGCTACGCGTCGGTCGTGGACCGTCGGACCGGCGATTCGTACCAGATTCCGGGCGAGCCGACGATCTCCCCTTGATCCGCGCCCTCCTCGTCGATCTGGGCGGGGTCCTCGTCCGCTTCGATCACGGGCGGACCCTGCGGGCGCTCGAGGCCGAGACCGGCGTTCCGGCCGAAGAGCTCCGCCCGCACGTCTTCGGTCCGCTGGAGCGGGAACTGGACCTCGGCCGGCTCACCGCGGACGGCTTCTTCCGGGCCGTGGAGCGATCCGCGGGCCTTCCCCGGATCGGCGACGAGATCTGGATCCCCGCCTGGCGCGACATTTTCGAGCCGGATCTCTCCGCCCTCGAGGCGCTCGGCCGCGTCCGGCGGGGCGTGAGGAGAATTCTCGTCTCGAATACGAACGCGCTTCACTGGGAGGGCGTGCTGCGCGCCTTCGACGTCGCGGCCCTCGTGGATCACTGCGTCCTGTCGTTCGAGATCGGCGCGGCGAAGCCGGACCCCGCCCTCTTCGACACGGCCCTCGCGCGGGCTACGGCCGCTCCCGCGGAAGCGCTGTTCGCCGACGACCGTCCCGCCTACGTCGCGGCCGCGCGCGCGCTCGGCCTCGCGGCCTTCACCGTGTCGACGCCGGGGGTCTTCGAGAAAGAGCTGGCCCGGGCCGGCCTCCTCGACCCGCTATGATCCGGCGCCTGTGCGGAAGCGCAACCGGATCCGACGCCTCGCCCTGACCATCGCGGTGGCCGCGCTCGTCCTCGGCGCCTGCGCCCGCCGGCACCGGGCCCCCTCGATGAGCGAAGAGAAGTCGAAGGTCGGCTTCGCCTCGATGAGCTTCGGGGACGCTCTGGACCGCGCGCAAACGGAGAACCGGCTCGTCATGGTCGACGTTTACACGGACTGGTGCGGCTGGTGCAAGAAGCTCGACAGCGAGACGTTCGGGGACCTCCGCGTCGCCGAGGCGCTGAAAAACGTCATCTCGATCCGCGTCAACGCCGAGAAGGGAGGAGAGTCCGTCGCCGCCCGGTACGGCGTGCGGGGCTTCCCGACCGTGCTCTTCCTCTCGGCATCCGGCGACGTCGTCCGGAAGATCGAGGGCTACGTCGATGCCGACGAGATGCTCCGGATCGTCTCGTCGCTCCGGAAGCCGGCCTGACGGCACGCCCGGGCGCGATGTTCGGCGCGGCCACCCATCCGCTCTGGGCCAAGGGTCTCGAGGAATACCGGGCCGGGCGGTTCTTCGAGGCCCACGAGGAATGGGAGCTCCTCTGGAAGGAGGCCTCCGGCGAGGACCGGCGTTTCCTGCAGGGGCTCATTCAGCTCGCGGCCGCCCTCGTCCATCTCGAACGCGGCCGGACGGCCCCCGCCGGGCGTCTCCTCCGACTTTCGCGGGAGAAGCTCGATCCGTTTCCGGACGGCCACGGCGGCCTCGCCCTCGACCGGCTTCGCGCCGCACTCGACGCGGCTTCGGCCCGGGAGCCGCGAACGCTGGATGCGGGAGTCCTCGCCCGGGAGCTCTCGCGCTTCTAGTCGAACGACGGAACCGGGCGCACCGGGAGCAGCCCGGCGAGTCGCGCCGAGACTTCCGCCACGATCGCGGCGTCGGGCCGGCGGTCCGTCGAGTGGAAGGTCCCGGGTCGCCCGACGCCGAGACCGGAGAGCTCGACGCCGAGCCGTCCCGAGAGGGCGCGTGGTCGTCCGCGCCGCTCGGCGGCCTCCCGGAGGACGATCGCATAGGCCTCGGCCACGCGCTCGGGGCGGCGGCGGACGCCCCATTCGGCCGCGGCCTCGCCGCGCCGCTTCGCCTGCGACGGATCGAAGGCGAGAATCGACATCTCCGCCGCCAGCGCCTCGACCTCGCCGGTGCCGACGGGAACCTTCGCGGCGAAGGCGTCGGGGAGCTCCCGGAACCACCCCGCGTCACTCACGATCAGCGGCAGGCCGAAGCCGGCCAGGCGGCAGACCGCCCCGGACGTCTCCCCCACCGTGGGGTAGCGGAGGTTGACCGCGAGATCGGCGGCCGAGGCCGCGCGCCAGAAGTCCTCTTCCGAGAGGTACCCCCCGAACGCCACGTCGTTCTCGAGGCCGAGCTGCCGGACGGCCGCGCGGAGCGGGTCGTCGTGGCGCACGGTGCCGCCGACGAAGAGGAACGGCCGCCGGCCCGACGGGAGGCTTCCGAGCGCCTCGAGGATCTTCCCGACCCGCTTGGCCGGCGTCAGGAGGCCGAGCGTCACGGCGACCGGGCGGTCCAGCGGAAGGCCCAGCGCCCGGCGGGCCGCCTCCTGTGGCGTCCGCGGCGCGGGGACCACGTGAAGCGGAAGCTCCACGACGTCGGTGTCCGGCCAGGCCCGGAGCGCGCTCCCCGCGACGAGCCGCGAGTGAGCCACGACGATCTCCGCGCGGCGGATCACTTCGGTCGACATCGGGTAGCTCCAGGGGTCGAGGTCCCAGACAGGGATCCGGGCGCCGCTCCGCATCCGCTCCCAGAGCCGCCGCCCCTTTTCGCCATGGTTCCGGACGAGCTCGCGTCTGTACGCGTCCTCGAGCCCGGCGTCGAGATAGGCGGCGGCGAAGAGGTGGTGGAGCGAGTAGTCGTGAAGCGTGACGACCGCCGGCGTGACCCGCCTGTCGTCGGTCAGCATCTCGTACGAGCCCCGGTGAACCGGGTCGTTCCCGATGTGGACGAGGAGGACGTCGTGGCCGGAGGGGGGCGCGCGCCGGGCCCGGGCGGGCGGGTAGGGAACCGCGTCGACCAGCGGGCGGAGCGCCTCCAGCAGCTCGGCGGAGAAGTCCGCGATGCCGGACCGGACGGGCGGGAACGGCGACACGAACCCGACCGAGAGGCGGCGGCTCACGCGAATCCCCCGGCCGCCAGGAGGGCCCTCACCGCGGCGGACCAGGAAATGGTGCGCGCCCGCTCGAACCCCGCTTCGCCGAGCCGCCGTGCGGCGGCCCCGTCGGCCAGGAGCGCCGCCGTCGCCTCGCCCAGCGCCGCGCCGTCCGGAGGCGTCACCCTCCCCGTCTCGCCGTCCGTCACGAACTCCAGCGGCCCTCCGGAGTCGGTGCACGTGACGACCGGTTTTCTCGAGAGGAAGGCCTCCAGGGCCACGTAGCCGTAGTCTTCGTCGGCCGGCGGGAAGAGGACGGCGCCCGCGGACGCGTAGAGATCCAGGAGCTCCTCGTCGGAGACCGCTCCCCGGAACGAGATCTCGGCGCCGCTTCGGGCAGCCAGCTTCTTCAGACGCTCCCCGTCAGGTCCGGACCCCGCGATGACGAGCGGGAACTTTCCCGCCGCCGCGGCGGCGATGGCGAGGTCGATACGCTTCCAGGGGTCGAGACGCCCCACCGCCAGGGCGTAACCGGCGCTCTCCCCGGACCGACAGCGCCCGGCCAGCGGCGGCGGGTGGTAGAGGGTCTCCGCCTCGATCCCGTTGAAGCGCCGGAGTCTCTCGGCCGTGTTCTTCGCGATCGCGAAGACCCGCTGCGCTCCGGTCAGCCCGGTCCGGTCCGCCTCGTGGATCAGCTCGCGCCAGCGCGAGTCCTCGGGCAAAGCGGTGAAATCGCTCTCCCGCGTCCCGAACCTGTCGTACGCCTGCCGGAACTGGTGAATCAGCCAGACGACCTTGTTCGGGTGCCGGACCATGTACGAAGGGAACTTCATCGGGATGACGAGGTCGACCGGCTTTCCGTCGGCCTCCGTCACGTCGAGAAGGCGCCACGTCATCGCCGAGAGGAGGATCTCCGGGCGCGGACTCCAGCTGAACGGAAGCTGAACGAGCTCCGCTTCGTGTCCGGCCCCTCGCAGCTCGCGCACGAGCGAGGCCGCGCACCGCTCCGCTCCCCCCGAGACGAAGGGAACCTGGGCGTTGCAGACCAGGACCCGCGCCATCGTCAGAGGAGCCCGCCGGCGGACAGCAGCGCCTCCACGGCGCCCTTCCACGTGATGCCCCTCACCCGCTCGAAGCCCGCCTCGCCGAGACGCCGTGCGGCGGCCCCGTCGGCCAGGAGCGCCGCCGTCGCTTCGCCCAGCGCGGCTCCCTCGGGTCGGACGACGCGGCCCGTCTCGCCGTCCGACACGAATTCGAGGGGCCCCCCGGAGTCGGTGCACGTGACGACGGGCTTCTTCGAGAGGAACGCCTCGAGAGCCACGTAGCCGTAGTCCTCGTCCGACGGAGTGAAGAGGACGGCCCCGGCGGTCGCGTAGAGGTCGAGCAGCTCCTCGTCAGAAACCGCGCCCCGGAACGAGATCTTCCCTCCCGACCTCCGCGCCAGCCCCTTCAGCCGCGCCTCGTCGGGCCCGGTCCCCGCGATGACGAGCGGGAACTTCCCCGCCGCCGCGGCGGCGATGGCCAGCTCGACGCGTTTCCACGGATCGAGACGCCCCACCGCGAGGGCGTAGCCGGCGCTTTCCGCGCACCGGTAGCGACCGGCCAGCGGCGGCGGGTGGTAGAGCGCCTCTCCTTCGATTCCGTTGAAGCGCCGGAGCCTCGCGGCCGTGTTCTGGGCGTTCGTGAAGATCTTCCGCGCCTCGGTCAGGCCGGTCCGGTCCGCCTCGTGGATCCGCTCGCGCCAACGGGTGTCTTCGGCCGAATCGCTGAAATCGCTCTCCCGCGTCCCGAACTTGTCGTACGCCTGCCGGAACTGGTGGATCAGCCAGACGACCTTGTTCGGATGCCGGACCATGTAAGAGGGGAATTTCATCGGGATGACGAGGTCGACCGGCTCGCCGTCGGCTTCCGTCACGTTCAGGAGGCGCCACGCCATCGCGGACGCGACGATCTCCGGGCGCGGGTACCACTTGAACGGGAGCTGCACCAGCTCCACCTCGTGCCCGGCGACCTTCAGCTCGCGCACCAGTCCGGCGGCGTGCCGCTCGGCGCCCCCGGACACGAACGGAACCTGGGCGTTACAGACGAGAACGCGCGCCATCTACTTTCGGCCGATCGCGGCGTAGTCCTGCGGGCCGAAGAGGAGCCGGACGACCGGGCCGAGGTTGGCGTCGTCGCGGAGGGCGGCGGGCGGCGCTTCGGAAGCCGGGACGGGCGAGCGCCAGTCGATCCGGACGTCGCGGAAGCCGGAGGCGGAGAGGAGTCGCGCGAGCGACGGGGCGGGGACGGGACGGACGTGCGTCAGATCCATCCAGAACCACTTCATCGCGTAGGCCGACTCCGGATTCACGGTCTCGAAGAGGACGACGCCCCCCGGCGCCAGCTTCGCCGCGGCGAGCTCCACGAGGTCGAAGAGACGCGGAGCGGGAAGGTGCTCCACGACCTGGTACGCCGTCACCCCCCCGAGGGAGCCGTCCGGGCGGGCCGCCAGCCACTCGAAGAGATCGGCGCGGTCCACCTCGAGCCCCTTCTCCCTCGCCCGGGCGGCCATCACGGGGTTCGCGTCGCAGCCCACGCCCCGGACGCCCGCCGCGCGGAGTCCCTCGAGAAACTCCCCCCGCCCGCAGCCCAGATCGGCGACCGGGCCCGGCGCTCCGCCGAAGAGAGCCACGTCGGCCTCCTGCCGCCGCCGGATCTCCTCCTCGGAGCCCCGGAACGCCTCCTCGAAGTCGACGTAGAGCCCCGCCCGGAGCGGGTCGTCCGCGGGGGGAGCAGCCGGCACCGCCGGCGTGGCCGCGGCCGCCCGGGCCGGCGCCTGGAGCCCCGCCCGAAGCGTGGTCCATTCGAGGCGGAGCAGCCGAAGATCGCCGTATTTCTCTTCGATCAGCTTTTCGAGTCCGTCCAGCCGGAGCTGCGTCTCGTGAAGGACGGCGCCCAGTGCCTCGTGGTTTCGGGCGACCGCTTCGGTCAGCCGCGAGTCGGCCTCCCCGACTCTCCCCGCGACGTCCGCCGCTTCCGCGCGGAGCCGGGAGAGCGCGGCGGCGTGGTCCCGGAATGCGCCCTCGGCCGCGAGGAGCGAGCCGCGAAGCGCGTCGAGGACGGCGGAATTGAAGACGGTCTGGTCCCGGGTGACGATCCGGAGGATCCGGAGGAGGAGCGCCTTCAGCGGCCGGAGCGGCGCATCCCCCGGCAAGCAGGGAGAAACGAACCGCGCGCCGTTCTCGAGGACCATGCGCGCGCTTCCGAAGTCGGGCCCCGCCCCCGCCCCGGCCGCACTCGTCGCTGCCGATGCCGCCTCCGGGCGGTCGAGTCCCGGGGAGAGCGACGCGGAGAGGGCGGTCAGGCGGCCGACGAGGTCCCGCGCGAGCGCCGCCGCGTCGGCGGAACCGGCGCCGGACGGTTTTTCGTCCATGTCTCGCCTATATTACGGGCACCGGCATGAAGGCATCCTCCCGGCTCCGCCGCGCCCTCCTCCCCGGCACCCTTCTCCTCGCCGGCCTCGTCGGAGCACCCGCCTTCATCGCCGCGCGTCCGGCGCCCGGCGACGACGGGAAGGCGCCTTCCCCCACGGCGCCATCTGCCCGAACGGCCCGGGAGCTTCCCGGCATCGCGGTCGGCGACCGGCTTCCGGTCGAGGGAACCCTCTCGCCGATGGAGCTCCCCGAGGAGCGGCACCTCCGGAACGTCCGTCAACTGACCTTCGGCGGCGAGAACGCCGAGGCGTACTGGTCCTCGGACGGGACGAAGCTGATCTTCCAGTCGACGCACCCGCCGTACGCGTGCGACCAGATTTTCACGCTCGACCTCGCCGAGCCGAAGGCCGCCCCGAAGCTCGTCTCGACCGGAGAGGGCCGCACGACCTGCGCCTACTTTTTTCCCGGCGGGAGGCGGATCCTCTACTCCTCGACGCACCTCGGCGGCGCGGCCTGCCCGAAGCCCCCCGACATGTCACAGGGCTACGTCTGGGCGCTCTATCCCGAGTACGACATCTTCTCGGCCGACGCCGACGGAAAAAACGTCCGGCGCCTCACCGACACCTTCGGTTACGACGCCGAGGCGACGGTGTCGACGGACGGGACGAAGATCGTCTTCACCTCCGCGCGCGACGGCGATCTCGACGTCTACTCGATGAACGCCGACGGCTCCGGCGTCCGCCGCCTGACCTCGGCGGTCGGATACGACGGCGGGCCGTTCTACAGCGACGACGGCCAGTGGATCGTCTACCGGGCGGCCCACCCGACGGAGCCGGCCGAGATCGAGTCGTTCCAGGCCCTCCTCAAGCGGTTCCTCATCCGGCCCCGATCGCTCGAGGTCCGGGTCATGAAGGCCGACGGCACCTCGGACCGGCAGGTCACGAGCCTCGGGGTCGCCAGCTTCGCCCCGTTCTTCTTCCGCGGACGCCACGACCGGATCCTCTTCGCGTCGAACAAGAACGATCCGCGAGGCCGCAATTTCGACCTCTTCGCCGTGAACGCCGACGGCTCCGGCCTCGAACAGATCACGACCAACCCGACCTTCGACGGCTTCCCGATGTTCTCTCCCGACGGAACGAAGCTCGTCTTCTGCTCCAACCGTCACAACGCCCGCCCGGGCGAGACAAACGTCTTCGTCGCCGACTGGGTGCCCTGAGCCCGCCGGTCGATTACGGGTCCCCGGGCACCTCCCGCGAGAGGCGGCGCAGCGTCTCGATGAACGTCTGCGCCGTCGCGAGGACGATCGGACCGATGAAGACCCCGAGGAGGCCGAAGGCGGCGATCCCGCCGAAGACGCCGAGGAAGACGACGAGCGTCGTCAGCTCGCCGCCGCCCTTGATCAGGATCGGCTTCAGGAAGTTGTCGACCGAGCCGACCGCCGCCGCCCCCCAGAAGAAGAGGAAGAGCGCGGCGCCGGTCCGCCCCTGGAACGCGAGCGCGGCGGCCCCGGGAAGCCAGACGAAGGCCGTCCCGCCGATGGGCAGGAGCGACAGGACGGCCATCGCGGCGGCCGCGAGAACGGGAGACGGCAGGCCGGCAAAGGCCCAGCCCACGCCGCCGAGAGCGCCCTGGACGAGCGCCGTCAGGAGCGAGCCCTTGAAGATCGACTCCAGCATCACGCCGAGGCGGTGCATCGTCTTCTTCCGCTCCGCCGGCGAGAGCGGAAGCAGCTCGGACATCGTCTCCGCCATGACCTCGCCGTCCCGCAGCAGGAAGAAGAGCAGGAACAGAGTCAGAAGAAACGTTCCGACCGCGCTAAAGAAGCCGACGACGAGGCCGCCCCCTTTCGAGGCGACGAGCCCGGAGATCCTGCCGGCGATCTCCGCCGCGTGCTGGCGGATCAGAACCGGCGTCACGCCCGCATGCGTCTGCAGCCAGTCGAAGATCCGCCCGACGACCGGCAGCGCCGCTAGATCGCCCGGGCTCGAGACGGCCTGAGAGCGGACGAAGGTCCCGAAGCGCGCGGCCGCCTGGGCCGCCTGGGTGGCGAGCGCCGTGCCGAGGAAGACCGCCGGGAGGAGGACCACGAGAGCCACGAGAAGCGACGTC
>DATIWM010000104.1:0-33241 GCA_035519355.1 Thermoanaerobaculia bacterium | reverse complement strand
CGTCCGTGCCCATGGAGATCCCGTCCGAGATCGCGATGGTGTTGAACTCGATCGGCGTGCCGCCGGCCGCGCGGATACCTTCCTTGACCTTCTCCCCGAGGCGCCGGAGATGGATGTTGCAGGGGGTGACCTCGGTCCAGGTGTTCGCGACCGCCACGAGCGGACGATCGATGTCGGCGCCGGAGAGCCCCGTCGCCCGCAGCATCGCCCGCGCCGGAGCGCGCGCAGGGCCCTTTTTCATCACGTCGCTGAACACCCTTTCGACCTCCCGTACACCGGTTTCCGAACAACAAAAAAGCCCCGCGACCTCGGCGAGGTGCGGGGCTTTTGTTCCTTGACTGTCTGTCGTCTAGGTCGCCCGCACCCCGCCGCTAAGGACGAGGAGGTCGACGACCTCGATGACGCCAAGCAGGAGGACGAGCCCGCCCAGGGGACGGCCCGCTCTGGCCGACCGGGGGATCTCGGGGGTTACGGCTCTGCCCTGCATGTGAGGACGGACCCTACGGATTTCGGGGCTCCGTGTCAAGCGCTAAGTCGTGCCGCGTCAAAACCCTGACACGTACGGCAATTTTCTGGCGACGGCTTCGACCTCTTCGAAACGGTCCAGAAGAAGCCCCGTGGCGTCCCAGCCTCCCGAGAGGAAGGCCTCGCGGGCGGAGTCGGGAAGCGAGATCGGGGCGGTGAAGGCTCCGGCGCGAACCGTCTTCGACGCGAGGTCCACCTCGACCGGAAGGCGCGGCTCGCGTTGGACGGCCTCCTGAAGGGCCCGGGCGGTCCCGCTCGCCGCGATGACGCAGGGAAGTCCGAGGGCGAGCGAGTTGCCGAAGAAGATCTCCGAGAACGACTCCCCGACGAGGGCCCGGATCCCCCACCGCTGGAGCGCCTGCGGGGCGTGCTCGCGCGAGGAGCCGCAGCCGAAGTTCCGGTTCACGAGGAGAATCGACGCCCCCGCGAAAGCCGGAGCGTCGAAGGGGTGGGGCGAGGCCGTCCCGGCCCGGGCCTTCCGGTCGTCTTCGAAGACATGTCGTTCCAGTCCGTCGAAGGTGACGGAGACCAGGAATCGCGCCGGGATGATCCGGTCGGTGTCGACGTCGTCTCCCGGCAGGGGGAGGGCCCTTCCCTGAATGCGGGTGATGGCCCTCATCGAAGCATCGTCCTGACGTCGGCCACCTCGCCCGCGATCGCCGCGGCCGCGACCATCGCCGGGCTCATCAGAAGCGTCCGTCCCGTCGGGCTTCCCTGCCGCCCCTTGAAGTTCCGGTTCGAGGAGGAGGCGCAGGTCTCGCGCCCGACCAGCCGGTCGGGGTTCATGGCGAGGCACATCGAGCACCCGGCCTCCCGCCACTCGAACCCCGCCTCGCGGAAGACCTCGTGGAGCCCTTCCTTCTCGGCGGCCTTCTTGACCGCGTTCGATCCGGGGACGACGAGCGCCCGGACGCCACGTGCCACGCGGCGCCCCTTCGCGACTTTCGCCGCTTCGCGCAGGTCCGAGAGCCGGCCGTTCGTGCAGGAGCCGATGAAGGCGACGTCGACGGGGATCCCCGCGAGAGGCCGGCCTCCCTCGAGCCCCATGTACTCGAGCGCCTCGACCAGCGACGCGCGCGCCTCGGGGGATTCCTCTGAGGGAACCGGGACGCGCCCCGAGACCGGCGCGACCTGCCCCGGGTTGATCCCCCAGGTCACCATCGGCTCGAGGGCCCGGCCGTCCAGCCGGACCGCGTCGTCATACGGAGCGCCCGGGTCGGAGGCGAGCGAGGCCCACCAGCGCGTCGCCCTCTCGAAGGCGTCTCCCTTCGGGGCGAAGGGGCGCCCTTTCAGGTCGTCGAAGGTGGTCGCATCGGGGTTGACGTAGCCGACGCGGGCGCCCCCCTCGATCGACATGTTGCAGAGCGTCATCCGCTCGTCCATCGACATCGCGGTCACGAGGGCCCCGCCGAACTCGTACGCGAAGCCGGCCCCGGCCTTCACGCCGAGGCGCCCGAGGATTCCGAGAATCACGTCTTTCGCGTAGACGCCGGGCCCGAGGGACCCCGCGACCTCGATGCGGCGGACCTTCAGCGGCTCGACGGCGAGCGTCTGCGTGGCGAGGACGTCCCGCACCTGCGACGTGCCGATGCCGAAGGCGATCGCGCCGAAGGCCCCGTGCGTGGAAGTGTGCGAATCGCCGCACGCGATCGTCATCCCGGGCTGCGTCAGACCGAGCTCCGGTCCGATCACGTGGACGATCCCCTGGCCGTCGGCCCCGAGCGGGAAGAACCGGATCCCGTACTCCCGGCAGTTCCTCTCGAGGGCGGCGAGCATCGCCTCGGCCTCGCCGTTCGCGAAGGGACGGGGGGAGCCGTCGGTCGGCACGATGTGGTCCACCGTCGCGACCGTCCGGTCCGGGAAGGGGACGCGCCCGCCGCGCCGGCGGATCATGTCGAAGGCCTGCGGGCTGGTCACCTCGTGGACGAGATGGAGCCCGATGAAGAGCTGCGTCTGCCCCGTGGGGAGCTTCCGCACCGTGTGGAGATCGAAGACTTTCCGGTAGAGCGTCGCCGCCATGCAAGCGAAAAGGCTAGCACCCGTGCGCCCGATTCCCGAAACGAATCCATAATCGGGCGATGCGCGCCGCGCTCGTCCAGATGGACATCGCCTGGGAGGACTGGCCCGCGAGCCACGCGATCGCGGCGGGGCACCTGAAGCGCGCGGCCGACGCGGGGGCCGACCTCGCCATCCTCCCGGAGATGTTCGCGACCGGCTTCTCCATGGACGCCGCGAAGATCGCCCAGCCCCCCGGCGGACCGACCGAACGGTGGCTTCTCGGGATCTCGCGCGAGCTGTCGCTTCACCTGATCGCGGGCGTCGCGGAGACGGGGACGCCTCTCCCCGTCAACAGCGCCCTCCTCGTGTCGCCCGGCGGCGACGTGAAGCGCTTCCACAAGATCCACCCCTTCTCCTTCGCCGGCGAGGAGAAGGTCTTCGCCGGCGGCTCGGGTGTCGTGACGTGGGAAGTCGCCGGGGCGCGGCTCACCCCCCTCGTCTGCTACGACCTCCGCTTCCCGGAGCCGTTCCGGCTCGCCGCCCCGGAGACCGACGCTTTCGTCGTCATCGCCAACTGGCCCGACCGCCGCCGCGCCCACTGGCAGACCCTCCTCAGGGCCCGCGCCATGGAGAATCAGGCCTACGTCCTCGGCGTGAACCGCGTGGGGGACGGAGGCGGCGCCCACCACGCCGGGGACTCGGCGGCCATCTCGCCCTGGGGAGAGACCCTCGCCTCGGCCGCCGAGATCGAGACCGTCCTGATCGTGGACATCGACCCGGAGGAGGTGGCGCGCTCCCGCGCCCGCTTCTCGGCCCTCGCCGACCGCCGCCCCGCGTCCTACGTCAGGCGGCCGGCTGGATGACCGGCCGACGGGCCGGCATCGCGGCCGTCGGATTCGCCCTCTTCGGCACCTCGGTCAGCGCCTTCCTCTCCCGCCGCGTCTTCGAGGGTATTCCCCACGTCACCGACGGCGTGTCGTACGCCTTCCAGGCGCGGATCCTCGCGAGCGGACGCCTTTATCTCCCGCCGCCGCCCGTCCCCGAGGCTTTCTTCGCGGAGAACGTCCTCCTGACCGCCGACCGCTGGTGCTCTAT
Source organism: Thermoanaerobaculia bacterium (assembly GCA_035519355.1). Classification (GTDB taxonomy): domain Bacteria; phylum Acidobacteriota; class Thermoanaerobaculia; order UBA5066; family UBA5066; genus DAOMFB01. The sequence goes on along the minus strand of DATIWM010000104.1, from coordinate 29,623 downwards.
CTATCCCCCCGGATTCCCGGCCGTACTCGCCGCCGGCACCCTCGCCGGGGCCCCCTGGCTCGTCAACCCGGTCCTCTTCGGACTCGCGGTCCTCGGGGTGTTCCGCCTCGGCCGGGCGCTCCGGGACGACGCCACCGGACTCCTGGGCGCGGCCCTTCTCGCCATCTCTCCGTTCGGCCTCCTGATGGGCGCCGGCTTCATGGCGCACCCGATGACGCTGGCCGCGTCGGCCTGGTGCCTGGCCTTCCTGGTCGAAGGGGCCGTACAGGGTCGCCCCCGCGCCCTCGTTTTCGCCGGCGCCCTGGGCGGCGCCGCGTTTCTCGCGAGGCCCTTCTCCGCCCTGACGCTCCTTGCTCCCGCCGTCCTCTGGGTCCTCGCCGGGCGCGGGCGGCAGGCACCCCGGGCGGCCGGAGAGATGGCTCTGGGATTCGCGCCATTTCTGGCCGCCTTCCTCACGGTCGACGCCCTCGTCACCGGGAGCCCCTTGCGGACGGCCTGGAGCGTCTACAACCCCGTGGAGCTCTTCGGCGGAGCCGCCGAAGCGGGCGTCGGCCTGCCGGCTCTCTTCGCGAAACACTTCACCTGGTACCTCTGGGACCTGGACCAGGCGGCGTGGCAGTGGCCCTGGCCGAGCTTCGTCTTCCTCCTCGCGCTCCCCTGGGCGGCGCGCCCGCGGCGGGGGGACGTCGTCCTCCTCCTCTCGGCCGTGACGCTCCTCGCGGGACATTCGGCCTACTCCTACTACGACATCAACCACGCCGGGCCCCGCTTCGCCTACGAAGCCCTCGGCGTCCTGTCCCTCCTCGTGGCGCGGGGTCTCCTGTCGCTCGCCGGACTCGGGAGCCGATGGCTCGAGAAGTCGGGCCTTTCCCGTTTCGGCCCGGCCGCCGCCGCGGCGGCCCTCGCCCTCCTCGCCGTCCCCCCGCTCGGCCTCAGGCTCCCGGCCCTCTCGAAGAGGCTCTCGCACGCTTACCACGCGCAGTCGACGGAACCTCTCCGCCGCGCGGCGGAGGCGGGCGTGGGGCCGGACGCGCTCGTTCTCGTCTCGGCGAGCGCCCCCGCCCTGCCGGGAGGCCAGGCCCCGTTCGCCTACAGCTCCTTCTTCCTCGAGAACGGTCTCGACCCGCGAACGTCGCGCCGCGTCTTCGTGCGCGACCTGCCCCCTCTACGGCCCGCGCTTCTCGTGGCGTTTCCGCGGCCCGAGGTCTGGACCGTCCATGTCGAGCTGACCGCGCGCCCCGAATCCGACCCGTTCCTCGAGAACACCTGGGACTTCCGGAAGATCGACTGGCACCGGCTTCCGTGAGGCGCCGCGCCGCCGCATAGTATTTTCGCGGGATGAGGAAGGGCCGTCGGCCTCCGAAGCCGTCCCGGGACAGCACCCGGCGGCCGCCGGCGTGGGTCGCGGCCGCGTTGCTGGCGCTCTTCGCGACCGGCCTCGCCGCGTGGCTCTGCCGGCGCGTCTTCGAGGGGATCCCCCACATCACCGACGGCGTCTCCTACGCGTTCCAGGCCCGGATCTTCGCCAGCGGTCGGCTCTTCCTCCCCCCGCCACCCGTCCGGGAGGCCTTTGCGGTCGGGAACATCATTCTGACGGAGAGCCGCTGGGCCAGCGCCCACACGCCCGGCTGGCCTGCCCTTCTCTCCCTCGGCTATCTGCTCCGCGCCCCGTGGCTCGTGAGCCCCCTGCTGCTCGGGCTGGCCGTCTTCGGCGTCTTCAGCCTCGGCCGGACCCTTTACGACGAGTCGACGGGACTGCTGGGAGCACTCCTTCTCGCCATCTCGCCCTTCGCGCTCCTGTTCGGAGCGACCTTTCTCTCCCACGTCCCGGCCCTCTGCGTCACGGTCTGGGCCCTCGAGGCGCTGGCCCGCGGAAAGAGGACCGACGACGCCCGGCCGCTCCTTCTCGCCGGGCTCCTCGCCGGAATCGCCGTCGCGATCCGGATGTACACCGCGGTGGCGCTGCTTTCTCCCGCCGGCGTCTGGCTGATCTGGCGGACGGCGCCGCGCGCCGCTCTCCGGCGTGCCGCTCTCGTCATCGCAGGAGCCGCCCTGCCGCTCCTCCTCTTCGCGGGATTCAACACGGCCGTCTGGGGCCACCCCCTCCGGACGGGCTATTCGGTCGTGGACCCGTCCCTGCGCCTTTCGGGCAGCTGGGGGCCCTTCCGGTCGCCACTCTCCTTCCTTCTCGACCACCTTCCCCGCTATCTCGTCGACCTGAATCGCGATTCCTGGGCCGAGCCCTGGCCGGACCTCCTCCCGCTCCTCTTCCTCCTCCCGCGCCGGAGCCGCCGTCCGGGCGACGGTCTCCTCTTCGCGTCCGCTCTGGGGCTCATCCTGGCCCACAGCGTCTTCAGGTTCTACGACGAGATCCATGCGGGGCCCCGGTACGTTCTGGAGGCGCTCGGTCCCCTCGCCCTTCTTCTCGCGCGCGGACTCATCACCGCCGCTGCACTCCTCCGGGAAGGCCTGGGCCGGCTGCACGCCCCGGGCGCCCTCGCGGCCGCTCTCTACGCCGCGTTCGCCGGCCTCGCGCTCTACTTCCCGCTCGGCCGCCGCCTGCCGGAGCTGATGGAGACCAATTCGCGGGCCTACGGCGGCCAGACGCTCGAACCGCTTCGCCGGCCGGGCGCCGAGCAGGTCGGGCCGGACGCGCTCGTCCTCGTCTCCAGCAACCTGCAGGGGCCCAGCTACAGCGCGCTCGCCCTTCTCAACGAGCTCGACCCCACGAAGGGCCGGCGGGTCTATGCCCTGGACGTCAGAGACCGCCGCGACGAGCTCGTGGCCGCCTACCCGCGCGACGAGGTCTGGAGATTGTCCGTGGAAGTGGCGGCGAGGCCGCCGGTCAACCGTTTCGACGCACCCGGTTTCGAGATTCGCCGCGTCGTCTGGGCCCGCGTCCGGTGACTCCCATGACGAAGAGAGGAACGCCGGGCGCTCCCCGGATTCCCCCGTGGGCCGTCGCCGCGCTCTTCGGGCTCCTGGCGACGGTTGCGGCCGCCTGGCTCTGCCAGCACGTCTTCGAGGGAATCCCCCACTTCTCCGACGGCGTGGCCTACGCCTTTCAGGCTCGCGTCTTCGCCAGCGGACACCTCTGGCTCGCTCCGCCTCCCGTTCCGGAGGCTTTCGGGATAGGAAACGTCGTCCTAAACGAAAGCCGCTGGGCCGGCAAGTACCCGCCCGGCTGGCCGCTCCTTCTCTCCGCCGGATATCTCCTGAACGCCCCGGGGCTCGTCAATCCGGTTCTCCTCGGGCTCGCCGTCTTCGGCCTCTTCCGCCTCGGCCGGACCCTCTACGACGAGCCGACCGGCCTTCTCGGGGCCCTTCTCCTTTCCATCTCTCCCTTCGCGCTCATCTACGGAGCGACGTTCCTCTCCCACGTCCCCGCCCTCTGCGTCACGATCTGGACCTTCGACGCGCTGGCCCGCGGGAAGAAGTCCGACGAGGCCCGGCCGCTCCTTCTGGCCGGTCTCCTCGCCGGACTCGCCGCCACCGTCCGGCCCTACACGGCGGCGGCCCTGATCTTCCCCGCGGGCCTCTGGCTCGTCTGGCAGACTCCCCCGCGCGTGGCCCTGCGGCGGACGGCTCTCGTCGTCGCCGGAGCCGCCCTGCCGCTTCTCCTCAACCTGGGCTTCAATGCCGCCCTCTGGGGGCACCCCCTCCGGACGGGTTACAACCAGGGAGGCTTCAGCGACGGCCTGACGGGGTGGCCGGGGCATTACAGGTCGCCGATCGACCTCCTCCGCGAGCACCTTCCCCGCTACCTCGTCGACCTGAACCTCGATCCCTGGGCCGAGCCCTGGCCCGACCTCCTGCCGCTCCTCTTCCTCCTCCCTCGAAAGAGAAGGCGCTCCGGCGACGGTCTTCTGCTCGCTTCCGCGTTCGCCCTCGTCGTCGCCTACAGCTTCTACTGGCACTACGACCCGATCCACGCGGGCCCCCGGTACGCGTTCGAGGCGCTCGGTCCCCTCTCCCTTCTCGTCGCTCGCGGACTGATGGCCGGAGCGGCCCTCCTCGAGGAGCGCCTCGCGGGACTCCGCCCGGCGCGCCTCCTCGAGGCGGCCGTCATTCTCCCGATCGCCGCCCTCCTCTTCTGGTTCCCTCTGGGACGCCGCCTGCCCGAGTTGATGGTTTCCAATTCGAGGGCTTACGGCGGCCAGACACTCGAGCCGCTTCGCCGGCCGGGCGCCGAGAGCGTCGGTCCCGACGCACTCATCCTCGTCTCGAGCAATCTGCAGGGGCCGAGCTACAACACGCTCGCCCTGCTCAACGACGTCGACCCGCGAAAGGGCCGCCGTGTCTACGCCCTCGACGTCGGAGCCCGCCGCGAGAAGCTGCTGGCCGCCTACCCGCGCGAGGAGACCTGGACGGTCGCGGTCGAGCTGGCCCCGTGGCCCCGGGAAGGACGATTCGACGAGCCCTCGTTCGAGGTTCGCCGCGCCCTCTGGAGACGCGTCCGCTGATGCGGCCGCGATCCTAGAGAATCTCGAGGGGGACCGTGAGAGGGAGCGTCGCGTCGCTCCGGCACGCCCCGTCGCCGCAGGCCCGGTAGGTCACGAGGACGGACACGGCTCTTGACCCGCGAGCCGCCGAGGGAGAGACGACGAAGGCGGGAGTCTCTTCGAACGTGCCTGTGTACGCCGGAAGGGCCGTCTCTCCGACGGAGACGGCGGAGTTCGGGCGCGGACGAATCTCTTCGAAGGTGAGATCCGCCCCTCCCCAGGCTTCGATCCGGATTCCGTCGGCGCCCTGCAGGTGCCACCCTTCGGCGACGGCGAAGACGAGGGAAAGGGTCTGACGCTCGCCGCGCTTCGCGCGGAGCTTCGAAGGGAAAGAGACTTTCAGTGCGCCGTCCTCCGACGTGGCTTCGGCGAGCCCCGCTTCCTCCTTCGCCTTCAAAGAAACACCCGGTTGCCCTTTCGCCTGCGCAGCGGCTTCACCTTCGTCCAGGACGGTGCCGACGCCGGCTTCCGGATGCTCATTGTCGAACGCGAGCAGCTCCTCGAGAACCAGGTACCACGACTCGGTTCCGTGGGGGGAGCGGGTCATCAGGGACGAGACCTCGCGGACCGACTCGGCGGCCTCGCGGGCGAGAGCTGCGTCGCCGCCTCTTCGCGCGAGGCGCGCGAGGGCGAGGGCCGCCGACCCCGAGGCCGAGGGCGTCGCCTTGTCGAAGAGGTCGCGGCTCGTCGACAGAAGCGTCTCGTGCCCCTCGCCGGAGAGAGTGAAGCCCGGGCCGTCCCGTCTCCTGAAGCGGCGCCGGAGACTCGCGACGACCCTCGACGCTTCGTCCCGCCAGGCCCCGGCCTCCGGCGCCGGAACGCTCTCCGAAAGGTCGAGCAGGGCGTTCGCGAGGTAGGCCTCGTCCTCGAGGAAGGCCGGGATCCTTCCGGAGCCGTCCTTCCACGACCGGAGGAGCCGCCCCTCCCTGTCGCGCATCTCGCCGACCAGGAACCGCGCCGCCGTACGCGCCGCGTCGAGGTAGCGCGGCTCGGTCAGAGCTTTCCCGGCCACCGCGAATCCGGAGACGGCCAGGGCGTTCCATCCTGCGATCCGCTTGTCGTCGAGTGAGGGGGAAACGCGCGTCTCGCGCGCCGCCAGCAGGGCCGCTCGTAAGGGCGCGAGTCGTGCCTCCGCCCCCGGAGGAATCTTCTTCGAAAGGTGAAGAACGTTGAGCCCGGTGGACCGCCCCGACGCTTCATCGAGGAAATTGCCTTCCGGCCGGACCTCATACCATTCGCAGAAAAAACTCCCATCCCGTTCGCCGAGGAGCTCCCGGATTTCGCCGGAGGCCCAGACGAAGTGCTTCCCCTCTTCCCCTTCCGAGTCCGCGTCGGTCGCCGCGAAGAAGCCCCCTTCCGGCCCGCGCATCTCGCGAAGGAGGTAGTCGCCCGTCGACCGGGCGACGTGCGCGAAGAAGGAATCGCCCGTCGCGGCCGCGGCACGCGCGTAGAGGCCGAGGAGCTGCGCGTTGTCGGAGAGCATCTTCTCGAAGTGCGGGAGGAGCCACTCCGCGTCGGTGGAGTACCGGTGAAAGCCGCCGCCGAGATGGTCGTGGATCCCGCCGAGCGCCATCGCCTCGAGCGTCCTCGCGGCCGCTGCGAGCGCCTTCGGATCGCCCTCGAGTCCCCGCCGGAGGAGCCACTCGAGCGCGAGGTGCGGCGGAAACTTCGGCGCGCCTCCGAACCCGCCGTGGCGCGGGTCGAAGGCCGAGGCGAGCGTCGCGGTCAGGAGAAGGGGCGTCGCCGACGACAGGGGCGCCTTCCCCCGCGCCGCCCCGAGGTCCTGGCTCTCCGCGATCCCCTCCGCGAGCCGCGAGGCGGCCTCCTCGATCCCGGGACGCCGGGTCCGCCAGTTCTCGGCCACCGCCGCCAGGAGCGTCCGGAAGCCGGCCCGGCCGTGCCGGTCGTCGGGCGGAAAGTAGGTCCCGGCGAAAAAGGGGCGGCCGTCGGGCAGGAGGAAGGCCGAGAGCGGCCAGCCGCCGCGGCCCGACGTCAGCTGGACGGCCGTCATGTAGACGTCGTCCACGTCGGGGCGCTCCTCGCGGTCGACCTTGACCGCCACGAAGTGATCGTTCAGGAAGCGGGCTATCTCTTCGTTCTCGAACGACTCGCGCTCCATCACGTGACACCAGTGGCACGACGAGTAGCCGATCGAGAGGAAGACCGGTTTCCCCTCGCTCGCGGCCTTCCCGAACGCCTCCTCCCCCCACGGATACCAGTCGACCGGGTTCTGCGCGTGCTGGCGGAGGTAGGGAGACGACTCGATCGCGAGGCGGTTGGGACCCGGTCTCATTTCCGGATTCTGCCTCAGGCTGGACCGGGGAGGCGCCGGAGAGGGGACGACCTCCCGGTCATCCCTATCCCCGGATCGAGAGATTCTCGTACTGGACGATCGGCTGGCCGAACCCGACCGAAAGGCCCTCGACCTCGGGACGCGCGAACCGGTAGAGCTGTTCATGGAAGAGCGGAATCAGGAGGCCTTCCCGCGCGATGGTCTCCTCCACTTCCCGGTAGATGGACTCGCGTGTCCGCGGGTCAATTTCGGCGCGACCCCGCTCGGCGAGAGCGTCGACCTCGGGCATCCCGCAGTAAAGGCCGTTGACCCCTTCGCGCGAGTGGAGGATCCCCTGCGCAAAGGTGTCGGCATCCGGGTAGTCCGCGATCCAGCGTCCGATCACGAGATCGGTCGGTGCGTTCTTCTGGGCGGAGAGAAACTCCGCCACCGTCTTGTTCACGACGCGGACGGCGAAGCCCATCTCGCGGAACGCCTGCAGGAGCTCCTTGGTGAATTCGCCGAACTCTCCGAACATGATCGGATTCGCCACGGCCGTGACCTCGACCGTCTCGCGCGAGACGGTGTGCGCGCCCGAAGCCTGTCCGGAGGGCTGGGTCCGGCCCCTCGGCTTCGAGACGTACCCGAGAAGGCCCGGCGGGATGAGGCCATTGGCCGGAATCGCGTGGCGGCCGAGCGTCCGCCGGACGATTCCGGCCGCGTCGATCCCCTGGGCGACCGCGAGGCGCGTCCGACGGTCCGCAAAGACTCCCTTGTGGACGTTGAAGATCACGAAGTAGGTCACGAGGCTCGGGCTCTCGCGGTACGTCGCGCGGTAGCGCGGGTCGTGGCGCAGCGCTTCGGCGTCCGTCGGGAGAAGGTCCGAAGCGAGAGAGAACCGGCCGGCCAGAAACTCGGACCGGATCTCTGCGGGGGAGACGCCGAATTGGAAAACGACCCCTTCGTTCCTCGGATAGCCCTCGCGCCAGTAGGCGGGGTTTCTCTCGAGCTCCAGCCGTTTCCCGGTCTCGAAGCTCGCGACCCGGTACGGCCCGGTCCCGATGCAGCCCTTCCGCCAGCTCTCCCCGATCGTTCCGGTGCCTTCGGGCAGGATGCCCGCGCCCGGCCACGACACGAGCACCGGGAAGAACGCCAGCGGCTTCTCCAGCTCGATGACGAACTCCGAAGGGCTGACGATGTGGAAGCCCTCGAGTTCCGAGGTCTTTCCGTCGATGAGGCTCTGGGCGCCGCGGACCGGCGCGAGGAGGAACCGGCCGGCGCTCGTCCCCATCTGGAGGATCCGCTCGAAGGAGAAACGGACGTCACGGGCGGACAGCAAGCGGCCGTCGTGAAAGCGGACCCCCCGGCGCAGTCGGAATCGGAAGCGGGCGCCGCCGTCCTCGGGAACCACTTCCGAGGCGAGCCACGGAACGACGCGCCCGCCCTCGACATCCCGGGTCAAGGGCTCGAAGACGAGGGGCATCGTCTCGGCCTGTTCGTGGATCGCCATCGACGCCGGGTCGAAGTCGTGCACGACGCCGCCGAGCGGCACCTGCAGGACCCCCCCGCCCCACTCGTGCGCGACGTGAGCCGCCGGAGCCTCCGACTTGCCGATCTCGGAGTAGTTGATGAAGGGCGTGCTGCTTCGCAGCGCGAGGCCGCGCACGCCGGGACCGGCGATCCGGTAGTCGACTTCGTGGAACAGCGGGATGAGAACGGGCCGGTCCAGGAGAATCCCCTCGAGCTTCCGGTAGAGGCTCTCGCGGATCGCCGGGCGGCTCTCCATCCGGGCCTCCTCGGCGAGCCGGTCCGTCTCCTCGGACGAGAAGAAGGAGCGGAAATACCCGACGCTCGAGTGGAAGAGGTTGAACGTGAAATCGTCCGGATCCTCGTAGTCGGCCATCCAGCGCGAGACGAGGAGGTCCGCCCCCCCCTTCGACCGGGCCTCGTGGTACGACTTCATGTCGGTGGTCACGATCGAGATCTCGACGCCGAGTTCCTTCCAGATCGCGAAGAGCGCGGCCGTGAGCGCCCGGTGCCGGTCCTGGAGGATGGGGTGCACCGCCGCCGTGAGCCGGACGGGCGGGGCGAGACCCGCACCCGCAATCAGCGCGAGAGCCTCTTCCCGGGGCCGAAGCGGCCGGCGTCGGCCCGCGTCGTGTCCCAGGATGCCGGGTGGAAGGATGCCGGTGGCGGGAACGGCGAACCGCCCGAGCGCCGCCCAGACGAAGTCCTGGCTCCGCGTCACGCCGGCCAGCGCGCGCCGCAGGGCTTCGTTTCCGCCGAGAGCGCTCTTCGTGTTGAAGAGGGCGAAGTACGTCCCCTTCTTCGGCGTTTCGACGAGACCCGCGCGAAAACGGGGCTCGCGGAGGATCGCGTCGAGGTCCCCCGGTGACAGGTCGCGGGCCAGCTCGATCTCCCCGGAGCGGACACCCGACGTGATCGCCGAGGCGGTCAGGCCGGTCCGGAACTCGATGGCTTCGAGCCGGGCGGGCTCCTTTCCGTAGTGCGGGTTCCTTCCGAGGACGATCCGGTCCGCCGTGCGGCGCGTCACGAGGAAAGGGCCCGTGCCGATCACCGTCTCGCCCCGGTCGTCGCCCGGCACGGCGCGCACGATCGCCGTGGTGACGTCGGTGAGCAGGGCGGGAAAGACGGGGAGCGGCTCGACGAAGGCGAATTCGAGCCGGTCGTCGGCCGCGGCCCGGATGCCGGGCACGTCGGAGGCTTCGCCTTTCCGGTGCTCCTCGGCCCCCTTCACGGCGGCCAGAGCCGCCGGAATCCCGTCCGGCCTGAGACGGATCGCCCGCTCGAGCGAGGCCTTGGCGGCCGCGGCGGTCAGCGGCGCGCCGTCCGAGAAACGGAGGCCTCCGCGCAACCGGAGACGGGCGGAGCGGCCCGAGTCGCCGAGGGACCACTCCTCCGCGAGAGAGGGGACGAGGGTGCCGTCGGCGTCGGTCGTGAGAAGCGTCTCGAAGACGGTCGCGAGGACTTCCGTCTCCTCCACGAGGCGGCTCGTGGCGGGCTCGGCCGCGGCGACGGGGCTCGACATCGCGACGACCAGCCGGCCGCCGGGCGCGATCGTGTCCGTCCGGCGCCTCTCGTCGCCGCCGAGCCGTTCCAGCTGCGCCCCGTAGGCGGCGGCGCGGGCATAGTCGCCCCTGAGGTTGGCGACCGTCGCCGCGAGGGAGAGCAATTTCGGCAGATGGACCGTGTCCTGCGCGGCGACGGCCGCTTCGATGCCGCGCTCCACGAGCCGGCGCGCCTCGTCCACTTTCCGGCCGTTCCACGCCGTCTCGGCCGCGAACAGGACCGATTCGAGGACGCGCGCCGGCTGTTTCTCGCGCTCGAAAATCCGTCCGGCCGCCTCGGCTTCGCGGAGCGCGGCGTCGGCGTGGCCCGACAGACGCGACGCCTGGGCGAGCAGGAGGTGCGCGTCGCCTTCCAGCGCCTTGTCGCCTTCCCACTCCTCGTCCCCCAGGTAATCGAGCGCGGTCTTCGCGACCCGCGCCGCCTCCTCCGGGCTGAAGGCGTCGAGGGATTTCTTCGCGAGCTTCAGGCTGTATTCCACGGCTTTCCCGGGGACATCGCCCTCGGAGAAGTGGTGGACGAGCTCGGGATAGACGCGGTCGAGCCGCCCCTGGTGGCGCTTCTCGAGGAGATCCGCGTAGGTGCGGTGAAGCGTGCGGCGCTTCCGCCGCATGAGAGAGCCGTAGAGGACGTCGCGCACGATACCGCTCGCGAACGCGAGGCGGTCGCCGCGCGACTCGCGCTCCTCCTCGAGTATTCCTTCCTTCACGAGCTTGTCGACCGCCTCGTCGAGGCCCTTCGCGTTCTCGGAGACCAGCTCGAGGTCCCTGAATTCGAAGCTCTTTCCGAGGACCGACGCCACCTGAAGGACCTCGCGCAGCTCCTCGGGCAGCCGCTCGATCCGCGCCTCGACGGCCTGCTGGATCGTCTCCGGCAGGGCGTCGGAGGAGATCCCCGTCGCCCCCGAGAGACTCAGCCCGCCGGCGTCGTCCCGCGCGATCCCGCCCGAGTCGAGGAGGGACCGGACCAGCTCCTTCGTGAAGAGCGGGTTGCCTTCCGTGGCCGCAAGGAGCCGGCCGGCGAGGTCGTCCGAGAGCTTGCCGCCGCCGGCCGCGACTTCCACCAGGGCCCGGTGCTCGGACGGCGTGAGCGGTCCGAGGGTGAGGGCCGCGAAGCGCGGGTCGCCGCGGAACGACTCCAGCATCTTCACGAGGGGATGCCCCTTGTCGACCTCGGTCTGCCGGAAGGTTCCGACGATGAGGGTCGGCGTCGGGCCGAGACGGCGCGCGACGTACTGGAGCGCCTCGATCGAGAGCTGTGCCCCGTGCAGCTCCTCGAGGGCGAGGAGCAGCGGCCTGCCTCCGGCGATCCGCGTGAGGGTGCGGGCGATGAGCTCGAAGATCGCCGTCTTGTCCTCGGCCTTCCGCCCGTCGCCGGCCTTGACCGCTCCCGAGTCGGTGCTCGCGGCGGCGCGCAGCTCGCCAATCTCGGAGAGGACGGGGAAGAGCGCGAGGAGGTCGCCCGCGAGGTCCGAGAAGTCGGGGCGCGAGGTTTCGGAGAGGCCCGCGTCCTTCGACCGGAAATAGTCCTGGATGAGTTCGCAGAAGCCCTGGTGCGCGAAGGCGCGGTCGTGCTCGACGAAGCGACCCGAAAGGACCCGGATTCTCCGGGCGCGGGCGAGGTTCTTGAGCTCGTCCACGAGGCGGCTCTTGCCGATGCCCGGCTCGCCGGCGAGGACGACGAATTCGCACTCGCCCGCGATGGCCGCGTGGAGCCGGCGCTGGAGCTCGGCCATCTCCCTTTCGCGCCCGATGAACGGCGCCGAGACGGCCGGACGCGGCAGCATCCGGCTGGCCGTGAAGACGACGGACTTTCCGAAGTCCTCCTCGCGGAGCTTGCTCCGGTAGCGCCGGAGCGCCTCGGCGAGGTGGCCGGCGCGCTTCGGGCGCTTCTCAGGATCCTTCGCGAGGCATTGGAGGACGGCGGCCTCGAGCTCCTCGCTCACGTCGGCGCCGAGGCTCCGCATCGGCTGCGGCAGCTCGTGGACGATGCGATAGAGGACGGACTGCACCTCGCCGGCGAAGGGGGGCTCGCCCGCGAGACACTCGTAGAGCACCGTCCCGAGGGCGTAGACGTCCGAGCGTCCGTCGAACGACCGCGACGTGACCTGCTCGGGGCTGAAATAGACGACGGTCCCGACGAGCGTTCCGGTCTTCGTGAGGCGATCCTCGGTCGTCGCCAGCGCGAGGCCGAAATCCATGACCCGGGCGCGGACGTGGCCTGCGTCGTCGCGCGAGGTCATGATGTTCTCGGGCTTGATGTCCCGGTGGACGATGCCGCGGGCGTGGCTGTAGTCGAGTGCGTCGGCGACCTGGGTTCCGACGTCGAGGACGTCGCCGAGGCGGAGCGAGCCTTCGCGGAGGAGCTGCCGCAGGTTCGTGTTCGCCAGCACCGGCATCACGAAGAAGAGCGACCCTTCGTGCCGGCCGAAGTCGTAGATCGGCACGATGGCCGGGTGGTCCATCTGGGCGACGATCTGGGCCTCGCGCTGGAAACGCTCCTCGGCGTCCTTCGTGAGGTTCCCCGGAGGGATGAGCTTGACGGCCACGTCGCGGTTGAGGACGGGGTCCTTCGCGCGGTAGACGACACCCATCCCGCCGCGTCCCAGCTCGGCGAGGATCTCGTATCGATTGGCGAGGCGGGTTCCGATCAACTCTTCGGTCTTCTCAGGTGCGGAGGAGCGAGATTATGTCTCAGGTCGGCCGGTGCGACCAGACCGTCCCGCGCGGCCTCCTCCCGGGCGGCCTCAGCCGCCGCCCGGCCCCCGGATCGCCTCGTAGACCGTCACGAGCGCCTCCCCGGCCAGGGAGCCGATCGGGCGTCCCTGCGCGAGAGCCGTCGAGAGGCGGGCCGACGACTCGACGAGGAAGTAGACGCCGGCGACGGCCACCCAGGTCGGGAAAAGGCTGGCCCCGCCGATCCCTCCCGCGAGGAGGCTGATGAGCGACGCGACGCCGAAGAGGAAGAGCGGCGCCGCCGAGACGACGGTCATCGCCGTGGCCGGAAAGGAGGTCTCGTTCTCGATTCCCTGCTGGCGAGCGGACGGAAGGTGGCCGAGCAGCGGCGAGAAGAGAAGGGCCAGAAACCATCCGCCGCTCCGTTTCTTCTCGACGAGCCGGGCGCGCGCGCGCCGCTCCTCGCTCTCCTCGTCGTACGTCTCCACGTGCCGCGCCGTGTGGCGCTCGTCCCAGAGGCGCAGCTCGTACCGGACGGAGCCCCCCGGAAGCGTCACCGCCGACGTCACCTCCCAGAGTTCGCCTTCCCAGAGGACGGCCGTGCCCGGGTGCTCCGCCGAAGTCCGGTCGGCGGGACTCCGCTCCCGCCACCCCTTCGGCCGTGAACTGGAGAGGACCAGCGCGCCGGAGGCGGCGGCGTCGAGCCGGTCGGTCCCGAAGGGGCGCGGCACGACGTCACCCCGGTCGGGTCAGTCGTCTTCGGACCACGACGGCTCGGTTTTCGGCTTCTTCACCTCGACCTTCGACGTCGCGCTCTTCCCGCCCGCGGCGATCTCGACGGTGTACGTGCCGGGCGGCAGATAGCGCGTCCGCTTTCCGCGGTAAGGGTCGGCGAGAAGCGCTTCGAGGTCGGGCGGAAGGGGCTTCTCGGGTCCGCCCGAAGCGGTCTCGCCGGCCTCCTCATCTTCCTCGCCGTCGCCCGGGCGGGCGTCATCGGGCTTTCCGTCGGCCGTCGTCCCGGCCTTCGGCGGCGAGAACCTCTTGTCCAGCTCCTCCTGGGCCTTCGCCTTCTCCTCGAGCCGCTTCCTCACGTCGGCCTCGGCCGCGTCGGCCTTCCCGGCGTCGGCGGTCAGGTCGTACTCGTAGACGTTCATCCCGGGGGCGGAGGTCGTCGAGATCTCCCTCCAGACGTTGCCGTACGCGTCTTTCAGGGTCAGTTTCGCCTCTCCGGCCGCCGCGGCCGAGCCCCACCAGGCGATCCGGACGATGGGCGGGTTCCGGAACCAGGTGAGCCACGGGTGGTCGCCGTAGCCCCGCCGGCGGCCCCAGGTCGCCGGCTTCACGGGGAAGGCGGCCAGGTCCTTCTTCCGGAGTTCGTCGGTCAGTTTCCGGAGCGGCGCGGCCTCGGCCACGTAGACGCTCCGGCCGTGCGTGCCGAGGACGACGTCACCTTCCCTCGGCTGGACGGCCAGGTCGTGCACCGGGACGTGCGGGAGGCCCCCCGCCATCGCCAGCCACGTTTCGCCCTTGTCGAGGGAGGCGAAGACGCCCAGGTCCGTTCCGACGTAGAGGAGGTTCTTCGCCTTCGGGTCTTCCCGGATCACGTTCACCGGCTCGGGCGGAAGCCCCTTCGCGAGCGAGGTCCACGTCCCGCCCCAGTCCGTCGAGCGCCAGACCCAGGGGCTCCACTCGTCGTTCCGGTATCCGTTCTGGGTGACGTAGACCGTCGCCTCGTCGAAGGCGGACGCCACGACGCGCGTCACCCACCGATCCTTCGCGAGGCCCTTCGACACGTCCTTCCACGAGGCTCCGCCATCCCTCGAGAGCCAGACCTTCCCCTCGTCGGTGCCGACCCAGACGACGCCGAACTTCTTCGGCGATTCGGAGACGGCCGTCGCCGTACCGAAGGGGACGTTCCCCTGCTCGCGGCTCGACGTGAGGTCCGCGCTGACCGGGGTGAACGTGTCGCCCCGGTCGAAGGACCGGAAGAGGCGGTTCGCTCCGAACCAGAGGATCTCGCGGGAGTGTGGCGAGATGAGGAACGGCGTGACCCAGTTGTACCGGAGGGGCGGCTCGTTCAGCTCCGGCCGCGGGCGGACGCGCGCCCGTTCGCCGCTCTTCAGATTCTGGCGGGAGGCGAACCCGAACTGAAACGCCGTGTAGACGATGTTCCGGTCCTTCGGGTCGATCTGGCACATGCTCCCGTCTCCGCCGCCGATCTCCCGCCAGGCGTTCGGGTCGAATACGCCGAAGACGTAGTTGGACGGGCCACGCATCGTCCCGTTGTCCTGGAGGCCGCCGACGATGTTGTACGGCTCCCCGTCGTCCACCGCGATCGTCGTGAACTGGCCCACGGGGAGATTTCCGATCCGGGCCCAGGTCGCTCCGCCGTCGAAGGAGAGGTTGAGCCCGCCGTCGTTTCCGAGGGCGACGTGCCGGGAGTCCTTCGGGCCGAAGGCGAGAACGTGGTGGTCGACGTGGACGCCCCGCCGGTCGATCCCCGTCCAGGTCTTCCCGCCGTCCGCCGAGCGAAGCATCGGGACGCCGCCGAAGTAGACGCGGTCCGCATCGTCGGGCGCGACGAAGATCTGGGAGAAGTAGTAGCCGTACGTGTAGAAGACCTTCTCGAGGCGCCCTTCGTAGGGCTTCCTCCACGTGGCGCCGCCGTCGTCGGAGCGCCAGACCTCCGCCCCCTCGATCTGCGACTCGAACAGATCGCGGTTGGCGTCCTTCAGGTACGCCACGAGATCGGAGACCTTCGTCTTCCCGCTCTTCACGTCGCGGATCAGCGCCTTCGCCTTCGGCTTCTTCGGGAAATCGTTGGCGTCGAGGAAGCGCTGGACGACGGCCGGATCGAGCTTCGCGAACTGCTCGGCCGTCAACCCGCGCAGGCGCCGCGCCGTCAGCTCGCCGGGCGGGACCTCCTCGTCCGGCACCTCGCTCTCGGGGCGGCGGGCCTGGTTGTCGAGGACCGCGTAGATCCGGTCGGGCTTCGCGGGCGAGAGGGCGAGGCCGATGCGCCCGACCGCGTCCCCCCGCGGGAAGCCCCCGGAGAGCTTCGTCCACGTCTCGCCCCCGTCCGACGACTTCCAGATGCCGCTGCCGGGGCCCGACTCGAGGAAGTCCCACGCCTTCCGGTCGCGCTGCCAGGTCGCCGCAGAGAGGACGTTCGGGCGGGACGGGTCCTGCACGACGTCGATGGCGCCCGTCTTCTCGTCGACGAAGAGCGTCCGCCTCCAGGTCGTTCCGCCGTCCGTCGTCTTGAAGACGCCGCGGTCCCCGCCGTACGTGTAGAGAGGCCCGGCCGCCGCGACGAAGACCGTGTCGGGACTCTTCGCGTCGACGAGGATCCTCCCGACGTGGTGGCTGTCGGGAAGGCCGGTGTTCCTCCAGGACTTCCCGGAGTCCACCGACTTGAAGACGCCGGTGCCGGCGTACGAGGACCGGCTGGAGTTCGCCTCGCCGGTGCCGACCCAGAGGATCTTCCCGTCCGGATCGCCGATCGCGATGGCGCCGATCGTCATCGCCGACTCGTTGTCGAACAGAGGCGTCCAGCTGGTTCCCCGGTTCTCGGTCCGGAAGAGTCCGCCCGACGCGAAGGCCACGAGGAGGGTGTCGGGCCGGTTCTTCGGGGCGGCGATGTCGACGATCCGCCCTCCCTGGTATTCGGGCCCCACGCTGCGGAACCGGATCGCGGCGATCGGGGAGGACTTCTCCATCTCGAGACGCGTCTGATACCCCTTCAGCCTCTCGGCTCCTCCCATCGGCGCGGCGGCCGGATGGAACCGGGTCTGCTGCTCCGTCTTGGAGAGCGGCGCGTCCTTCCGTTCGGGCTTCTTCTCCTCGGCCGAAAGGCCGGGGAGGGCGAGAAGCGCCGGGAGACAGAGAGCGGAAAGGGAGCGGAGACGCCGGAGCCGGACTTTCATTTCGATCGACCTCGCGATCCGATGTTAGCGCCCGGTGGATGTTCCCGGAGGGCCAACTGTCGTATAACGTCGCCGGTGAAGCTGGTCACGTTCCGGCCGACCGGGAGCGACGCGTCGGGGTCCGGTGTCCTCTCCCGCAAACCCCGGATCGGCGTCGTCCTTTCCAGCGGCCGGATCCTCGACCTCGCCAAGGCCGAGAGTCACCTCTCGGGCCTCACGATGCTCGACCTGATCCGCGACCAGGACGTCCAGATGCCGCGGATCCGCGGACTCCTCGCCATGGAGGCCGAGCTCCCTTCCGCGACGCTCCACGACCCGCGCCGCGTCGAGCTCCAGGCGCCGATCCCGCGCCCCGTCTCCCTTCGCGACGGCTACGCCTTCCGCCGGCACGTGGAAGCTGCGCGACGGAACCGCGGCGTCCCGATGATCCCCGAGTTCGACCAGTTCCCCGTCTTCTACTTCTCGAATCCGCTCTCGGTCATCGGCCCCGGCGAGCTCCGCGTCGGGCGCCGGCGCCTCCAGCAGCTCGACTTCGAGCTGGAGGCCTTCTGCGTCGTCGGGCGGTCGGTGACGAACCTCACGCTCGGGCAGGCCGACGACGCCATTTTCGGCTACGGGGTCCTGAACGACTTCTCGGCCCGGGCCCTCCAGGCGGAGGAGATGAAGCTGAACCTCGGCCCCGCCAAGGGAAAGGACTTCGCGACGGCGCTCGGGCCGTGGCTCGTGACCAAGGACGAGATCGAGGCCGCCGGCCGGTTCGTCATGACGCCCGGCGGAACCCTCGTCCGCGGCGCGATGACGGCGGAGGTCAACGGCATCGAGGTCAGCCGGGGCGAGCTGTCCGACATGCACTGGACCTTCGCCCAGATCCTCCAGCGCGCCGCCGACGGCGTGACGCTCGAGCCGGGCGAGATCATCGGCTCGGGGACCGTCGGCACCGGCTGCTTCCTCGAGCTGAACGGGTCGAAGGTGACGAAGGACCGGTGGCTGGTGCCGGGCGACACCGTGAGCCTCACGATCGACGGTCTCGGGACGCTGACGAATCACGTCGTGGAGGACCCGAACAGATGACGGCCGAGCTTCTCGCTCTCTACGAGTACAACGAATGGGCGAACGACCGGGTCATCGGTTCGCTCCGGGAGCTTCCCGACGCCGACTACGTGCGGGAGATGGGCGGCGGCTGGCCCTCCGTCCGCGCCACCTTCGTCCATATCGCCGTCGCCACCGATGCCTGGGCCGAGCGCTTCGGCGGGAAGGAAGCCCTGGTCCTTCCGAAGGAAAGCGACCTGCCGAAGCTGGAGGACGCCGTGGCGCTCCTGCTCGAGGCGCAGCGGAAGCACCGTTTCCATCTGAAGACGCTGACGCGGGAGAAGCTCGACCGCCCCTTCTCGTGGACGAACCTCTCCGGAGAGGTCAGGGCGGCGCCGTACGAGATCGTCGTCCGCCACGTCGTCAACCATCAGACCTACCACCGGGGCCAGATCGCCTCGATGGTCCGCCGGCTGGGCGGCCGGCCCGTCGCCACGGACATGGTCCGCTGGGGGATCGAGATTCTCGGGCCGCGGACGCCCCGGCGCTGACGGACGAGGAGCGCGTCAGTCCCTTTCGGGGGCCTCCGCGCTCGCCTCGGCCTCCGCGTACATCCGGTCGATGAGGTCCTTGTACTTCTCGTCGACGACGCGGCGCTTGACCTTCAGCGTCGGCGTGAGCTCGCCGCCGTCGGTCGTGAAGTCCTCGACGAGGAGGGTGAAGGCGCGGATCTGGCGCTCGTGCGGTTCGTCGCCGTTGACGATGTCGAGGGCCTGCTTGAAGAGAGCGCGCACCTTCGGGTTCGCCAGAAGCTCCGAACGGGTCGACCAGTTCAGGTTGTTCTCGTGCGCCCAGGCCTCCAGCCTCTCGAAGTTCGGCACGAGAAGCACCGAGAGGAATTTCCGCCGGTTTCCGATCAGAACGGCCGACGCGACGTAGCGGACCATTTTCAGCGCCGCCTCGATGGGGGCGGGCGCGACGTTCTTCCCCCAGGCGTTGACGAGGATCTCCTTCTTCCGGTCCGTCAGCGTCAGGTAGCCCTCGCCGTCGAATTTCCCGATGTCGCCGGTCCGGAGCCAGCCGTTCTCGTCCAGGACCGACTCCGTCTCCTCGCGCTTGCGCCAGTACCCCCCCGACATGACATTGGGTCCCTTCGCCAGGACCTCGCCGTCTCCCGCGAGCTTCAGCGTCACGCCTGGCACCGTGCGGCCGACCGACCCGAGTCGCCACTCGCCCGGACGATTGCAGGTGAGGACGGGGCTCGTCTCGGTCAGGCCGTACCCCTCGTAGACGTGGACGCCGGCGGCCCAGAAGAACTCCGCGACCTCCCGCCCCAGCGGGGCGCCTCCCGAGATGGCGAAGCGGAAACGGCCGCCGAGGCGGGCCTTGATCTTCCCGAAGACGAGACGGTCGGCGAGGCGCGCCTTGAGAGACAGCCAGCCGCCCGGCGTCTCGCCGCGCTCCTCGAAGGCGAGGCGGGCCTCCCCCGTCTTCACGCCCCACGCGAAGATCTTCCGGCGGATCGCCGGGGCCCGCTCCACGGCCGCCTGCACGCGGGCGAGCATCTTCTCGTAGACGCGCGGCACGGCGGCGAAGCAGTGGGGCTTCACCTCCTGGAAGGTCTCCGAGAGCTTTTCGATCGACTCGGCGTACGCGATGGTCGCCGCGCGCGAGAAGTAGAGGTAGTCGACCATCCGCTCGAAGACGTGCGAGAGCGGGAGGAATGACAGGGCGACGTCGTCCGCGGTCACGTCGAAGAGGGTGGAGCAGGTCGCCACGTTCGACACGAAGTTCTCGTGCGTCAGGACGGCGCCCTTCGGCTCCCCCGTCGTCCCCGAGGTGTAGATCATCGTGGCCCAGTCGGACCCTTCGAGGGCGTCGGTCCGCTCGTCGAACGCGTGCGGGTCGACGGCGAGGAGTCCGAGCCCCTTCTTCACGACGTCGGCGAACGGCGTCGACTTTCCGGCGCTCCAGGGGGTGGGCTCCATGACCAGGATCTGCTCCAGCTCCTTGCACCGTATCCGGACGTCGAGGACCTTCTGGAGCTCGACGGCGTTCGACACGACGACGACCTTCGCCATCGAGTCGCGGAGGATGTACTCGACCTGCGGCGCGAGGTAGGTCGTGTAGATCGGCACGGTCAGGGCGCCGAGGGCGAGCGTGGCGAAGTCGGTGGCCGCCCACTCGGGCCGGTTCTCCGAAAGGACGGCCACGCGATCGTGCCGGTCGACGCCGAGGAGGGCCAGACCGAGCGCCAGCCCTTTCGTCATCGAGCCGAACTCCTCCGCGGACACCGGCCGCCACGTTCCGTCGATCTTCCGGATCAGGAGGTCCGTCTTTCCGCTCCGGGTCGCGAAGCGGAAGTAGTCGAGAAGGGTCCGGGCCTCGAGCGCTTCGGTCACGACAGCGGGATCGATTATGGCCGATTTCAGATCGGCGTCAGCGCCACCGAGAAGATGTCGGGGTTGCCGGCTTCGATCCGGCGGAGGACGTCTCCGTCCGGGGGCCGGTCCACCTGGATCCGGGCGCACGCCGCCTCGGCTCCCGCGAAGACGACGTTCTCGGTCTGCTCCACGTTGATCCCCGCCGCCTTCAGCTCCGCGAAGATGTGTGCGAGGACGCCGACCCGGTCCCGGTGGCGGACCGAGAGGAGGTGCGTCGCGGGCGTCCGGTCGGAGAGGTTCACCGCGTTCGGCACCTCGCCCGTCGCGAGGAACGCCTCGACGATCCGGAGCGTCTCGAGGGCGATGGCGTTCTGCGCCTGCTCGGTCGAGGCGCCGCAGTGGTGCGTCCCGACGACGCCGGCGTTTTTCACGATCGGGTCCTCGAAGGTCCCCGTCCCGCCCGCCGGTTCGAGCTCGAAGACGTCGAGCCCGGCCCGGATTCCCTTCTCAGCGATCGCCTGCGCGAGGTCCTTCTCGCGGACCACCTCGCCGCGGCTCGTGTTGACGAAGAGCGCGCCCGGCTTCATCGCCCCGAAGAACGCCGCTCCGAGGAGCCCCTTCGTCTCCTTCGTCAGGGCGAGGTGGACCGAGACGGCGTCGCTTCCGCGCGCCAGCTCGTCGAGCGTGGCCGCCCGCGTCACGCCGAGCCGAGCCGCCTCGTAGGCGTCGAGGGAGCGGCTCCAGGCGAGGACCTCCATCCCGAAGGCCCTCGCGCGGTGGATGACTTCCCGCCCGATGGCGCCGACGCCCGCCACGCCGAGCGTCCGCCCGGCGAGCCCCTTCGCCTTGCCGTACTCCGCCTTCTTCCAGACGCCCGCCCGGAGATCGGCGGTCTGTTCGGGGATCCGGCGGTCGAGTGCAAGGAGGAGACCCCACGCCAGCTCGGCCACCGCGACCGAGTTCTTGCCGGGGCAGTTCGAAACGGCGATGGCCCGCGCCGACGCGGCGTTGAGGTCGATCGTGTTGACGCCGGCGCCCGCGCGGACGATCAGGGCGAGAGCCGAGGCCCGGTCGATCTCTTTCGCCGTCACTTTCGTGGACCGGACGATGAGAATCTCCGGCCGGTCGCTCTCGAGACGCGCCCCGAGCGCGTCCCCCTCGAGTTTCGGTTCGTAGATTACGTCGCAACCGAGGGCCTTCAGCCCCTCGAGGCCCGAGGCCTCGAACGCGTCCGCCACCAGAACCTTCATCGTCCCCCCCCTAAAAACGATGGACGAAGAGCCCCGACCTGAGTTTCGGCTCGAACCAGGTGGACTTCGGCGGCATGATCGCCCCGGCGTCGGCGATGGCCATCAGGTCGGCGACCGTCGTCGGAAACATCGAGAAGGCCACCGCGGCGCGACCGGAGTCGACCCGCGCCTCCAGCTCCTTCGTTCCCCGGATGCCGCCGA
This sequence comes from Thermoanaerobaculia bacterium, assembly GCA_035519355.1. Classification (GTDB taxonomy): domain Bacteria; phylum Acidobacteriota; class Thermoanaerobaculia; order UBA5066; family UBA5066; genus DAOMFB01. The sequence continues at coordinate 8,297 of DATIWM010000104.1, read as the reverse complement.
CGAAGTCGATCCTCTTGTCGGTCCGCTGGTCCGCGATGCCGAGGATCGGCGCGAGAAGGCGGTCGGCGAGGACCGACACGTCGAGCGAACCGATCGGGTCCTTCGCGTCGACCGGAGCGATCGGCGCCAGGGCGTGCCAGGCCCCGCTGAAGTACATCCGGACGTCGCCCTTGCCGTCCGGCTCGGGCCCGGCGCCGTGCCGGATCCGGAAGGCCTCCCGGACGGCCGCGAGGAACTCGCCGGGCGACCTCCCGCCGAGGTCCTTCACGACCCGGTTGTACGCCAGGATCGCCAGCTCCCGGTCGGGAAAGATCGTGGCCGGGAACCAGTTCACCGCATGAGAGGCGGAGAGGCCCGGGTCCTTCTCCCGGAGCGCCGCGCGCGCCCGGGAGGCCGAGGCGGAGCGGTGGTGGCCGTCGGCGACGTAGAGAAGGGGCACCTTCGCGAAGGCGTCCACGAAGAAGGCGTTGTCCGACTCCGGGACGAGCCAGAGCGTGTGTCGCACGCCGTCGGGCGCCTCGAAGTCGTACTCCGGAACGCCTGCCGTGATCTCTCCGACTTTCGCGTCGAGGACCGGGACGGCGCGATAGGTCAGGAAGACCGGCTCGGCGTGGGCCGACTGGGTCAGGAGGTGGCGAACCCGGTCGTTCTCCTTGTCGGGGCGCGTCTTCTCGTGCTTCCGGATGACGTCCGCGTCGTAATCGTCGACCGAGCAGGCGGCCACGAGACCGTCCTGTTTCCGGCCGCGCCAGCTCTGCCGATAGACGAAGAGGCGCGGCGTCTCCTCGGCGACCAGCGTGCCGTCGGCGAAGAAGCGGTCGAGGTTCTCGCGCCCCTTCGCGTAGACGGCGTCCGCGTAGAGGTCGGTCCCCTCCGGGAGATCGATCTCCGGGCGGCAGACGTGGAGGAACGAGACGGGATTGCCGGCGGCGAGCGCGAGAGCTTCCTTCGTATCGACGACGTCGTAGGGGACGGAGGCGACGCGGGCCGCCATCGCCTTCGGCGGCCGGCCGGCCGGAAACGGCCTGATCTGCGCCATACGCAGACGAGCTTATCAGCCCGCCGCGCCCAATCAGGGCTTCGGTGGAGGGGTCCCGGCCGGCCGGGCCACGGGCATCCGGAACCGCGCCGCGTCGATCGGAACGTCGAACTCGACGGTCAGGAAGACGACCGCCTGGCCCGACGCCTGTCCATTCGCCCGGCTCTCCATGAAGAACGGGACCTTGATGCCCGAGACGTCCCGGTAGTCGCGGAGCGTGGTGACGGTCTCCACGTCCTTCCCGTCGATCTTCCGCCGCGAGATGCCGCGCAGCTCGAGGAAGGTCGCCGCGTCGAGCCAGACCGTTTTCTCGGTGCCGCTCTTCAGCGTGATCCGGAGCTTCCAGGCCTCCGTCCCGTCGACCGTCTCGCGGCCGAGCAGCTCGACCCGGCTCTCCTTCGCCTTCCAGTCCACGAGGTCGCCGTCGAGGTTCTCGGCCTGTTCCTCGAGCTCCTTCAGGTCGTCGAGAGGCAGCGGCTCGGGGTCCGACTTCCCCCCGAAGGGCATCACCTGCCAGCCGGTCCGCCCGTCGAAGGCCGTGATCCCCGTAAGGCCCTGGACCGTGAACTCCTGTCGGATCATCCGCGGCTTCCGGAACTCGAACACGAATTCGGCGTCCTTCCCGGCGCCCATCGACAGGGTCCCCGTCATCCGGGCGCTCCGGGTCCCCTTCAGACGCTCCGCTCCCCCCCGGGCCGCGAGGTTCTTCGCCACGATCTCGTCGACGGTCTGGCTCGCCGCCGAGGCCGCTCCCAGGAAGAGAACCGCGCACAGGGTGACTCCGGGCTTCATGCGAACCTCCTCCGGACGGATGGGCCGCCGGAACGTGCGATCGTAGTTGAAGGGGCCCGTGCTAGTCTTTATGCGGGCCGGCCCCTGCCGGCCGCGAAAGGATTCCGGGCATGAAGCTCTACGTCGGAAATCTCTCGTACGCAGTCAATGACTCCTCTCTCCGCGGTCTTTTCGAAGCGTATGGCGCCGTCCAGTCCGCTACCGTCGTCGTCGACCGCGACTCGGGCCGCTCGAAGGGCTTCGGCTTCGTCGAGATGGCCGACGAGGACGCGAAGAAGGCCATGCAGGCCCTGAACGGCCAGCAGCACGAAGGGCGCACGATTCGCGTCAACGAGGCGCGGCCCAAGAACCCCTGACGACCCGAGGCTCCCGGCCAGCCGGGAGCAAGGAGTTTTCGAGATGAAGCGGGCCTTCTCGGCCGCGGCACTCTGCGCCGCGGCCTTTTTCCTTCTGTCCGGGGCCTCCGCTCCCGAGGGACGCGACGACCTCGTCCTCGAGAACGGGCGTGTGGCCGACGGAACCGGCGCCCCGCTCTTCCGCGCCGACGTGGCCGTTCGCGGCGACCGGATCGCCGCCGTCGGCGTTCTCCCGGAGGCGCGGAAGGCCGCCGCACGGCGGCGGATCGACGCCTCGGGCCTCGTCGTCTCCCCCGGATTCATCGACCTTTTGGGACAGTCCGAGTACAACGTCCTCGTCGACCCCCGCGCCGCCTCCAAAATCACCCAGGGGATCACGACCGAGGTGACGGGCGAGGGCTCCTCCATCGCACCGTCGAACGAGCGGCTGCTCAAGGAGGGCGAGGAGGTCTGGAAGCGGTACGGCGTCCGCCCCGACTTCTCGACGCTGGCCGGCTATTTCGCCCGCTACCGGCGGACGCCGCCGGCCATCAATCTCGGATCCTTCGTCGGCCTCGGGACCGTCCGCGACCTCGTCATCGGGAAGGAGGACCGGCGCGCCACGCCCGCCGAGCTGGCCGCCATGGAGCACGAGGTGGCGCGGGCGATGGAGGACGGGGCGCTCGGCGTCTCGACCTCGCTGCAGTACGTCCCCGACATCTACAACTCGACGGAGGAAATCGTCGCCCTCGCGAAGGTCGCGGCGCGGTACGGGGGCGTCTATTTCACCCACCAGCGCTCGGAGGGAAACCGGATCGACGCCTCGCTCGACGAGGTCTTCCGGATCGCCCGCGAGGCGCGCCTTCCCGCGAACATCTGGCACCTGAAGACGATCGGGAGGAACCGCGGACGGATGCCGGAGGTGCTGGCCCGGCTGGAGGCGGCGCGCGCGGAGGGGCTGGACGTGGCCGCGAACCAGTATCCGTGGACCGCCGCCATGAACGGCCTCGACGCCAACCTGCCGCCCTGGGTGCGCGAGGGGGGAACCGAGAAGCTGCTCTCCCGGCTGAAGGATGCCGCCGTGCGCGAGCGGGTGAAGCGGGAGATGGCCGAGGACTCCGCCGCGTGGGAGAACCAGTGGTACGGGGCGGGAGGCGGATCCGGCGTCCTGGTGACGTCCGTGCTGAACCCGGCGCTCAAGAGATACGAAGGGAAGACGGTCGAGGAGATCGGAAGGGCCGAGGGGAAGGATCCGCGGGATGCGCTGATCGACCTCGTCATCGCCGACCGCGGGAACTCGAGCGGCATCCTCTTCTGCATGAGCGACGAGGACGTCCGCGCGGCGCTGAAGAGCCGCCTCGTCGCCTTCTGCACCGACTCCGGCGCCTCGGCGACGGACGGCATCTTCTCCGAGGAGAAGTCGCATCCCCGCGGCTGGGCCTCGACGGCCCGGATTCTCTCGACGTACGTCCGGGACGAGAGGCTCCTCCCGCTCGAGGAGGCCGTCCGGAAGATGACGTGCCTTCCGGCAGCCCGCGCCCAGATCCGGGACCGCGGCCTCGTCGTCCCGGGCCTCTACGCCGACCTCGTGGCCTTCGACCCGGCGCGCGTGAAGGCCGTCTCGACCTTCGCCGACCCCCTCCACTACTGCGAGGGAATCCCCTTCGTCGTCGTGAACGGACAGCTCGTCGTGGAGGGCGGGAAGATCACCCCGGCGCGTCCGGGGCGCCCGATCCTCGGACCGGGAGCGCGCCGCCCCGACTGACGCCTACCCCGTGAACCGCAGCCCGTCGACGATCGTCCGCCCTCCGGCGCGGAGCGCCGGGACGAGCGCCGAGAGGAGGCCGATCAGGACGGCCGTGCCGACGGCGAGGGCGAGCACCTCCGGAAAGACCTTCATCCCCGCCGCGAACTGGGAGAGACGGGTATCGACGAGGGCGTTTTTCATCGAGGTGAACCCCGCGACGAAAAGGCCGAGCCCGATCGCCGCACCGACGAGCGCCATGACCACGCTCTCGGCGAGGACCAGCAGCACGACCTGGGCCCGCGTGTAGCCGAGGGTCCTCATCACGGCGATCTCCACGACCCGCTCGCGGGTGGACATCGCCATCGTATTGGCGGCCACGAGGACGATGACGACGACGAGGACGAGGACGAGCGAGGTCAGGAGGAGCTGGACGTTCCCCAGGAGCTGGACGAAGCCGGTCAGGAAGGCGCTCTCGGGGTCGCTCTTCGTCGGGAAGGGGGAGTTCTCGAAGAGGGCGTCGATCTCGGCGGGAAGGCGCGCCTCGGCGGCTGCGTCCTTCGCGCGGGCCCAGATCGTCGTGACCTGCCCGCGAAAGGGGGGCCAGGCCTCCTCGAGGACCTCACGGTGGAAGAAGAGCGAGGCCGACGTCTCGTAGGGGAGGCGGTAGACCGCGGCGATGACGAGGTCGAGGTCGACGGGGTAGAGGGTCCCGCGGACCGTGACCCGGTCCCCGAGCCGCCACCCGTACTTCCGGAAGATCCGCTCTCCGACGAGGGCTGACGCGCGGTCCTTCCGCCAGGCCTCGGCGCTCCCCTCCACGATGACGGCGTCGTCGAAGACCGTGAGGAACGTCGAGGCGTCCGCCGCGAAGCGGGGAAAGATGTTCGCCGCGCTCTCGTCGCGGTAGATCCCCCGGAACTGGGCCAGGACGGTCGTCGCGACGACCCCGCGAAGGGGATCGATCCGCCGGACGTCCGAGAAGGGGATCGGCGTCGTGAGGCCGACCTTGTGCCGCGTGACGACCCGGAAGATCCCGCTCCGGGCGGGGTCCGTGAGATCGAGCGCCCGGAGGAAGGTCCCGAGGAAGGAGATGACGAGGAGGGGGAAGAGGATCGAGGCGATCGTCAGGAACGTCCGCGTCTTCTTCCGGAAGAGGTTTTTCAGGACCAGCGGCAGAAACCGCATGCCGCCTCGACGCTACGGGCGGGGCATCGCGGATTCCATGATTCAATTGGGGGCCCGGAGCCGGTCCGGGAGCCTTGACAGACGTCTCGGGGTTCACTACCGTTTTCGCGCCGTTTTTGCGTTTTCGCGGTCCGGGCCTTCCGGGCCTTCTGCCATCGAACCGAAAGGAGAATTCCGTGCGCCGAATCCTGACCTCTCTCGTGCTCGTCGCCGCCGTCGCCGTCCTGACGACGGCCTGCTCCCAGAAAGGCCCCGCCGAGGAAGCCCTCAAGGCCGCCGACGCCGCCGTCACCGCCGCCAAGGCCAACGTCGAGAAGTACGTCCCCGACCAGTGGAAAGCTCTGAACGACGCGAACAAGGACGCCAAGGACAAGTTCGGGAAGGGCGACTACGCCGCGGCCCTCGCCGCCGCCCAGGCCATCCCGGGCAAGGCGACCGAGGCCGTCAACGCGGCCAAGGTCAAGAAGGACGACTACACGAAGCTGTGGGCCGAAATCCAGGCTTCGGTCCCGGCCGCCGTCAAGGCCGCCGAGGACAAGGTCGCCGAGCTGGCCGCCATGAAGAAGCTCCCGAAGGGAATGGACGCCGCCAAGCTCGACGCCGCCAAGGCCGGCGCCGCCGACCTGAAGAAGATGTGGGACGACGCCGTCGCCGTCGGCGCGAACGACCCCATGGCCGCCGTCGAGAAGGCCAAGGCGATCAAGGAGAAGGCCGCCGAGCTCGTCGCCTCGCTCGCCACCGCCCCGGCGGCTCCCGCCGCCAAGCCGGCCGCGGCCGCCAAGGCGCCCGCCAAGAAGAAGTAACGGTTCCTTCCTCCGGACGAGACGGGCCCGCGGCGCGATCCGCGGGCCCTTTTCCGTTCTGGCGGCTACTCCGGCGAGTCCACCGGGTCGGGGCGGTCGCGTCGGTACGACGCCTCCCGGTCGAGGATCGTCAGCGTGTCGGCGTGGAGGTCCTCGGCCTCCTCGCGGGAGTTCCCGATCACGGTGAGTCCCAGCTTCCCGTGCTGCGACAGGGCCCCGATCATGTGGAAGAGGACTCCCGTCTCGGTGATGGGGCTGTAGTGGAGGCTGTTCGCCGTGAGAATGTCGATCAGGTCTTCCGGGAGGAGGCCGCGGTACCGCGGTGACGACAGGTTGTCCGTGGAGCGGTAGTACTTCGGGTGGGCCGTCGGCGTGACGAAGAGGCCGCTCTCCCTCACGACGGCGCCGCCCGTCAGGAACTGCAGGGCGAGGAACGGATGGGTCGTGCCCCCCTTCCGGAGGTTGATCTCGATGCCGAAGACCTCCCAGCCGCCCCCTTCCTTCGGCCGGACGACGGTGTCGATGCCGAACCGGCCGATGACTCCTTCCCGCGAGAGAACCTCGCCGACGCGCAGGCCCGCCTCGCCGACCTCGCGCCGGTACGACTGGCGCGCCGGGAAGCGGCAGCCGAAGTAGAGCTGGCCGCCCGGACCGCCGAGGATCTGGTCGTGCGTCGAGAGGAGGACGGGCTTGCCGTTCGGCTCGATCAGGAGCTGCGCGCTGGGAGAGGCGCGGTCTTCCCCCTCGAGAAACTCCTCGACGACGCCCCCCATCCTCCCGAACTTGCTGAAGAACGTGTCGAAGTTCTCCATGGCGACCGGGAACTCGAGCCGGAAGAGCGCGTCCGCGATCGCTTCGCGCCCCTCGGCGGCCGGGTACCGGAAGACCGTGTTCCCTTCGCCCGAGAAGCTCGCGTTGAGCTTGACGACGGCCCGCTTCAGGCCCGGCGTCGTCCGGCGGAGCTCCGCGAGAGCCTCCACGGCGTCCGTCGGCGTCCAGAGCTCCTCGAAGCCCGCGGGCGTGGCGATCCCCGCGTCGCGAAAGACCTTCCGGCCCCCCGACTTCGTGCCGAGGTGCGTGAGGGAGGGATCGCAGCCGAAGAGGGGAATCCCGAGCAGGACCGCGAGGCGCCGCTCGAGCGGCGTGGAATTGAAGACCGTCAGGAAGGCGCGGCCCGGGTCGTGGATCCCCGCCCGGATCCGGTCGATGAGCCGCGGCCGCTCGAGGATCTTCTCGGTGAGCGCCCGGGGCGAGGAATCGAACGCGCAGAGGAGCGTCAGGCGGGACCGGGCGTGGCTGGCCGGGATGCCGGCGAGCAGCTGGAGGTAGTACTCGAGGACGAGCGGGTGGACGGGCTGGGAAGTGACGTAGACGAGGCGCGCCCGGGGGTTGCGCAGGCGCATCAGGAGGAACAGGAGACGCTCCTCGTAAAAGGCGGAGCCGGGGATCTTCCGAAGCTCCTCCTGGTCGAGCGTGAGCGACGGGACGACGACCGAGGTGTAGGCCGCATCGCCCGTATTCCCGCCGATCGTCTTCCAGACCTCCTGCATCTGCCCCTTCAGCCGCTGGAACTCCGCGATCTCGCGCTCCGGCGTCAGCTCGGGATAGAAGGTCTCGTCCATCGCCGGCTTCATTATGGAGGAGGGATGAGCGACGAGCGGCGGCCCGGCCGGGCCGCCGCTCACGCCGCCGGGGAGAGGGAGCTCAACGGCTCGCGAGAACGCCGGCCTCGGCCGGCGCCTTGACCGCCGGCTTCGACCACTTCCTCAGGATCTCGACGACGTTCTCGCCGATCCGGAGGAGGTTCTCCTTCGACGAGCCGCCGACATGGGGCATCAGGATGACGTTCGGGGCGGTCAGCAGGGGGCTCTTCGGATCCGGCGGATCGGAGAGGTAGACGTCCGTGGCGTAGGCGGCGACCTGGCCGCTCTTCAGCGCCTCGACGAGGTCCTCCTCGGAGATGACTTTCCCGCGCGCCGTGTTCACGATGACGACGCCTTTCTTCATCTGGACGAACGCCTGCCGGTTCAGCATTCCGCGGGTTTCCGGGGTCAGCGGCAAGTGGACGCTGATGTAATCGGCCCGGGCGTAGAGCTCCTCGGGCTCGTCCAGCAGCTCGGCCAGCGCGTGGTTCGGGATGTAGTGATCGTAGGCGACGACCTTCATCCCGAAGGCGAGGGCCCGCCGCGCCACCTCGGTGCCGATGAGGCCGGCGCCCAGGAGGCCGAGAGTCTTGCCGTACAGCTCCGTCCGTTTCAGCTCCTTCTTGAGCCACTTCCCGTCCTTCATCGAGTTGTGCCCGTCGATGAGACGGTTGGGGACGGCGAGCATGAGGGCCATCGTCAGCTCGGCCACGGCGACCGAGGAGGCCCGCGGCGTGTTCTTGACCTCGATCC
>DATIWM010000103.1:0-20796 GCA_035519355.1 Thermoanaerobaculia bacterium | reverse complement strand
CTGCGCCTCCCCCGAGGCCTCCGGCACGAGCCGGGAGACGACCGCGCGCGGGGGCACCTTCCCGAATCCGACTTCCGCGATGAGGTCGTCGACCTTCGCGACGCCGAAGTCTGAGAGAAGGGCGTCGAAGGCCTTCGCCTCGAGGAGCTTCGGGAGGCTCTTCTTCCACTTCTTGAGCTCGCGGTCGAGGAGGCGCCGCCCGATCTCGACGGACTTCTCCTTCTCGGCGGGGTGGATGAACGCCCGGATCTTGTTCCGCGCACGCGACGTGACGGCGAAGCTGAGCCAGTCGCGCGACGGCTGCGCCGAAGGCGCCGTCAGGATCTCGACGATGTCGCCGTTCTCGAGCGGCGTCTTGAGCGGCACGAGCCGGCCATTGACCCGGGCCCCGACGCAGTGATGTCCGACGTCGGTGTGGATCCGGTACGCGAAGTCGACCGGCGTCGCCCCCCGCGGAAAGGAGTAGACCGCTCCCCGGGGCGAGAAGGTGTAGACCTCGTCGGGAAAGAGGTCGATCCGGAGCGCCGTCAGGAACTCCCGCGGGTCGGAGATCTCCTTCGTCGTCTCGAGAAGCTGCCGCACCATGCCGATCGACGCCTCGTCCGCCCGGGGGTCGAGCTTCCCTTCCTTGTACTTCCAGTGAGCCGCGATCCCGTTCTCGGCGATGAGGTCCATCTCGCGGGTCCGGATCTGCACCTCGAAGGGCGGGGCGTTCTCGGGAACCAGCGTCGTGTGGAGCGCCTGGTAGAAGTTCGGCTTCGGCATCGCGATGTAGTCCTTGATCCGCCCCGGAACGGGGCGCCAAGCCTGGTGGACGATGCCGAGGACGGAGTAGCACTGCGGAATCGTGTCGACGAGGATCCGGAACGCCAGGATGTCGTAGAGCTGGTCGAGAGGAATCTGCTGCCGGTGGAGCTTCTGCCGGATGGACCAGTACCGCTTGACGCGCCCGGTGACGTCCGCCCCGATTCCCGCGCTCGCCGTCTTCTCGATGAGGTCCCGGCGGATTCTCTCGACGTTGTCCGCCGACGTCTTGAGCCGCTCGTCGATCGCGGCGGTCAGCTGCACGTGCTCGTCCGGATGGAGGAAGCGGAAGGAGAGGTCCTCCAGCTCGCCCTTCACCTTGCCCATGCCGAGGCGATTGGCGAGCGGGGCGTAGATCTCCATCGTCTCGGCGGCGACGGCGCGCCGCTTCTCCTCCGGGAGGTGCTCCAGCGTCCGCATGTTGTGAAGCCGGTCCGCCAGCTTGACGAGGATGACCCGCAGGTCGTCCGTCATCGCGAGCAGCATCTTCCGGAAGGTCTCCGCCTGCTGCGCCTCGCGCGACGTGAAGTTGTACCGGCTGATCTTCGTGACGCCGTCCACGAGGTGCGCCACGTCGGGGCCGAACAGCTCCTTCACCCGCTCCTTCGTCATCTCGGTGTCCTCGAGGACGTCGTGCAGCAGGCCGGTCGCGATGGAGACCTCGTCGAGCCTCATGTCGGCCAGGATCATCGCGACGTTGAGCGGGTGGACGAGGTAGGGCTCGCCGGAGAAACGGAGCTGGTTCCGGTGGGCGTGCGCCGACACGACGTAGGCGCGGCGCAGGAGCGCCTCGTCCACCTTCGGGTGGTAGCTCTCCACCTTCTCGAGGATGTCCTCGAACCTCAGCACGGCCCCATTATCGCGGCAGCCGCCCTTTCCGGTTAATCTCCCCCCACCGAGGGCCCGAATGGATCTTCTGAAGCAGCTGCTGGACTTCTTCCTGCACCTCGACCGGCATCTCTCCGAAGTGATCCGGGACTACGGGACCTGGACCTACCTGGTCCTCTTCCTGATCGTCTTCTGCGAGACGGGACTCGTCGTCACGCCGTTCCTGCCGGGCGACTCCCTCCTCTTCGCCGCCGGGACCTTCGCCGCGCTCGGTTCCCTCTCTCCGTGGGTCCTCTTCGCCGCCCTCTCGGCGGCCGCCGTCCTCGGCGACACGGTCAACTACTGGATCGGAAAGAAGATCGGCCCCAGGGCCTTCTCCGGAACCGTCCGCTTCCTGAAGCAGGAGCACCTCCGGAAGACCGAGTCCTTCTACGAGCGGCACGGCCGGAAGACGATCATCCTGGCGCGCTTCGTCCCGATCATCCGGACCTTCGCGCCGTTCGTGGCGGGGGTCGGCTCGATGAACTACCCGGTCTTTCTCGCGTACAACGTCATCGGCGGCGTGGCCTGGGTGGCGCTCTGCGTCTTCTCCGGCTACTTCTTCGGCAACATCCCGGTCGTCCAGCGGAACTTCTCGATCGTCATCATCGCCATCATCCTGATCTCGACGCTTCCCATCCTCTGGGAGGCGTGGAAGGCCCGGAAGGCCGGGCGGGGCGCGGCGGCGGCGTGACGGGGGGTCGGGGCCGCCGCCGCCCGGGGTGGCTCTCCTCGACGGCCCTCATCTTCTATGCGCTGATCCTGGGCGTCGCGCTCGGGCACTTTCTGCCCGCCGAGACCTCCCCGCGGGCCTACGAGACGTTCCGGTTCCTGTCGAGATCGTTCATCAACCTGATCCGGATGCTCGTCGTCCCCCTCATCCTGACGACGATCATCGTCGGGATCGGAAAGACGGGCGACATCAAGGCCGTCGGCCGGATGGGGGTCAAGGCCCTCATCTACTTCGAGGTGGCCACGACGATTGCCCTCTTCATCGGCCTCGCCTTCGCGCACGCTGTCAAGCCGGGGGTCGGCCTGACCCTCCCCCCGTCGGGCGAGACCCTCGCGAAGCCAAAGGGGCTCGTCGAGACGCTCCTGCACCTCTTCCCATCCAACCCGATCGACGCGATGGTCCGGCAGGACATCCTGCAGGTCGTCATCTTCGCGACGCTTCTGGGCGTGGCGGCCGCGCACGTGGGGACGAAGGCCGGGCCGTTCCTCTCCTTCGTCGACTCCTCGGTGGCGGTTCTCTTCCAGCTGACCGACTACGTCATGACCCTCACGCCCCTCGGCGTCTTCGGCGCCATGGCCGGCGCCGTCTCGCATCACGGCGTCCAGGTCCTCGGCAGCTACACCAAGCTCGTCGGCTCGCTCTACGCCGCGCTCGTCGTCTTCGCCCTCACCGTCTTCGTCCCCGCGCTGAAGCTCGCCCGCGTGCCGATCCTCCCGTTCTTCCGGACGATCCGCGAGCCGTTCCTGATCGCGTTCTCGACGGCCTCTTCCGAGGCGGCTCTCCCACGGGCCCTCGAGCGGATGGTCCAGTTCGGCGTCCCGCGCAGCGTGGCGGGATTCGTCCTCCCGGCGGGATACAGCTTCAACCTCGACGGCTCCACGCTCTACATCGTCCTCGCCACGCTCACGATCGCCCAGGCGGCGGGCCGCGACCTGACCCTCGTGGAGCAGGTCGTCATGCTCCTGACCTTCATGCTGACGACGAAGGGGGTCGCCGCCGTGCCGCGCGCCTCGCTCGTCATCATCGCAGCCGGGTGCGCCTCCTTCGGCCTCCCCGGCGAGGCGGGCGTCGCCATGATCCTCGCCGTCGACGAGTTGATGGACATGGCGCGGACCTCGATCAACCTCGCCGGCAACTGCGTGGCCGCGGTGGTCGTCGCGCGGTGGGAAGGGGTCTTCGGGACCGAGACGGACGCCGCCCCGTCGATGGACGAGGGCGGCGTCGCCGTCTCCTAACGGGCCTTCGCCGCCGCCTTCCCCTTGCCGCTCGGCTCGGGCGCCGGAGCGGGCCTCTTCGCGGACCGCTTCGTCTTCCACTCTTCCCACACGATGACGAGCGGGGCGGCGATGAAGATCGACGAGTAGGTGCCCACGATGATCCCGATCAGCATGACGAAGGAGAATGGCCGCAGGACCTCGCCCCCGAGGAAGAAGAGGGCCACCACGACCAGAAACGTCAGGCCCGAGGTCAGGACCGTCCGCGAGAGCGTCTGGTTGATCGACTCGTTCACGACGTCCGTGAGCGGCTTCTTCCGGGTCTTCTGGAGGTTCTCTCGGATCCGGTCGTAAACGACGACCGTGTCGTTCATCGAGTAGCCGATCAGCGTGAGGAAAGCGGCGACGACCGTCAGCGAGATCTCGACGGAGAGGATCGAGCAGAGACCGAGCGTCACCCAGGTGTCGTGGATCAAGGCGACGACCGCCGCGGTGCCGAACGACACGGACCGGAACCGGAGGCCCACGTAGGCCAGCATCGCCGCCCAGGAGAGCGCGATGGCCCAGGCCCCCTGGCGGCGGAGGTCCCGCCCGACCTGCGGGCCGACGTTCTCGGCCTGGAGGAGGGTGAAGGGTCCGGCGACCGTCTTCTCCTTCAGCCACGCGGCGACGGCCGGCGAGACGCCGGGCACCTGGCCCGCCTCCTCCACGGAGCGGAAGAGGCCCCGTTCGGAGCGGGCGCGGATGATCGCCTGGGTCGTCCTCTGGTACTCCGTCTTCGGGTCGAGGCTCGGGCGGCTCGCGAGCTTCTCCGGGTCTTCGGCGAGCAGCCTCGCGAGGAGGAGATCCGCGCCATTCAGGTTCAGGTCGAACGAGCCCGCCGGCGCGGCGGGGCCGCCGAACGCCTTCAGGAGCGCCCGCGTCACCTCGCCCGAGAGGTCGCGCCCCTCCTTCTGCTCCATCGGAATCCGGAGGAGGACCTCGTTCTTCTCCGGCTTGTCGAACCGCTGGGCGGAGTCGAGCTTGACACCGGCTCCTTCCACGACCTTCCGGATCTGGTTCTCGTCGGGCGCCTTGGAAAACGCGTAGAGGAGCTGGGCTCCTCCGGTGAAGTCGATGCCGAGGCGCGGTCCGCCTTTGGCCAGCAGCGAGATCGCCCCGATCAGGGCGAGGAGGATCGAGCCCCCGATGCAGTACCACTTGATCCCGAGGAAGTCGATGTGGGTGTTCTTGAAGAGACGCACGGGGCCCTTCCTTAGATGGAGATCGTCTCGACCTTCGGCTTCGACCCGTAGACGAGGTCGAAGAGGAGGTGCGACACGAAGACGGCGGTGAACATCGAGGCGGCGAGGCCGATGACCAGCGTGACGGCGAAGCCGCGCACCGGACCCGTGCCGAACTGGAAGAGGAACGCGGCGGCGGAGATGGTCGTCACGTGCGTGTCGACGATCGTGCCGAAGGCGCGCTTGAAGCCCAGGTCGATCGCCGCCTTCGGCGCCTTGCCGCCGTCCATCTCCTCGCGGATCCGCTCGAAGATCAGGACGTTCGAGTCGACGGCCATGCCGATCGTCAGGATGAAGCCGGCGATGCCGGGGAGGGTCAGCGTGGCGTTGATCCACGCCATCGCCCCGAGCAGGATGATCGCGTTCAGGATCAGCGCGAGAACGGCGTTGACGCCGGCGAGCCGGTAATAGATGAGAGTCGCCGCGAAGACGAGGAGCATCCCGACGACCGACGCGAGCACCCCCTGCCGGATGGAGTCGAGGCCGAGGGACGGCCCGACGGTCCGCTCCTCCAGGCTGATCATCTCGGCCGGGAGCGCCCCGGACTTGAGGACGAGGGTGAGCCCCTCGGCCCGCTCGAGCGTGAAGTTTCCCTCGATGATGCCGGTGTCCCGGATCTGGCTGTTGATGACGGGCGCCGACTGGACGCGGTTGTCGAGGACGATCGCCAGGCGCTTGCCGACGTTCCGTCCGGTCGCATCGCCGAACTTCACGGCTCCCGCGGCGTTCAGGAAGAACTCGACGGCCGGCTGGTTGAACTTGTCGCGGCCGACGCGCGCGTTCTTCAGATCGCGGCCCGTGATGACCGAGGCCCGCTTGAGCACGTAGTAGACCGGCGTCCGCGTGCGGGCGTCGGTGTCCTCGCTGAAACCCTCGACCGTCACGAGGTCCGGCGGAATCGTGCCGCCGTAGGCCGCGGCCACCGCTTCGGCGGCCGGATACGGCCCCCCCTTGTCGTCCACGAGCTTCAGCTCGAGGAGACCCGTCGTCCCGATGATCTCCTTGACCCGCGCCGGGTCGTCCACGCCGGGGAGCTGGATCAGGATCCGGTCGGTCCCCTGACGGCCGATGAACGGTTCGGCCACGCCGAGGGCGTCGACGCGGTTGCGGACCGTTTCGACCGCCTGGCGGACGGCCTGGTCCTCGATGGCCATCCGCTCGGCGTCCTTCAGCGAGACCTTCCATTCGCGGCCCCGCTCGGCCACGTCCCACGCGTTCGGCGGGAGGGCCGTCTTGAGCAGGTCACGGAGCTTCGCCGTCTCGGTCTTTTCGTCGAGGGCGATGGCGAAGCCCGAGGCGTCCGCCGGGCCGGCCGGCGTCACGGTCACGCCGCGCTTTCCCGCTTCGTCCTTCACGTGCTCGAGGGCGTCCTGTGCCTCCACGCGAAGCGCGTCCGAGGTCTTCACCTGCATGACGAGGTGGATCCCGCCCCGAAGGTCGAGCCCCAGCTTCAGGCCGTTCTTCAGGACTTCGCCCACGGTCGGGTTGGGGGGTGCGAGGGGCGATTTCTTGAGGGCCTCGTGGCCCCGCCACCAGTAGGCGGCGAGGGAGCCGACGAGGACCACCAGCGTCAGGGCGATGCGCCAGCCGACGGGCTTTTGCACGGACGGAACCTCCGGATGCGGGGCCGGCACGGACAGCGGCGCGGTCGCCTCCGTCTCGCATCCGGACCACGGGGATGGGCCCGGCTTTCCCGGGCGAACCGCGGGAGTCTAAGGGAACAGTTCCCGGGCGGCAACCGCCCGTCGAATCAGCCGGTTCCGGTCTCGCCCGGGCCGGTCAGGGAGACGATCGACAGCCGCTCGCGAATCCCCGGCGGAAGGCTCGCCGGCAGCCGTTCGTGGCGCCAGGCGTGGCACGAGAGAAGAAGGACCGGCCGCTCGGCCAGGACCCGGGTGAGGAGAAATTCCATGACGGAGACGAAGCGCTCGTCGTCGCTCCCGGTGAGGGGGTCGTCGAGCAGCAGCGGGACGCCCCGGACCCCCGTGCCGAGGTACCGGAGAACGGCGAGCCGCGCCGTGAGGTGCAGCTGCTCGCGGGCGCCGGTCGACAGGGCGGCGTCGATCTCCGTCTTTGTCGCCACCCGCCCGCCGCGCGCCACCGCGGACACCGAGAGGTCGTCACCGAATTCGAGGGCCTCGTAGGGCACCCCCCACGAAGAGAGGATGGCCCGTGACGCCTCGGCCAGGCCGCGGCGGAAGTCCCCGTAGACCGAGGACGCGGCACGGGCGAGGGCCTCCCGGGCGAGATCGACGCCGTCGCGGAAGAGAGTGGCCCGGTCGAAGAGGGCTTCCGCGTCGGCCAGCGCCTCCTCGACCTCGCGGGCGCGCTCTCCGCCTTCGCGCGCCGCGGCCGCCAGAGAGAGCTCGGCCTCCCGCCGTTCGGCCTCCGCCGCCTCGAGCCCCTCCCGCGCCTCTTCCGCCGCGCGGCGCGCGACCTCGGGCTCGGCGGCCTCCGGCCCGGCGGGCCCGGCCTCTCCGTCCGGCGAGCGACGAGCCGCGATCTCCGCGTCGAGCGCCACGAGGCGGCCGGCCAGCCGTGTCCGCTCGTCGCCGTCGACGGCGTCCCGCCGCGCCGGGATCTCCACCTCGAGAAGCCGGGCCCGCCGGGCGAGTCGGCGGCGCGCAGCCTCGACGACGTCGAACGCCTCGCCGAAAGAAACGTCCGCCGGCACGCCGGCCGCCGCCAGCTCCTCGCGAAGCGCGCGATCGACTCCCGTGATCTCCTCCCCTTCGCGGTCGAGACGCTCCCCCTCGCGCTCCGCGAAGACGGCACCCTGCCGCCCGGCCTCGAGGGCCTCGTCCACCTCGCGAAGCCGCGCGATCGCCCGACGCGCGGCGTCCGGGTCCGGGAGACCCTCCGAGAGCCCGAGAAAGCTCCGGTAGGCCGCGAGGTCCTCCGTGATCTGCGCCGCGCGGCCACGGACCGCGCTCTGCCGGGCCTGCCGGTCGAGGAGCCGCCGCCGCGCCTCCTCGGCAGACCGGAGCCGACGCCGGGCCTTCATCAGCGCCGGGCCGTCTGGAAAGCCTGCGGTACGGGCCACCTGGTCGAGCCGGCGGCGAAGTTCGGAGAGGCGGCGCCGGATCTCCGCCGCGCCCTGGCGGTGCGCCTCGTCTTCGTTCCGGACTTCCGCCTCCTCCAACCGCCGGTGGTCGTTCGCCGAGATCCACGCGAACCCGCCGACCCCGAGGAGCGCCGCGGCGACGACGCCGACGGCCGCGGTCGCGGCCAGCGGGACGGCCGAGACGCCGAGCCAGACGGTCAGCGGCACGAGTCCGGCACCGACACCGAAGAGCAGACGCGCCGTCTGGACCCGGGCACGCCGCTCGCCGGCCAGGATCGAGAGAGCCGCCTTCGCCTCGGCCACTTTCCGGTCGAAACGGACCCCTTCGAGCTCGAGCCCGGAACGTTCTTCGTCCGCCCCGTAAACGAAGCTCAGGTCTTCCGGCGGAAGACCCTCCAGCCGCCGCAGCTCCTCGGCGAGTCCGAGCTGCCGGAGCTCCTCCCACTGGCTCTCGACGGCGCGCTCCGCCGTCTCGATCTCGGCGGCCGCGTCGAGCGCGCCCTCGAGGAGGCGACGGGCCGCTTCGCGCCCGGGGGGCGGGAGCGACAGGACCGCGCCGAGCCGCGCTTCCTGCTCGCGCTGCGCCGTCGCCCGACGTGCCTCCGCGGCTCGAAGCTCCTCGCGGGCCGCCCGAAGGCTCTCCGGCCGCGTTCCCCGCTGCGCGCGCAGGCGGTCGATCGCCGCGAGCCGCGCCGGCTTGAACGTCTCGGCGTCGACCGCGAGCGCTTCCGATTCCGCCTCGGCGGCGCGGAGAGCCTCCTCCGCGGCGGTCAGTTCCGAAAGGCGCCGCACGACGGATCGCCGGTCGGCCTCCACGACGGCGAGCGCGGCCACGTCGACCCGCGCGCGCCAGGCGTCCCGCCGGCGCGTCAGCGTCAGGAGGCGCGCCGAGGCCTCGGCTGCAGCCGCGCGGAATCCGGCGAGCCGGGCGCGCTCGGCCCGCAGCTCGTCGATCCGGCGGGCGAGCCGCACGATCTCCGTCTCGATGGAGACCGTGGGCCCCGTCCGGGCCTCCGGCATCTCGCGCCGGGCCGACTCGAGGAGCTTCTGCGCCCGAACGACCGACGCCTCACCCCCTCCCGAGTCGGCGATCCGGGCGAGCTCCACGGTCAACGACGCGTCGAGCGAGTCCCGGTCGAGAATGTTCTGGGCGACGTAGGCGGTCGCGCGGAAGAGAGCCTCGGGAAGCCCGCCCGTCGCCGCCTCCCCGAACCCGTCACGTCCGCCGGGCCGGAGGAACTCGCGGGTCGCCTCGACGCCTCGCTCCCGGTCGACGATTCGAAGCGTCCCGGCGTCGAGATCGCGATCCACCGACCACCGCCGGCCCGACGCTTCCAGATCGAGGCCGACGCGAAGCGCCGCGCCGCTGCGCGGTCTCCGGAGCTCGCGAAGCCGGCTCCCCGCGCCGCGTCCGCGCGGAAAACCATAGAGCGCTGCGACGATCGCCTCGCAGAGAGTCGTCTTTCCCCGCTCGTTCCGGTCCACGACGAGCAGGAGGCGCCCCTCTGGCCACTCGAGGTCGAGATCCGCCAGGGGGCCGAATCCCGTGACCCGGATCCTCTCGATCCTCATCCGCGCTCCGGCTCCGGCGGCCGGACCGCCCGCCCGGCGAGCGCGTCGCGCCCCAGCCGGACGGCGAGATCGACCGCACGCCGGGTCGCCTCGTCCGGTGCGTCCGCGCGCCGCGCCGCGAGATCGGCGTAGAAGCGGCCCTCGGCCGTCGGAAGCGGCGCCGTCTCCTCCGCAGGGGCCGGCGTCGTGTCATCGCGCACGACGAGCTGCGCCACGCGCGCCGCCAGCGGCGCCAGAACGGCGGCGGGGCGCGCCCCGTAAGGCTGTCTTCCCGTCAGCGTGACCCGTACCACGTCGGCCGCGGCCACCCCTTCCTCCGCGAAGGCCGCGTCGACCTGCTCGAGGACGCCCGCGGCTTCGAGGTCGCTCACGTTCACGGTGAGGTCGAAGAGGGTCCGTCCGTCGGCCGGCAGCGTTTCCACGGCCGGCGGCCGCCCCTCGTTCAGCGTCACCTTCAGGAAGACGCGGGGCCCCGCTTCGTCGAGACCTCGTCCCGTCGGGGCTCCCGAGTACGCGGCGCGGGGCGCGCCCGTCCCGTCGGCGACGACGTGGACATGATGGTGGTGCCCGAGCGCCGCCCAGGAGAATCCGGCGGCCAGCAGCTCGTCCGACGTGAAGGGCGCCGTCCGTTTTCCACCACGGGGCGCGTCGGCCCCGGGATAGGTCTCGAGGGATCCGTGGAGAAGGAGGATCGCGTGCGTGGCCGGCGGACGGGGCGGCGGCAGGGCGAGCGGCCGCTCCTCGACGGCGGCGGGCGACAGGAACGCGCGCCCGACGACGGCCACGTCGTCGCGGCCCGGGAAGGGTCGCACCGTCCACTCCGGCTCGCGGAAGAGAACGACGTTCTCGGGCCAGGCCCGCATGCCGAGGGCGACGAGCACGGCCGGGTCGTAAAACCCGCCGGCACCCGCGAAGTCGTGGTTCCCCGGCGCCACGAAGACGGGGCGGGGGGCGAACGAGGCGAGGGCCGCGAGGACGCGGTGAATCGACGAGGGCGGAACGCTCTCGGCGTCCCAGAGATCGCCGGGAACGAGAAGGGCGTCGGCGCCGGCCGCGCGGGCCGCCGTCACGGCCCGCTCGGCGGCCCCGTCGACCTCGTTGCGCCGCTGCGCGCGCAACTCGGCGGGCCACGCGAGAGAGCGGCCCGTCAGCGGCG
The DNA here is from genome assembly GCA_035519355.1 of Thermoanaerobaculia bacterium. Taxonomy (GTDB): domain Bacteria; phylum Acidobacteriota; class Thermoanaerobaculia; order UBA5066; family UBA5066; genus DAOMFB01. The sequence goes on along the minus strand of DATIWM010000103.1, from coordinate 10,103 downwards.
CGCCGACGTGCCAGTCGGAGGTCTGAAGGAGGACGAGGGGCGACCCGACCGACCGAGTCAGCCGCCAGACTCCTTCGGCGCCTCGCCGTCCTCGATGAGGCCGGTGACGGCGCTCCGGGCCATCTTGACCTTCACCTGGTCGGCGATCTGGACCCAGATCCAGGCCTCCTCGACCTGCCTCACCGTGCCGCAGAGCCCGCCGGACGTCACGACGCGGTCCCCCTTCTTCAGCGCCGCGAGCATTTCCTTGGTCTTCTTCTGCTGCTTGCGCATCGGCGCGAGGAGGATGAAATAGAAGATGACGAAGACGAAGATGATCGGGAGAAAACCCGTGAGCGTCTGCGTGAGGCCACCGGCCCCCGGGGCCGCCTGCAGGAGGAAAGCGAGCGTCATGTCGCGTCCTTTCGGTCGTGGGTCGAGAGGCGCGCGGCCGCCGCGGCGGACCACGTCGCGAACTCGCCTCTCTCCAGAGCCTCACGGATTCGCCGCATCAAGTCAAGGATCGCCGTGAGGTTGTGCACGGTCAGAAGGAGCCCCGCGGACGGCTCGCCCGAGACGAAGAGATGCCGGAGGTAGGCGCGCGAGGACGTCCGGCAGGTCGGGCAGCCGCAGCCGGGATCGGGGGGCGACGGGTCCTCGCGGTAGCGCGCGTGCTTGATGACGAGGGTTCCGTCCGAGGTGTAGAGGAGCCCGTGCCGCGCCGCCCGCGTCGGGAGGACGCAGTCGAAGAGATCGAAGCCGTGGGCCACGGCGTGAACCAGGTCGTCGGGCCGCCCGACTCCCATCAGGTAGCGGGGGCGCTCTTCCGGAAGGCGGGGACCCGTGAACGCCACCATCGCCCGCATCTCCGGCTTCGGCTCCCCCACGGAGAGCCCTCCGCAGGCCAGGCCGTCGAACGGAAGGGCCGCGAGCGCCGCCAGGCTCTCCGATCGGAGGTCCTCGTGCATCCCCCCCTGAACGATCCCGAAGAGGGCTCCCGCTTCGACGCCCTGCCGGAGCTCCGCGGCCTTCGTCAGCGATCGCGCCGCCCACCGGTGTGTCCGCTCCATCGAGGCGCGCACCGCGTCCCGCGACGCCGGCCAGGGCGTGCACTCGTCGAGGACCATCGCGACGTCCACGTCGAAGTCCGTGATTTGCAGCTCGACGGCGCGCTCAGGCGTCAGGAGGTGCTCGCTCCCGTCGAGGTGGCTGCGGAAGAGGACTCCGTCCTCGCGGACCTTCCGGTGGGCCGCGAGGGACATGACCTGAAACCCGCCGGAGTCGGTGAGGATCGGCTTCGGCCAGCCGGTGAAGCGGTGGATCCCTCCGAGCCGCCGGATGACGTCGCCGCCCGGGCGGAGCATCAGGTGGTAGGTGTTCGCGAGGACGATCTCCGCCCCCGCACGGGCCACATCTCCCCAGGAGACGGCCTTCACGCTCCCCGCCGTGCCGACCGGCATGAAGGCGGGAGTCTCTACGGTGCCGTGAGCGAGGGTCAGGCGACCGCGCCGCGCCGCGGTCGCGGCGTCCAAGGCGATGCGTTCGAAGCGGAGCGCGGGCGGCATTCCCTGAAGCGGGAGTCTACGGGGCCGGGACGCGTTGACCCTCACCGACCCGGATGCTATGTTCCGCCCGCTTTCGGGGGTGTAATGCCGGAGCTCGGACAGAAACACGAGTGCTACAAGTGCGGGGCGAAATTCTACGATCTGAAGAAGACCCCGGTCCTCTGTCCGAAGTGCGGCGCCGACCAGAAGGAAGCTCCCCCCCAGCCGACGTCCCCCGTCATGCTCGCGGCCGCGCGACGCGCCAAGCGCGACGAGTTCGCGGACCCGGACCTCTTCGAGAGGCCGCGCGATGAGGAAGAGCCCGGCGCCGAGGCGGAAGACGCCGTCAAGCGGCTCGACGACGAAGAGGAGCTCCCGCTCGAAGGGTCGGGCAAGCTCGAGGCGGCCGAGAGCGACGACGAAGAGTACTGACGGCCCGCCGCGCCGCGCGGTCTTCGTCGCCATCGGCCTCGGCGCGAATCTCGGCCGGCCGGCCGCGTCCGTCCGCCGCGCCGCCCGAGCTCTCGCTCGATTCCTTTCGGCGGCGCGCCTCTCTCCTCTCTACCGGACGAGCCCTGTCGGGGGCCCGCCGCAGCCGCCGTTCGTCAATGCCGTGCTCGTCGGCTACACGCTTCTTGCGCCCGGGGCGCTTCTCGAACGGCTGCAGCGTCTCGAGCGCGCCGCGGGGCGACGGCCTGGTCCCCGGAACGCCCCGCGCCCGCTCGACCTCGACCTCCTTCTCTATGGCCGCGGCGTCCGCTCCGACCCGGCGCCCGTCCTGCCCCATCCGCGCCTCGCGTCGCGGCTCTTCGTCCTCGTGCCGCTCGCCGACGTCGCGCCGCGAAAGAAAGTACCCGGCACGGGCAAGACCGTGGCGCGCCTCCTCCGCGAGGCCCGGGAGGTCTCCGGCGAGACGGTGCGCCCGCTTCAGGGGCGGGGCGCCGGCGTCCGGGGCTCGATCTTCAGCTGAGACCCCTCGAGCGTGACCCGGGTCCACGGGGGGACCGAGGTCGTGAGCCAGACGCTGCCGCCGATGATGCTTCCCCGTCCGATGACGGTTTCGCCGCCGAGGATCGTGGCGCCGGCGTAGACCACGACGTCGTCCTCGACCGTCGGGTGCCTCTTCGTTCCCCGGATGAGCTGCCCCCGCTCGTCCTTCGGGAACGAGAGCGCGCCGAGCGTCACCCCCTGGTAGAGCTTCACGCGGTCGCCGATCCGGGTCGTTTCGCCGATCACGACGCCCGTGCCGTGGTCGATGAAGAAGCTCTTGCCGATCGTCGCGCCCGGATGGATGTCCACGCCGGTCTCCTGGTGGGCGAACTCCGTCATCATCCGCGGAATGAGGGGCACGCCGAGCCGGTGCAGCTCGTGCGCGATCCGATGGGTGAAGATCGCGCGGAGGCCCGGATAGGCGAGGATGATCTCCTCGCTCCCCGTGGCCGCCGGGTCCCCGTCGAAGGCCGCCTCCACGTCCCCGGCGAGAGTGTCCGCGACGTCGGGGAGCCGCTCGAAGAGCTGCGTCGTGATCTCCCGGGCCGCCTCGGCCGGGACCCCCGCGTCCGAAAGGTGGGCCCGGGCGCGCTCGATCTCTCCCGAGAGGCGGAGGTGGATCCGGAAGAGCATGTCGCCGACGTGATCCCGGAGATTCGCCCGGTAGAGGACCGGCTCGCCGTAGTAGCCCGGGAAGACGACCTCCTGGAGCATCCGCAGGATCTCGACGATCTCCTTCTTCTGAGGGCGGGGCGGAGCGTCCACCGCCGAGAGGCGCGGCCGCGCCTCGGCCGTCTCGACGATACGGTCCATCGCCTGGCGGAGCCGCTCCGCCATCCGGGGGCGCGGACGCTTCGGGCCCGGCGTCATCGGGAGGGGATTCTAGTCGCGCGACCGCGAAACGAGGAGGGCCTTCGCCTCCTCCTGGACGCGGCGGTCCTCGACGAGGTACGCCGGCGACGGGGTGTCGGCCACGAGCGCCTCGAGGATCTGCCGCGCCTCGGTCCGGCGGGAGGAGTCGTAGTCCCAGAGCGCCTCGGCCCAGTAGAGCCGGTTGTAGAAGTTCTTCGGTCCGATCTCCATCGCCTGCTTCAGGTTCTTCAGCGCCTCTTTTCGGGACGCCCAGCCGGTGATGAAGGGGATGCTCGGCGTCTGGTGGTGAACCCGTCCGAGGAGGCGGTACCCGGCCCCGTCGTCGTAGGCGGGAGCGATCAGGATGACCGCCTGCGCGTCGTCGCGGATCCTGTCGGCCACGTGCTGCTTCGCGGCGGCCATCTTGCCGAAGAGGAGGGCCCACTTTCCCCAGTCGACGCCGGACCAGAGGAACGTCGCGGCCGCGCCCGGGATCTCCCGGGCCGCCCCCGCGAGCGCCACCGGGCCCTGGCCGTCCGTCGGGCGGCCGGTCGCCGCGGCGACCCTCTTCCGGATCAGGGCGATCGCCTCTTCACCCGCCTCCTTCCCCTGGCCGAAGATCCGCTTCTGCTCCTCCGGATCGCGGGTCGTGTACTCCCCCTTGAAGTAGAACGCGCGCATCAGCCGCCAGCGCGGCTCGAGCGACTCGGGTTCGAGCTCCGCCGCCCGCCGGCACGCCGCGATGACCGGGTCGATCCGGGCGGCGGATGTCCGGTCCCCCGTGGCCCCCTCGGCGCGGGCCGCCCAGAGGCTGTCCGCCTCCGCCAGAGCCCCGGCGGCGCCGGCGTCGTCGCCGCCCCGAGCGGCCCGTCCGACGACCAGGAGCGCGGCGAAGGCGAAATAGCGAAGCCGTTTCATCTCTCCACTATACTGGCGCGGCTCTTGCGATCCGCCGCGCGATGCGGCGAAGAGGTGTCTCCGTGGCCGACCAGCCCCCCAAACCCGACGCTCCCGTTCCGCCCGCGCTGCAGTTCTCGATCGACGACGCCGTCGCGAACGGCGTGTACGTGAACTTCGCCAACATCATCCACAATCCCGCCGAGTTCGTGATCGACTTCGGGCGCGCCGTTCCGGGCCGGAGCGACGTGAGGGTTCTCTCGCGCGTCCTCCTGACGCCCGTGCACGCCAAGCAGCTCCTCGCCGCCCTGTCGCAGAACGTCTCGCTCTACGAAAAGAACTTCGGGCCGATCCGGACCGATTTCGACGCACCGCGCGCGGAGAGCGGCGGATTCGTCCCACCGAACTGACCGCCCGGGATTCGCGGCGGTGAAACACGCACTTCGAGGAGTCACCATGACACCCCTTCGCATGCTCCAGGCCGCGCTCCTGTCCGTCGCGATCGGCGCCGCCGGAGAGGCCGCCGCGCAGACGAAGCCCGACGCAAAGCCGACGCCGGCCCCGGCCGCCTCGCCGAAAGCCGAGTCGTCCCCGATCTACGATCAGGAGGCGGACGGCGAGCTCACGCTGAAGTTCTACGCAGACGTCTGCAAGCGGTCGAACCGGTACCTGATCGTCTTCTTCGGAACGAACGACTGCATCCCCTGTCGAGCCGTCAACCAGGGCGTCTTCGAGGAACGGTTCTACCGCGAGCTCGTGAAGCAGTTCGTCCCGGCCTTCATCGACGTCTCGCCCGGGTCGGCGAACGCCGAGATGCCTTCCCGGTACGGCATCGACCCGAAAGCGCCGTACCCGGGCGTCGTCATCTTCGAGCCGACCGGCGGCGTGAAGGAGGTCGTCGGGAAGGGCGAGATGGCCGCGGTCGCCCGAAAGGGCAAGGAGGCCGTCCAGCTCTGGATCCTCGCGCGCTTCGACCGCAACAGGCCGCCGAGCTGAATCGACCGCGGCCGTGCGCCGCGTCATCAGAACCGGCGATCGCCTCTGGCAGAATGAACCGCCGTGGCACGACCGCAGAGCCGTTCGTCGATCAGCCCCGACATCGGTGACCTTCTTCTCGTGGCCGCCGGGGACTCGGCGGCCCTGCAACGGCTCCTCTCCCGCTGGTGCGGCCCCGTCTTCTCCGTTTTCGACAAGAGCCGGGAGCCCGGCGACGCCGCCGAGGCCACCGCCGCCGTATTCGAGACGCTGTTCCGCACGGCCGCGAAGTACGACCCGAAAACGTCCTTCGACGACCGGATCTGGTCGATCGTCGTCCGCGAGGCGGAACGCGCGCCGCGCTCGAGCGTTCCGGCGATACCGTCCGCCCGCCTCAAGGAATCGGCCGCGGCCCGAGCCGCCCTGATGCGAGCGGCCGTCGCGGCGCTTCCGCCGGGCGAGCGTTCGGCCTTTCTCCTGACGCGGGTGGCCCGCCTTCCTCTTCCGCTCGCGGCCGCCTCCAGCGGGACGTCCGAAGCCGAGATCTGCCGCCGGCTCGTGAGGGCGTTCACCGCCCTCACGGAGACGCTGGCGCCCCTCTACGCCCCCCGCGCGACGGAGCCCGAGCCCCCACGGGACACAGTGGAGACGCCGTGAACTGCGCCGAACTCCGACAACGGATCGTGGATCCCTCCTCGGCCTCCACGGGAGGGCACGCGCCGGTCGTCGCGCATCTGCAGGAGTGCGGCGAATGTCGTTCGCTCGCGCGCGCCTTCGGCGAAGTGGAGAGACTCTTCGGGGCAGCCGATCGGGCCTTTCCGCCGGACGACCTCGACGAGCGGATTCGGCGCCGGCTGGCCCGGGCGCCCGGCGCCGTCCCACGGCTCCTTCGGGATCCGAGGATTCTCGGCGCCGCGGCCGTCGTCGCGATCGCGATCGGCGCCGGACTCCTCCTCCGTCCTCGGGGGCGAGAAACGACGGCGGCTCCCGCCGCGCCCCGCTCGCAGGCCATCCGGGACGCCAAGCCCACCGCCGCGGAGGGACCGCCGCCCGCCATCCTCGCCATCCGCTCGACTCCGATCGCCGTCGGAGGCGCGCCGCTGTCGGACGCCGAAAAGGCGCAGGCTCTCGGAGTCCGTCCGCTCGAGTTCGTCGAATTCGTTCCCGTCCTCGTCGCCCTCGACCCCTTCTTCCCGGAAACGCTCTCCGGGGCCGCTCCGCGGTCTCTCGGGCGGCCGGATTCCCCGGAAGACGTGATGACGCGGCTGATCGCCTGGGACGACGCCGGTCCGACAGGGCGTGAGCGATGGCTTCAGCTCGACAGGGCCTTCGGAGCGACCGAGGCGGCGTTGCGGCGGCAGGTCGAACTGCGCTGGGGCGTCGTCGGGGGATTCACGCCGGAAGAAAAATCGGGGCTCCGTCGGATCGTGTCGCGCCTCGTCGAACTGGACGAAAAACGTCGTGCCCGTGTTTCCGCCGATATCCGGGCCCTCGCCCGTTATCCCGCTCGAGAACGGCGCACGCGCTGGCGCTCCCTCCCCTTCGCCCGGGGCCTCACGGGGCAGGAAATCGCCAGCGGCGAGAAACTCCTGCTTTCCTTCTGAAGAAGTTACCTCTTGGGACACGGAGGGGGATTGGGGGAACCCGGTCCGGGTTCCCCCGATGCATTACCGCTCGGCGGCGGCCAGCTGCGTCGGCAGGCCGGCCTGCGCCTCGAGCTTCGCGATCAGCGCGGCGCGGCGCGCCGCGTCGAGGTTCTCGGAGCCCGCACGGAGGATGTCGGGGTTGCCGTCGATCGACCGGCGGAACAGGAAGTCCTGAACCGCCTTGGCGTCGACCTTCGTCGTGTCGCGAAGAAGCCCCGCCACCGCCGAAACGAGAACCGGATTGTCCTCGTTGAGAAGGTGTTCGCACATCTCGAGGACGAGCCCCGCCTCGCGGCGCCCTTCCGTGACGAGTCCTGAAGCGGCCAGCACGGCCAGACGACGCTTGCCGGGACTCTTCAGGCGGGCCCACTTCTTCACGAGCGCCATGCGCGAAGGTTCCTTGGCCAGGGACGGAGCCGCAATGCGGGCCCCCAGCGCCTCGGCCACCTCGACGTCGTCGGCGGCCGCGCTCCACTTCTCGAGATGGGAGAAGAGGGGGGCGTCGAACTCGCGCCGGTACCGCTCGAGAATGTCGATCGCCACGAGGATCTCCTCGCGGACCTTGCGCGCGACAGCGGCGTCGAGAAGGGAGACCGCCGTCGCGTAGTCGAGCCCGGAGCGTCCCCTCGAGACGACATCGCGCGCCACCATGCGGAGCGCCGGCGTACGCACCCCGAGCGCCTTCAGGTGGCTCTTGGGCCGGGAGGCCTCCGATGAGCGAAGCTTCTCCTCGACCTTCGAGTCGAGTGCGGCCCGGATTTCCTTGAGGAGCGACGGGACGGCGGAGGAGTTCGTCTTCGCCATACGCAAAAAGACATTTTATCACGGCACTGTGACCGGCCGCACCGTACGGAACGCGACTCGATTTCAGCCCTTTCGCCTGGGCGCACGACACCGCTCCTCGAGCGAAGCCTCCGGGAGGCCATTCACCGGCGTGCGGAAACCCCAGATCCCGGAGGACTTACGGTCGAAAACAACGCCAGCTGCCCGGCCCCCCGCCCGAGCCCTTCGCCCGGGGGAGGCAGGGGCCCGGGCGCCCGGCGAGCCGATTCGACCAGCGCCGCACGAAGCTCGACCGCGGCCCGCTCCGGGCTCGTGAAGAGCTCCAGACCGCGGGGGGCCCGGTCCATCGGGTTCTCGAGCAGGGCGCGTCGGCAGGCCGGCTCCAGCTGATACGACACGCGGTCGGCCAGATGGACGATCTTCTGGATCTGGCCGGGCAGGGCCCCCGGAACGGACTTCACGTGGATATACCCCCGGAAGCCCTGGTGGACCCGAAGCACGTCCAGAAGCTCGAGGACCCTCGCCATCGCCCGGACGGGATGCCGTGGAATCCCGGCCGTCACGTAGAGCCCGTCGCAGAGGCCGCGCCGGAACGCCGTCAGGAAGAGCCTCGCGAGGCCGTGCGGCGTTCGAAACAGCTCCGGAAGCCGCCGCACCGAGCCCATCGGGCAGAACGAGCAGGCGTAGCGACAGCTGTCCGGAACGAGGATCGTGAAGACGCGCCTTCCGCCCACGCCCGGCGCGATGAAATCGTGTGCGTAGCGGAGCGGGTTTCTCGCCTGGTCGTCCCGGGAACTCATCGCCTTTCCCCCATGGACGTAAGTTAGACGTAAGTCTGTCGAAAGTCAAGTGGCGACGAGGAGACCGGGAATCCTCTTCAGCCGGCCTGACGCCGAGCGATGACCCCGCCCCCGAGGATCCGCTCCGGGCGTGTCGGATCGAAAAAAACGGCCGACTGCCCCGGAGCCGGAGCGCGCACCGGCTCGTCGAAGGAGACCCGATTCCCATCCGGGCCCAGCTCCAGAGAGGCCGGCTGCTCGGCGTGCCGGGACCGGATCCGCGCCAGGACAGGCAGCCTCCCGCCCCTCGGCTGCGGCACGAGAAGGCTCAATGTCTCGAGCGGAACGTCCCGCACCCAGAGCTCCTCATCGAGGCCGACGAGGACGCGGCCCTCCTCGGGACGCACGTCGACGACGTAGACGGGCCGGCCCGCAGCCACGCCGAGGCCGCGGCGCTGGCCGACGGTGAACGGGAAGGTCCCTTCATGTCGCCCGAGGACGCGCCCGTTCGAGTCGGCGATCGGCCCCGGCCGCGCGCCGGCGAAGGCCGGCAGGGGAATCCCGAGCGATTCCGCCTCCCTCCGGATGAAGCCTTCCGGGCCGTCGGCGGCCGAAACGAAGCAGATCTCCTGCGAGTCGGGCTTGTCCCAGTTCGAAAGGCCCGCCTCGCGCGCGATCCGGCGGACGTCGCTCTTCAGGAGGTCGCCGAGCGGAAACAGCGCCCGCGAAAGCTGCGACGGCGAGAGGCCGTAGAGGAAATACGACTGGTCGCGGGAGAGGTCGCGCGCCTTCAGGAGACGGATCTCCCTCGTCGCCCCGTCGCGCTCGATCCGCGCGTAGTGGCCGGTCGCCACGCGCTCGCAGCCGAGCGCCTCCGCCCGGGCGAGGAGCGACGTGAACTTGACCTCCGTGTTGCAGACCGTGCAGGGGATCGGCGTCCGCCCTTCGAGGTAGTCGAGGACGAAGGGGCGGACGACGGCCTGGGTGAACCGTTCCGTCAGGTCGAGGACGTAATGCGGAATCCCGATCTTCTCGGCCGCGCGCCGCGCCGTCCCGAGGTCGTCGAGCGTGCAGCAGCGCCCCTCGGAGGCCCCCGTCCCGTCGCGGTCGTGATCCCAGAGGTGCATCGAGAGCCCGACGACGTCGGCCCCCTCCCGCGCGAGGAGCAGCGCCGCCACCGACGAATCGACCCCGCCCGACATCGCCACCGCGATCCGCATGGCGCCCATTCTAGGCTTCGGGTGCGAGAATCGTTCTCATGTCGCGCCCCGCACGCCTTTCCGACGCCGAGATTTCGGACCGTCTCGCCTCGATCCCCGGCTGGTCTTACGCGGGAGGAAAGCTCCACCGCACGTTCGTCTTTCGCGATTTTTCCGAGGCCTTCGGCTTCATGGCGCGGGTCGCTCTCGCCGCCGAGAAAATGGACCACCACCCCGACTGGTCGAACGTCTGGAACCGGGTCGCCGTCGCGCTGTCGACTCACGACGCCGGCGGAATCACCGTTCTCGATTTCCAGCTGGCCGCCGCGATCGACCGGCTCGCCGCTTCCTAAAAGACCAGGCGCCTCCAGGGGATCGTCTCCAAATCGACCAATTCGACGGTGGTTCATTCCCGCCAGGTCGGAGTGTAGATTTTTCTACAGATTCGCTCATCGAAAT
>DATIWM010000102.1:0-2488 GCA_035519355.1 Thermoanaerobaculia bacterium | reverse complement strand
CCGCCTCCTCGCGGACCGCTCCCTCTCGCGCCTCCTCAAGGGCGACTGGCCGAGGACTCTCGAAGAGATGGAGGAGTCGAAGGACGAGCGGCGGAAGCCCTCGCCGGCCCGTAAGGGCTGACGCCTTCGGCCGTTACTTCTCCTTCTGGTACGTCCCGATGAGCTGCGCCTCGGCCAGGACGTGCCCCTTCATCGCCCCTTCCAGCTTCGCCTTCGTCGGCCGGCCGAGGTCGGGGAGGACCGTGTCGAGGGCATAGAGCTTGAAGAAGTAGCGGTGCCGGCCGATGGGCGGGCAGGGGCCGCCGTACCCGGTCCGCTTCCAGTCGTTGAGCCCTTCCAGAGTCCCCTTCGGAAGGCCGGAGGGAGCGAGCGCCTCGGGAAGTCCCGCCGCGGACGCCGGGATGTCGTAGAGGACCCAGTGGACCCAGGTCATTCTCGGCGCGGCCGGGTCCGGGGCGTCGGGGTCGTCGACGACGAGGGCGAACGACTTCGTCCCCGCCGGCGCCCCCGCCCAGGCGAGCGCCGGGGAGAGGTCCGGACCTTCGCAGGTGTGCTTCGTCGGGATGTTCCCGTTGCTCTTGAACGCGGGAGACGTGATCTGCATGGAGGGACCCTCCACGGCGGCGGCGAGCGCCGCCGCGAACAGGACGGCCACGGACGTTGGGTGGAGACGTTTCACTTCTTGTCGCTCTTCGGCAGAACCGACACGGGAGGGATCCCCGCGCCCTGGACGGCGGCGTTGAACTCGGCCAGGTCCTTCTCGAAGACGCCGTTTACTTCGGCGAGGACGGCGTCCAGCTTCGCCTTCAGTTCGGCGTAGTAGGCCGTCTCCGCGGGACGCGGCGCCCCGTCGGCGCTTCCGGCCGCCGTGGCGACACCGACGAACTGGTGGTCGAGGGCCGGCGCGAAATTCAGGATGTCCTGCGACGACTTGAGCCTGGGGTTGACGAGCTTTTCCTCGGACGCGGTCAGTTTCTCGGTGAGCGCCTTCGCCTTCGTCGCGACCGGTTCCTTCTTTCCGAGCTTCTCGGCGCGGGACGTCACCTCCTTCGTCTGAGCCTTCACGTCGCGGATCCGGAGCACGGCCTGGTGCGTCTCCGTGATCCGGTCTCGGACGTCGCGCAGGAAGGCGGCCTGCGCCGCGAGATCGGCCTCGGAGATCTTCAGGCCGGGGTGCGGCCTCACCTCGATCTTCCCGGTCAGGACCGTCTCCCCCTTCTTCAGCCGGACCGTGTAGGTTCCGGGCGCGACCTTCGGCCCCTGGGTGTTTCCCCAGACGATGGCCTTCGGGACGAGCTGGGCCTTGAGCATCCGGAGGTCCCAGACGAAGCGGTTCAGCCCCTGTTTCGGCTCGAGCGGTTTTTCGCGGCTCTCGTCCGGCGGAGGCGCCCCCTCGCCCGGCTCGGGCGGCTTCTCGCTCGTGAAGGTCCGGAGGACCACGTCGCCGTCCAGGATCTCGATCGTGACCGCGTCCTTCCCCGTCGGCTTCTCGGGCGGCTTCTCCTTCAGCCAGTAGTAGACGAAGGCGCCGTTCGGGGGGTTCGCGCCGACGCCGCGTGGAGCGCCCTCGCCCTCCATCCACCACGCTCCCCCACCGGCCATCCGGAACGCGGGCGACGACGGGAAGAGGTAGAGGTCCTTCGAGGCGACCTCCGGCTTCCAGGAGCGGAGCGGGGAGACGTCGTCCAGGATCCAGAACGAGCGCCCCTGCGTGGCCACGACGAGGTCGTCGTTCTTGACGGCGAGGTCGGTGATCGGGACGGCGGGGAGGTTCCGCTGGAACGGCTGCCAGCTCGCGCCGTCGTCGAAGGAAATGTAGAGCCCCGTTTCGGTCCCCGCGTAGAGCAGGCCGCGCCGGACCGGGTCCTCCCGCACGACGCGGGTGAAGGCCTTGTCGGGGATCCCGCCGACGATCTTCGTCCAGCTCTTCCCGTAATCATTGGTCTTGTAAATGTACGGCCGGAAGTCGTCGTGCTTGTACATCGCGGCGGCGACGTAAGCGGTTCCCTTCCCGTGCGACGAGAGGTCGATCGCGTTGATCTGGATCCACTCGGGAATCCCCTTCGGGGTCACGTTCGACCAGTTCGTCCCGCCATCGCGCGTCACCCAGACGAGGCCATCGTCGGTTCCGGCCCAGATCACCCCCGGCTCGAGCGTCGACTCGGCGAGGGCGAAGATGACGTCGTAGACCTCGACGCCGGTGTCGTCCTTCGTGATCGGCCCGCCGGACTTCTGCTGCTTCGCCGGGTCGTTCCGCGACAGGTCGGGGCTGATCTCGCTCCAGGTGCGTCCCTCGTCCACCGACTTCAGGAGCTTCTGGGCGGCGTGGTAGAGGACCTTCCCGTCGTGCGGCGAGACGAGGATCGGCGCGTTCCACTGGAAACGGTATTTCAGGTCCTTGGCGGCCTGCCCCACGGCGAGCTGCGGCCAGGCGACGACCTCCCGCTCCTCGCCGGTCCGGTGGTCGTACCGCGTGATGGAACCGCCG
>DATIWM010000101.1:0-10961 GCA_035519355.1 Thermoanaerobaculia bacterium | reverse complement strand
CGGCAGGATGCCGGACGGAAGCGCGGCGCCTTCGGACGACTGGCCCCGCGCCGCCTGGGCCTCCGGCGACCAGTCGAGCATCAGGGAGCGGACGCCGATCTCGGGGCCGCGCTCGAGCACCAGCGCCCGCTCGACGACGTTCCGCAGCTCGCGGACGTTTCCCGGCCAGGGGTAGCCGGTCAGCAGCCGCTCGGCGTCGCGATCGAACGCGGAGAGGCGATCCGACGAGCGGGGCCGCAGCGTGGCGAGGAAGTGGCGCGCCAGGGGGAGGATGTCCTCCGGCCGGTCGCGGAGCGGGGGGACGGAGATCGGGAAGACGTTCAGGCGGTAGAAGAGGTCGCTCCGGAACGTGCTCTCCCGGACCATGGCGTGGAGGTCGCGGTTGGTGAGGCCGATGACGCGCACGTCGACCTGGATCTCGCGCATGCCCCCCACCCGGCGGAAGCGGCGCTCCTCGAGGAAGTGGAGGAGCTTGGCCTGCACGTCGAGGCGCAGCTCGCCGACCTCGTCCAGGACCACCGTGCCCCCTTCGGCCAGCTCGAAGACGCCCCGCTTCAGCGTCTTGGCGTCGGTGAAGGCGCCCTTCTCGTGGCCGAAGAGCTCGCTCTCCAGCAGGTTCTCCGGGATCGTCGCGCAGGAGACCTCGATGATGGGGCGCTCGCGCCGCGCCGAGAGGGCGTGCACCTGCCGCGCGAGGACGTTCTTCCCCGAGCCGCTCTCCCCGTGGATCAGGATGCTGCCGACGTCCGAGGCCGCCACCTGCTCGAGGACTTCCCGGACGTCGTTGAAGAGGGCCGAGACCCCCACGACCTGCCGGGCCAGGGCCCGCTCGCGGATCTGCCGGGCCGCCTGGGCCTCCAGCTGGTCGCCGCGGATCGCCAGCGAGCGGCCGACCAGCTCCACGAGATCGGCCTCGTCGACCGGCTTGGTGAGGAACTCGATGGCGCCGAGCTTCATGGCGCGGACCGCCTCCTCGACCTGGCCGAGGGCGGTCATCACGATGACCTCGCTTTCGGCGAGCCGCTCGCGGTTCGACTGGAAGAAGTCGAGGCCGTGCCCGTCGGGAAGGCCCAGGTCCAGAAGGACGACGTCGGGCTGGTGGGTGGCCAGATGAGACGCCGCAGTAGCCAGGTCGGGGGCCTCGTGGACCTTGTGCCCGGCGCGCTCGAGCTGCTTCTTCAGGGCCCAGCGGAGGAGCTTCTCGTCCTCGACCAAGAGCACGAGCGCCATGTCAGGACGCCTCGCCCGCGGCCGGGGCGGGCTTCGGGGGCCCGCTTTCGGGCAGGAAGACGAAGAACGTGGTGCCCCGCCCGACCTCCGAGTCGACCTCGATGCGGCCGCCGTGCTGCTCGATCAGGCTTTTCGAGATCGTCAGACCGAGCCCCGTGCCGGTGAACTTCGTCGTGAAGAAGGGCTCGAAGAGGTGTTTCAGGTCGTCGGGGCCGATGCCGGGGCCGTCGTCGTCCACCGCCAGGACGACCTCGCGGCGCCCGGGCAGCGCGCCGGCGCGGATCGTGACGTGGCCGCCTTTCTCGCCCATGGCGTCGGCGGCATTCTGGATCAGGTTCAGGAGCACCTGCCGCATCTTCGCCGCGTCGAGGGGAATCTCGGGCAGGCCCTTCTCGATGTGCGTCACCAGCTCGACCTTCTTCCGGCCGAGCGTCGGCTGCATCAGCTCGACCGTCTCCGTCACGAGCTTTCCGAGGTTGGTCTTCGTGATCTGCAGCGGCGCGCGCCGTCCCGACTCCAGGAGGCGCTGGAGAATGGCGTTAACGCGTTTCAGCTCGCCCAGCATCTCGTCGTAGAGATGGGCCGTTCCGGTGTCCGTGGTGTCGTGCTTCAGGACCTCGAGAGCCCCCTGGATCCCGGCCAGCGGGTTCTTGATCTCGTGCGCGAGGCCCGCCGAGAGCTGCCCCAGCGAGGCGAGCTGGTCGACGTGGGCGAGGCGCGACACGACCTGGTCCTCGCGCTCACGGTGGCGGCGCAGGAAGTCGCGCAGGCGCTGGTGGAACGCCGCGGCCGCCGGGTCGAGCGGCAGCTCCTGGGCGGAACTGGACGGCTGGCGGCCGGCGGCGACGTCGTCGAGTTCGGTCTCCAGCCCGGAGAGCGACCGGCGGACCGTCCGCTGCACCACGAGGGCGACGCTGCCGACCAGGAGGACCCAGGCGCCGAGCAGGACCCCCACCCGACGGTTCAGCAGGTCACGGATGCTTTTCATCTCACCGGTGAAGTCGATCCGGATGCTGGCGGCGCCCAGGGTCCGGCCCTCCTGGTGGCAGGGCCTGCAGTCCGTCCCCGTGTTCACGCGGACCACGCCGCGCACCCAGCTCTGGCCGTCCTTTTCCTCCATCCAGATCTCGTCGCGGTGCGCCGGATCCGCCAGCACGTTCTGGACGCGCCGGGACAGGTCGTCGTTCGCGGGACGGTCTTTCGGCCAGATCAGCTGGCCCCGGTCGCTGTAGAGGCGGAGGCCGATGGGCTGGTGGAGGGTCAGGAGGTGTGCGAACAGGTGCGGGTTCGGGCCGCCCCGCTCGGACGGCATCAGGGCGGGCATCTCGCGGACCACCTGCTCGAGCTGGCGGCGGGCCGCCGCCGTTCCCGCCTGGACGTAGCCCTCCTCGAGCAGCTTGTAGTTGCCGTAGTAGAGCGTCCCGAACGCCACGACGTGGATGGGGAGGACGACGACCCAGAACCGCAGCTTCGCCGGGTCGAAGCTGAGCGCCACGCGGCGCCACGTTGCCGGAAACGTCAGGCTCAAGACGGAGATGATACCGATCGGACGCGTCGCATGCCCGTCAGCGCTTCGCCGCCGCCAGCTCCCAGTCGACCAGCTCCCGGAACCTCTCGTACGGCTGCGCGCCCGAGAGGGGGCGGCCGTTGACGAAGAAGTAAGGGGTGCTGTTGACGCCGGAGCCCTCGCCGAGCTTCCGGTTCGCCTCGACGACCACGGCCATCCGGCCCGAGTCGAGGCACTTGTCGAAGGCGATGGGATCGAGTGCGAGCGCCCGCGCGTGGGCCTTCAGGCTGTCTGTTCCGAGCGCCTTCTGGTTGGCGAAGAGCCGGTCGTGCATCTCCCAGTACCGCCCCTGCTCGCCCGCGCAGAGGGCGGCCTCCGCGGCCTTCGGCGCGGACGGGTGGATCGAGAGCGGGAAGTCCAAGAAGACGAGGCGCACCTTTCCCGGGTACTGCTCGAGGACGCGCTTCAAGGTCGGCTGCGTCGTCGCGCAATAGGGGCATTCGTAGTCCGAGAACTCGACGAGCGTGACCGGCGCCTTCTGATCCCCCCTCGACGGCCCTTCGGCCTTCACTTCGACTTTGGGAAGGAGGAGCGGCGGCAGCAGGACCTCCACCGACGACTCGGCCTTCAGCCGGGCCATGTACGCCTGGCGCAGTTCCTGGAAGCTCTGGCTCTTCACGAAGCTGGCGATCTCCGCCTTCACCTCGGGGAAGGGGGGCAGGTTCCGGCCGCCGGCCTTCGTCTGCTCGTAGATGGAGATCAGGGTCTGCTCGGCCGGCTCCGGGACCTTGCTCGTGATCTCCCGCTGGACGAGGGCGTCGACGGTGATCCCCTCTTTCTTCGCGCGCGCCTCGAGCAGGCGCTTCTCGATCAGCCCGTCGAGCGTGCGGGACTTCACGCCGTGGACCTCCTCGGCGTACCGGGCGTCGGCGGCGGCCAGCTGGCCCTTGGCCTCGGACATCAGCTCGCCGTCGGTGATCACCTGCCCGTCGACCCTGGCCACCGGAGAGGCCGGGTTCTGTGCCGCGGCGCCGGACGGTTTCGAACAGCCGGCAAGCAGCGCGCCGACGAGGAGGGAGGCGGTGGTCACTCTTCTCATCCGGCCAGTCTCGCAGGACCGGCGGATCCGCCGCAATGATCAGGGTTCATTAATGGAGGACGGGACCGATCGGGGAGGGGGCCGAACTCCTCGGCCCCATGACGGGCGTCATAGGCGACCGCGGCCCTCTTCCCTATCTTCCGCGCCGGAGGGTCGGAACGACCATGTCACAGCAGACCGCCGTCCTCGCGGAGCGCGCCTGGGAGAGGGAGCCGCTGACCGCGCTCGTCCGGTTCATTCTCGACACGCACCACGTCACCACGCGCGAGGCCATCGCGACCCTGCCGCCCCTCGCCACGAAGGTGCGCGGCCGGCACGGCGAGGCGCACCCCGGGACGCGGAGCGTCGAGGAGCTCGTTTACAAGCTCGCCGGGGACCTCGCGCCCCACCTGCAGAAGGAAGAGCAGATCCTCTTTCCGTACATCGAGGCGCTCGACCGGGCGGCCGGCGAGGGCGGGGGGCCGGCCGCGTCGTGCTTCGGGACGGTGCGGAACCCGATCCGGATGATGAGGACCGAGCACGAGACGGCCGTCGGGATTCTCTCGGAGCTGCGCGCCGTGACGGCCGGCTACACGCTTCCGGCCGACGCGTGCGCGTCGTTTGCCGACCTCTACGCCGGCCTCACGCGGCTCGAGGACGACCTCCACCGGCACATCCACCTCGAGAACGACGTCCTCTTTCCGCGGGCCATCGAACTGGAGGCGGCGCGACCCGGAATGTAAGAGGCGGGAGAACGGCCTCGTATGGATGTCGTATAATCCTCGTATGTCCAAGCGAGCCCTCTCCGTGACACTCGACCCCGAGAACATCCTCTGGCTGAAGGCCCGCGCGCACGGCGCACCGGGCCGCAGCGTCAGCGAGACGCTCGACCGTCTCCTGCTCGAGGCGCGCACCGGCCGCGCCGCCGTCGCCCGGTCCCGAAGCGTCAGAGGGACCGCCCGGATCGATGCGACGGACCCGGACCTCGCGCGGGCGGACGACGCCGCCCGCCGCCTGATCGCCACGTCCCTCTCGCGCTCCGACAAGCGACACAGGAGTCCGAAGTAGGGGCGTGGCCGAGCCAGCCCTCGTCACCGACACTCACCCGCTTCTCTTCTGGGCGGCGGGTGGACGGCGGCTCGGCCGCAAGGCGCTTCTTCACTTCGAAGCCTGCGAGAGACGACAGGCGATTCTCTACGTCCCGGCGGCCGTCCTCTGGGAGACGGTGCTTCTCGTCCGGACGGGGCGCATCGACTTCGGACGGCCGATCCGGACCTTCTTCGAGGACCTCTTCAGCAATCCGGCCTACCAGCCCCTCGACCTGACGCCGGAGCAGATCTTCCTGGCGGCGGAGACCTTTCCGGCCGGCGATCCGTTCGACGCCCTCATCGCGGCCGCCGCCATCAGCCTGCAGTTGCCGCTCCTGACGCGCGACGCGAGGCTTCAGGCCTCGGAGGCGGTCCGGACGGTCTGGTAACGGCAGTCGCGCAGCCGCCGGCCGAAACGCTGCCGCCTTCTCGATCGGCCTCTACCGGCGGGGTGCGGCGGGGGCGACCTCGGGCGGGAGGCCGTCGATCTCCAGCAGGTTCGCGGTCGCCTGCCTCACCGCGACGACGGCGAAGCTCGTGTCCGCGGCGAGTCCGAACGAGTGAAGCTCGACGTCCGGCTCGAACGTGGCGAGCTTTCGGCGCGTCGCGGACGTGTCCGCTCCGGGCACGACGTCCTGGACGTACAGCGCCGTCCCCGCTCCGTCGCCGCCCAGAAAGGCGATACGGCGGCCGTCGGGCATCCACCGGTGGCGGCCGGCGATGAAGCCGCGCCCGACCGGCGGGGCCGGGATTCCGAAGACGGGCTTTCCGTCCGCGAGACGCACGACCCGGATGTCCTGGGTCGCTCCCTGGACCACGAAGGAGAGCCACGCCCCGTCGGGAGAGATCTCGGGGAGGATGTTGGGACCCGGAGCCAGGAGCTTCGCGCTCGTCCCGTCCGGACGGATCGTCCAGATGCCCCTCTTCGAGTCGTTGAACGAAACGTAGACGATCGTCGAGCCGTCCGGAGAAAGGGACGGGTTCTCCGCGTCGATGCCGTCGTCCGAGATCCGGCGTGGCGCGCTGCCGTCGCCTCCCGCCCCCCAGATCTCGAAATGGCCCGTCCGGGCCGAGGACCAGAGGAGGACCTTCCCGTCCCGGCTCAGGAAGACGTCGGCGTCGCTCGCGGGATGACTCGTCAGGCGGCGGATCGCGTTGGATCGCCGGTTCAGTTCCCAGATGTCGCTGTTTCCCTCCCGGTTGGACGTGAAGACCAGCGTCTGGGCGTCTCCGGCGAGCACCGGCTGGAAGTTGATCTGGGAACCGCGCGTGAGCCACTTGCGCGCCCCGTCGCCGCCGGCCAGGGGGATCTCGAGCAGGTTTGTCGGGACGATGAGCGACGTCACGACGACTCTTCCGGAACCCGCGATGTCGAGCCCCTGGCCGAGGCCGAGCGAGAACGCGATCGTCCGGAGGGCGCCCGTCCTCACGTCCTCCAGATAGTAGGCGCCGGGGCTCGCCGGCACGATGGCCTGCTCGGAGCGGCCGTAGACGAGGGCGCGACCCCCCCGCGTCCAGGCCACGTCCGAGAGCTCTCCAAGGCCGGGCGGAGCCGGGAGGGCCCGCTTCTTTCCGGTCGCGGGATCGACAAGGACGACGCTCCACGGCAACCCGACGTTGATCTGACCCCGGGTCGTCGCGATCCAGGTCCCGTCGGGCGACCACCGCGGGGAACGGAGCTGGAAGGTCTCGGCCGTGTCCACGAGGCGCTCCCCGCTTCCGTCGGCTCCCGCCACCCAGAGTTCCGGGATCCGTCCCGACTCCGTGGCGCGAAATCGGACGAACGCGAGACGGGTGCCGTCGGGAGAGACGTCGGCTTCGGTCGCGTCGGGAAGAACGCGCTGGGGCGATCCGCCGAGAGCGGAAACCCGGAAGAGAGCCGACGTGGAGCCCTCCTTTCGGATGAAGAAGACGCTCGACGAGTCGGGAGTGAACCGGGGCGCCGCGTCCGGACCCTCCGTGAGAGCGATCTCGGATCCGTCCGCCAGCTGTTTCGCCCAGATCCGGGAGACGCCGTCCCGGCTGGAGGCAAAGACACAAAGGCGCCCGTCCGGCGAGATCGCCGGGGCGCCGTCCCGCCCCGAAGAGGTGATGTACGTCAGACGCGGCGGCGGAAGAGACGGCGGCGCCGTCCACCGGCCGAGGATCGCGGCCAGGGCGACGAGAAGCGCCCCGCCGGTGGCCGGCAGGATCCATCTGGACGCGCCCTTCCCCGCCGCTCTCGTCGCCGTCGACGCCTCCGTCCATGTCGAAAGTCGGTCGCGGAGGCCTTTGAGGTCGCGTGCGACGTCACGCGTCGCGTCGTAGCGCTCGGAGGGTTCCTTGGCGAGCAGCCGTTCCACGAGCCAGCGGACCGGCGCCGGAACGTGCGGGGCCTTCTTTTCGAGCGGCTCCGGCTCGTCGCGGATGATGG
Source organism: Thermoanaerobaculia bacterium (assembly GCA_035519355.1). Taxonomy (GTDB): domain Bacteria; phylum Acidobacteriota; class Thermoanaerobaculia; order UBA5066; family UBA5066; genus DAOMFB01. Next base: position 3,645 of record DATIWM010000101.1, on the reverse strand, counting down.
CCGTCAGCGTCTCCGGCACGGACGGGGCCTCGAACGGCTTGCCGCCGGCCAGCATCTCGTAGAGCACCGTGCCGAGCGAGAAGAGGTCGCTCCGGAAGTCGACGACGCCGCCCCGGGCCTGCTCGGGCGACATGTAGGCGACCGTTCCCAGGACGACGCCCTTTTCGCTGACGGCCCCGAGGGTGGGAGAGCGCGTGTCGCCGGGATCGCGATGCGAGACGTCGTGACGGGCGAGACCGAAGTCGAGGATCTTGACGCGGCCGTCCTTCGTCAGGAAGACGTTTTCGGGCTTGACGTCGCGGTGGACGATCCCCTTCTCATGAGCCGCGGCCAGCCCGTCGGCCAGCTCGCGGGCGATGTCGAGGGCCCGGCGCGGCGGCATCCCCCCGCGGTCCATCGCCACGCGGAGCGTCTCGCCCTCGAGAAGCTCGCTGACGGCGTAGCGGACTCCGTCCGTCTCGCCGACGTCGAAGAGCGCCAGGATGTTCGGATGCGAGAGGGCGGCGACGGCCCGGGCCTCGGTCGCGAAGCGGGTCAGAGCCTCGGCGCTCCCGGCGAGCCCCTCGGGCAGGAGCTTGACCGCGACCTCGCGCCCCAGCCGCGTGTCCCGCGCCCGGTAGACCTCTCCCATGCCGCCGGCTCCGAGGGGCGAGACGATTTCGTACGGACCGAGCCGGGTGCCTGCCGGGACCGCCATCGGCCCCGAATCATCCGCTCGCTACTTCTCGCTGTCGAGGATCCGCATCTGGGGCGCGTGGTACCGCGTTCCGGCCACGGCCGAGGCGGGCACCGCCGCCTCGAGCCGCGCCACGTCGGCGGGAGTCAGCTCGATGGCGAGGGCGCCGAGCGACTCGGCGAGCTGCGCGCGGGTCCTCGCGCCGACCACCGGGACGATCTGGCGTCCCTTCGCCAGCGCCCATGCGATCGCGAGCTGCGAGGGGGTGGCGCCCTTCTCCTTCGCGACGGCCGCGAGCGCCGCGACGAGGCGGTCGTTCTTCCCGCGGTTCTCCTCCGTGAAGCGGGGCAGGGTGGCGCGGAAATCGGCCGGCCCCCGGGGCTTCGAGCCCGAGAGGAGGCCCCGCGAGAGAACGCCGTAGGCCGTCACGCCGACGCCCAGCTCCGCGAGCGCCGGGAAGATCCGCTCCTCCGGGCCGCGGGAGATGAGCGAGTACTCGATCTGCAGGTCGGTGATCGGGTGGACCGCCTGCGCCCGGCGGACGGTCCCGGCCCCGACCTCCGACAGGCCGACGGCCCGGACGTAGCCGGCCTTCACGAGGTCGGCGATGGCGCCGACGGTCTCCTCGATCGGCACGTTCGGATCGAGCCGCGTCGGCCGGTAGACGTCCACGTGGTCCACGCCGAGGCGGGTGAGGGTGTGGGCGAGGAAGTTCTTCACGGCCACGGGGCGCGTGTCGACGCCGATCCAGTTCCCGTCGGGAGAGCGGAGCGCGCCGAACTTCACCGAGAGAAGCGCCTGGTCGCGGCGCCCCTTCAGCGCCCGGCCGATGAGCATCTCGTTGTGCCCCATCCCGTAGAAGTCCCCCGTGTCGATGAGGTTGACGCCGCGGTCGAGGGCCGCCTGGAGGGTGGCGACGCACTCGGCCTCGTCGGACGGGCCGTACATTCCCGACATCCCCATGCAGCCGAGGCCGAGCGGGAAGACGGCCGGACCCGATGACCCGAGGCGGCGGAATTCCGGAGTCGGCAGTCTGTTCATACGCGAGAGCCTACGCCGACTTCCGACGTGCGGATGCCGACCTTCGATTCCCGAACGCGAGTCAAGGTCCGAGGCAACGTACGTTCTTGCGTGAACCATTTGAAGATTGAATGAAGATCGCGATAATCTCTTCTCATTAAAGATTGCTCATCACCATCCGACGCTGACTCCTGCCGAAAGGCGGTCTTCGCATCAGCGTGAGCCGCGCTCTTCGACGGGACGCGGAGACCCTTCCGCTTTTCGAGGAGGAGCCTTCCTTCCTCCATGGCTTCTTCGAGTCGGCGGTGGCGCGCTGGCCGAACGAGCCCGCCGTGGAGATTCCTCCCGGAACGGGCCGGCCCGCGCGGCGCGTCATCACCTACGCCAACCTGAAGCGCGAGGCCGATGCGCTCGCCGAGGCGATGGCTCCGCTCATCACGCAGGAATGCGTCGTCGCCATCCTCCTTCCCCGGACGACGGAGCTTCTCTACGCCGCACAGCTCGGCGCGATGAAGGCCGGCGCGGCCTACACGTGCATCGATCCGGTCTTCCCGGACGGGCACGTCCGCGACATCCTCGAGGACTCGGGCGCCGTCGCCCTCGTGACGGACGCCGCGGGGCGCGCCCGCGCGGAGGGGGCGGGCTTCAAGGTGGCCCGCGTGCTCGACGCGGCCGAGGAGACGGCCCGGCCCCGCGGCCGCCCCGTCCGCCCGCCGTCGCCGAAGTGGCTCCGGCCGGAGCATCTCGCCTACGTCATCTACACGTCGGGGACGACCGGACGGCCGAAAGGCGTCCTGATCGAGCACCGGAGCATCGCCAACCTCGTCGGCTCCGACGTGATCGAGTTCGGGCTCGGGCCCGGCGACCGCGTGGCGCAGAGCTCGTCGGCCTCGTACGACTCGTCGGTCGAGGAGCTGTGGCTCGCCCTGGCCTCCGGGGCGTCGGTGGTCATGATGGACGACGAAGCGGCCCGCCTCGGGCCGGACCTGGTCTCGTGGCTCAAGCGCGAGCGGATCACCGTCTTCTGCCCGCCCCCCACGCTCCTCAGGACGACGGGCGCCGCGAACCCGCAGGCGGAGCTGCCCGACCTGCGCCTCGTCTATCTCGGCGGCGAGGCCCTCCCTTCGGACGTTGCGGACCGCTGGTCGAACGGGTGGCGCCTCGAGAACGGCTACGGCCCGACGGAGACGACCGTCACGGCGATCCGGATACCCATCCGTGAAGGGGACGAAATCTCCATCGGCCGGCCGATCCGCGGCGTCCGGATGTGGGTGCTGAACGAGAAGCTCGAGGAGGTGCCGGACGGCGAGATGGGCGAGCTCTGCCTCGGCGGCCTCTGCGTCGCCCGCGGCTACCGGAACCGCCCCGAGCTGACCGCGGAACGGTTTCCCATCCACCCGAAGCTCGGGCGGATCTACCGGAGCGGCGACCTGGGGCACCGGACGAAGGACGGACGTTTCTTCTGCCACGGGCGGATCGACCTGCAGGTGAAGCTGCGCGGCTACCGCGTGGAGCTGGAGGCGATCGAGGCGCGGCTGGCGGAATGCGACGGCGTGCTCGAAGCCGTCTGCCGGGTCCAGGGCGACGGGGCCCGGCAGATGCTGGTGGCGTTCGTCGTCCCCTCCACCCCCGAGTCGCCTCCGTCGCTGGAGTTCCTCCGGTCCTCGCTCACCGACGTCCTCCCCCCGTACATGGTGCCGGCCCGCTTCGGCTTCCTGTCGCAGCTTCCGAAGACGCTGGGAGGCAAGATCAACCGGCAGGCTCTTCCGGTCCTCGAGGGGGACGTCCGCGCCGGGGAACGCCCCTTGGCGCCGCCTCGCAGCGAGATGGAGGCGAAGGTGGCGGCGGTCTTTCGCGAGGTCTTCGAGCGCGACGAGCTCCCCTCCGTCCACGACGACTTCTTCTCCGACCTGGGCGGCGATTCCCTTTCCGCCGCCATCGCCGTCTCT
>DATIWM010000100.1:0-16622 GCA_035519355.1 Thermoanaerobaculia bacterium | reverse complement strand
CGCCGGGTTCAAGGCGACTCGGGACGGCGTCGATTTCATCGCCACCAAACAGATTCGCACCGGCTGGGATGGAATTCACGCGGCGGTGGGCCTTCCGCCGGCGCCGCGCCTGGTGCGACTGGAGATGGCATACGATCCGGTTTCCGCGCGGGCCACCGTTTCCGTGGACGGCCAGATCCTCATTCGCGACTACACCGGCCATACCGAATACCGCGACGACCTGGGTGTCTTTTTCTCGATAGGCCGCTTCGAAGGCTCGATGGCGTCCGCTATTTTCGGCGGGCTTCGCTTCGAGATCCTCGGTTAGCCGAGCGCTTCCGAAGCGGCCGCGAGGTGAGAGCGCCAGCCGCGTCACGAGCTACTGCATCTGGCACGTTCCCGTCGCTGACCCGCCTTGAGCGTCAGGTGTCGGGTTGAAATTCTGCATCAGGAAAGAGGTTCCCCCATTTACAGGCAGCAGGTTAAGACCGAACGTAACATCAGGATACGGATAGAAAGTGATAGTGAAGGAGCCGGGGACGGGCCCTGGGCTGGTCGTGAACGGGAGATCCAGGGCCTGTGCCTGATATTCCGTCGAGGGCACCGGATAGGGATCCTGCAGAACGAAGTTGATGCCGATCGTCTTTGCCTTGAAGTCGATGACCCCTAGGGCGTCCATTCCCCAGCCTGGCCCCGGATCTGCACCATACAAGTACGCGAATGGATAGCGCATTGTGAGGAGAAAGCCGCACGTTCCCTTCGTGGGTATTCCCGACGTAGAGACTCCCGGCGGAGTCCGTGCGGCGGCCCAATGGGGCCAGAGGCATATCAACGCTGTAGCGGCAACGAGCTTTGCAAGCCGGCCTATTCCTTTGATCATGGCATCCCCCTTTGTGCTGTAGGCGAACGAGAGTCTCGAAACGGCTCACGCCGTTCTCGCCCGCCGCGGTCGGGCTCAGCTGGCTGGCCGCGAGAGCGTGCGCTCGACTATCAGATCTGACCGGTGGAGTTCGTCACGGCCATTGCCAGGGCCCGTCAGCGGGGAGCAAGGGCCTCTGATCCCGTCGGCGAATTCATCTGTCCCACCGCTCAGGCGGACGACATCACGGTCCTGGTAACTCGCTTCCGTTGTGGCTGCCCCGGGGTCAGCCCCCGATCTCGGACATGTTCCGCGCGTGGAGCGGGAGCATGTTCTTCCGCATCCCGACGAACATCGGGTGGCGCTCCTCCTTCACGGCGGCGGCGCGCTCGACGACGGCGGCCAGCTCCTCTTCCGACGCCCCGCCGCGCATCGGGCTGAGGAGGTCGACGTCGTTGTGCCCGAAGAGGCACCCCTTCAGGAAGCCGTCCTGCGTCAGCCGCATCCGGTTGCAGGTGTCGCAGAACCGGTCGGACACGGGCGTGATGAAGCCGAGCGTCCCGCGGTGCTCCCCGAGCGGCCCGCGGACGCGGTACTCGTCGGCGGGCCCCGCGACGAGATCCTTCTCGACCAGCGTCAGCTCGTAGCCGGCGGCGACGAGCCGGTCCCTCACTTCGTGCCAGCCGATCCAGTCGGCGTCCTTCCAGTCGTTGTTGCCGAACGGCATGAACTCGATGAAGCGGACGCCGAGCTTCTTCTCGCGCGTCATCGCGGCGAGCGGAAGGATCTGGTCGTCGTTGAAGCCCCGGATGACGACGGCGTTGATCTTCACGGAGTCGAACGGGAGCGACAGGGCGAGGTCGATCGACTCGAGGACCGGCTTGAAGTGGTCCCGCCGCGCCATCTTCCGGAAGTGCTCGGCTTCGGCCGCGTCGAGGGAGATGTTGACCTTGGTCAGCCCGGCGGCGAGAAGGTCGTGCGCCATCCGCGGGAACAGGACGCCGTTCGTGGAGAGGGCGATGCCGCTCGGAAACCCGATCGCCGCGAGGTCCCGGACGATCCCGACGAGGTCGGGGCGCGTGGTCGGCTCGCCCCCCGTGATCCGGACCTTCGTCACCCCGAACGACGCCAGGAGCGCCGCCGCGCGGCGGATTTCCTCCCGCGTCAGCAGGTGAGGCAGGGGGCGGAAGGTCTGGTCCTCCGGCATGCAGTAGACGCACCGGAGGTTGCATCGGTCGGTCACCGAGATCCGGACGTAGGTGATGCGCCGGCCGTGCCCGTCGATGAGAGTCCTCGGCACCCCGCCCCCCTCTCTTGAGAGTCTATCTCGACGCCCCGGGCGAGATGAAGGCTAGACTCGGCGCGTGGTCCTGGCTGGTGTCCGGGAGACCTTCCGCGCCATCGCGACGACCGTCGTGCCGGAGGCCGAACGGCTGGATGCGGCCGGTTGGGCCGAGCTGGAGCGCCTGGTCGAGAAAATGCTCGAGCCGCGCCCCGCGGCCATCAAGAGGCAGCTCCGGCTCCTGATTCGGGCGATCGAAATCCTTCCGCTTCTCCGCCGGGGGAGCCGATTTTCGCGCCTCGCCGCCCCGGACCGGGCCCGCTTCCTTTCGGGCCTCGAGAACGCGTCGGTTCTCCTTCTCCGGCGCGGATTCTGGGGGATTCGGACGCTCGTCTTCCTCGGCTATTACGCGCGCCCCGAGGCCGGCCGCGGGATCGGCTACCGCGCCGACGCGCGCGGGTGGGAGGCTCGCAGGGCCTCCGGGGCGCCGGGATGAGCGTGAACGAGAAGAACTACGACGTCGTCGTCATCGGGTCGGGCGCGGGGGGAGGGACCGTCGCCGAGGGGCTCGGCCCGCTCGCGCGGGCCGGTTACCGGATCCTCGTCCTCGAGCAGGGGGCGCGGCTCCGCCCCGACGAGTTCACGGGGCGCGAGGTCGACATGGCCGACGCGCTCTACGAGGAGGGGGGCGGCTTCCTGACGGCCGACGGCACGATGACCCTCGCCTTCGGGCGGGCGTGGGGGGGCTCCACCGTGGTCTACACGGGCACCTCGCTCATCGCCCCCGAGCGGGTCATCCGCGGATGGAACGTCCCCGGCCTCGCTCACGCCGACGTCGAGCGCCGCTCCCGGCGGTTCATGGGCGAGAACAACGTCCATCTCCTCCCCCCCGAGCTGATCAACGACAACAACCGGCTCTTCGTGGAGGGATGCACGAAGGCGGGCTATCACGCCGAGCAGTTCCCGCTGAACCTGAATGGGTGCCTCGGTTCGAGCCTCTGCAACCTCGGCTGTCCGAACGGCGCCAAGCAAGGGACGCACGTCGTCCAGCTTCCCGCCGCCGTGCGGGAGGGCGTCGAAACCCTGACGCGCGCCGAGGCCCTGCGGCTTGCGGAACGGCGCGTCTTCGTCCGCGTCCGCGCGCCCCTGCCGGGAGAAAAAGGCGAGCCGTCGGAGTGGGCCCCCGGCGACTACGTCGTGAACGCGAAGGTCGTCGTCGCGGCGGGAGGCGCCGTCGGGACGCCCGCGCTCCTGCTCCGCTCCGGCTACGGCGCCTCCCTCCCCCGGCTCGGCGAGGGCTTCACCTGCCACCCGGCCCACATCCTGGTCGGCGAGCACGACCGCCCGATCACGAACGACGTCGGGCACCCGAAGAGCTACTACCTGGACCGGGCCGTGGAGGAGGGGTTCCTCCTCGAGACCTGCATGTACTTCCCCTTCACGACGGCCAAGAACCTCACCGGCTTCGGCGAGCCGCACAGCGCCCTGATGCGGGCCTTCTCACGCCTCCAGATGATTCTCGTTCTGGCGTGCGACAAGGCCACTGCGGGGAACCGCGTCGCGGTGGACCGGGACGGGAAGCCCGTCGTCCACTACACCTTCACGCCCGGGACGGTGACGGCCCTCGTCCGCGCCACGCGTGCCGCCGCGAAGATCTTCTTCGCGGCCGGGGCGCGGCGGGTCCACGCGCCGTCGGCCGATCCCCCGCTCCTCGCGCGTGAGGAAGCGAACTCGCTCGAGACCCGGATCCACGAGCGCTACTTCAAGGCGGGAAAGATCTCGGTGTCGGCGGCGCACCTGATGGGAGGCTGCGGAATGGGCTCTTCGGCCTCCGACTCGGTCACCGACTCGTGGGGGCGGGTCCACGGCATGCCGTGGCTCTTCGCCGCCGACGCGAGCCTCTTTCCCGACTCCCTCGAGATCAATCCGTACCTGACGATCATGGCGCTGGCCGACCGCGCGGCCGAACGGATCCGCGAGGAGGCCGGAGCGCTGCTGGGGGCGCCCGGAGGCGGGCGGTGACGGCCAAGCGGACCGGCGCCGAACTCGTCGTGGCGGCGCTCGAGGACGAGGGGATCACCCTGGCCTTCGGAATCCCGGGGACCCACAACATCGAGCTCTACGACGCACTCGACGCCTCGCCGTCCGTTCGCGCCGTTCTCGTCACCGACGAGCAGAGCGCCTCGTTCATGGCGGACGCCGCCGCCCGCGCGACCGGACAGATCGCCTGCGTGAACGTCGTCCCGGGCGCGGGCCTGACGCACGCGATGTCGGGGATCGCCGAGGCATACCTGGACGGCATCCCGTTGCTCGTCCTCGGATGCGGGATCCGGCGCGACACCGGAAAGGCCTACCAGCTCCACGACGTGGACCAGATCGCGCTCGCCCGCCCGGTCACCAAGGCGCAGCTCCTTCCCGCGCGCGGCGCCGAGCTGTACCAGACCGTCCGCCGCGCCTGCCAGATCGCGCGGGCCGGCGTCCCGGGCCCCGTCTTCGTCGAGGTCCCGGCCGACCAGTACCTCTTCCGGCACGAAGCGCCTCCGAGGGAGCCCGCCCCGGTCTCCCCCGCGCCCGCTCCCCACGAAGAGGCGGTGGCACAGGCCGCGGCCCTCCTGGGGAAGGCGAAGCAGCCCCTTCTCTACGTCGGACTCGGCGCCGGCGGGGCCGGAACCGACCTCGTCGGCCTCGCCGAACGGCTCGAGGCGCCCGTCGCGACGACGTTTTCGGGGAAGGGCGTCTTCCCCGAGTCCCACCCGCTCTGGCTCTGGCCGGGCTTCGGCGACGCGGCACCTCCGTTCGCCCGAAACGTCGCCTCCTCGTGCGACGCCACGCTCGCCATCGGCTGCCGCTTCGGCGAGGTCGCGACGGGGAGCTACGGCGTCTCGCCTCCCCGCCCGATCGTCCACATCGACATCGACCCGGCCGTCCCGGGCCGGAACTACCCGACGGATCTGGCATTGACGGCCGACGCCGCCGCGGCCGTCAGGATGCTGCTCACCCGGCTCCCCACCCGGGGCGAGGACCCGACGCTCCGCCGCCGACTCCGCGAAGGCCACGAAGAAGTCGACCGCGAATTCTCCCGTCCGTCCGAAGGGCGCGTCGCGCCGCACCTTCTCCTCCGGGCGCTGCAGAAGGAGTTCGGCCCGGCGACGATTTTCACGACCGACAGCGGGAACGGGACGTTCCTCGCCGTCGAGGGGCTGCGGCTGGAACGCCCGGGCCGGCTCCTCTCCCCCGTCGATTACTCCTGCATGGGATACGCGGTCCCGGCCGCCCTCGGGGCGAAGCTGGCCTGCCCCGAGTCCCCCGTCGTCGCCCTCGCCGGAGACGGCGCCTTCCTGATGACGGGCCTCGAACTCCTCACGGCGGCCCAGAACCGGATTGGCGTCGTGGTCGTCGTCCTCCGCGACCGCGAGCTGGCCCAGATCGCCCAGTTCCAGAGCACGGCGCTCGGGCGGAAGAGCTGCAGCGAGCTTCTCGACTTCGACCTCGCCGGCCTCGCCCGCTCCCTCGGCGTCGAGGCGCTCACGCTGTCGCGCGACGCGGAGATCCCGGACGTCCTTCGCCGGGCCCGGGAGGCGTCGGCCGATGGCCGCCCCGTTCTCGTCGACACGGCGATCGACTACTCGGTCAAGACCTGGTTCACGCGGGGCGTCGTAAAGACGAACTTCCTCCGGCTTCCGTGGGCCGACCGTCTCCGATTCGTCGCCCGCGCCCTCGGGCGAAAGGCTCTCGGCGGGACGTGACGGAGCGGGCGGCCGTCAGCGCCGCCGCCAGCTGCCGCTCTTACCGCCGCTCTTTCCGACCAGCTCGACCGGGCCGATGACGATCCCCTTGTCCGCGGCCTTGCACATGTCGTAGAGGGCGAGCGCGGCGGCCGAGGCGGCCACGAGCGCTTCCATCTCGAACCCGGTCTTCCCCGTCCCGCGCACCTCGGTCCGGATCTCGACGGACCGGGCCTTCGGGCGGCGCGAGAAGCTCACGGCGACGGCGTCGAAGACGAGCGGGTGGCACAGGGGGATCCACTCGGCGGTCCGCTTGGCCGCCTGGATTCCGGCCAGACGCGCGACGGCGAGCGCGTCTCCCTTGGCGTTTTCCGCGGCGTCGAGGGCCCGGTACGCCTTCGGTCCCAGCGTCACGACCGCCCGCGCTTTCGCCGTCCGGACGGTCGGCCGCTTCGCCGAGACGTCGACCATCCGCGCGGCCCCGTCAGGACCCAGATGCGTCAGCCGCTTCATGCTCCAGCTGCTCGTATTCTTCGGGCGTATTGACGTTGAAGAAGCTCGCCGGGTGGCCCCCCGGCATCCGCGCCGTGTCCTCCTCCGGGATCAGGACCGCCCCGAGCTCGACGAGCGCTCCCTGAAGCGAATAGTCCCCCGCCGCGAGCCGCCCGGTCAGCGGGACGAGGGCGCTCTTCCGCCAGACCGCGCAGAGGGTCTGCGGGCGCCCCCCCGAGATCGGAACGATGGCGGGCGCCTGGATCGCCTCGGCCACTTCGAGAAGCGCGGCGAGGAACTCCTCGGGGCAGCGCGGCACGTCGGCCGCGAGGATCAGGTTGGTCTCCTCCGGGCTCCAGGCGAGCGCCGCCACGAGGCCGAAGGCGGCTGCCTGCGGCTCGGCGCCGTCCTCCACGAACGGAAAGAGCGAGCCCGAAAACGGCCGCCGGTCCTTCCCGACGAGCGCGGCGCGCCCGCAGACGAACGAGAGCTTCTCGGCCTGCCAGAGAGCCATCGGAAGGCCGCGGTACGGCAGGACCGTCTTGTCGCGCCCCATGCGCCCCGAGCGCCCGCCGACGAGGACGAAGCCGAAGGCCATCTCTGGCAACATGCTACCCCGCCAAGGTGATCACCCTCATCGTCCCCGTCCGCGGCGAGCCGCCGGAAGCGAAACAGGCGGCTCTCGGCCTCGCGGAGGAGGGCGTCGAGGTGCTCCTCGCGGAGGGTGAAGGGCCGCGGGGGGGCCGGCTGGCCGCCGCCGCCGAGGCGGCCCGCGGCGACGTGCTCCTCTTCCTCCACGCCGACACGAGGCTTCCCGCCGGATGGAAGGAGCTCGTCGAGACGGCCGTGGCGCGCGGCGCCCCGGGCGGCGCCTTTCGCCTCGGCTTCGACGGCGGCGGCGCGCGAATGGCCGTCGTCGCCTTCGGGGCGAACCTCCGGACGGCGCTGACGCGCGTCCCGTACGGCGACCAGGCGCCCTTCGTCCGGCGGGATCTCTACGAGCGACTCGGCGGCCACCGCCGCTGGCCGCTCCTCGAGGACGTCGACTTCGCGGTCCGCCTGAAGAAAGCCGGACGGGTCGTGATCCTCCGCCCGGGCGTCCGGACCTCGCCGCGCCGCTATCTCGAGAAGGGAATCGTGAGGACGCTCCTCCTGAACAGGTGGATCCTCTTCCGCTATCACCTCGGTGCGGACCCGGAAAAGCTGGCCGAGATCTACCGGCGTTAGCCCGCCTCAGACCAGCTTGAGAAGATGCCCCATCGCTCGCCGGGGGCTTGCCTCGTCGACGGCCCCTCGGCCGCCGACCCCCCGGACCCCCGGCCACTCGCTCATCACACCAGCTTTAGTAGATGACCCATTTTTTCTTTTTTGGTCGCCAGGTAGTCGCGCGTCCGGTCCGTGGGCGGGATCTCGAGGGGGACGCGCTCGACGATCTCGAGGCCGTACCCGTCGATGGCGACGTACTTCGAGGGGTTGTTCGTCATCAGCTTCATCCGCGTCACGCCGAGGTCGCGGAGGATCTGGCAGCCGATGCCGTAGTCGCGGACGTCCGGGGCGAAGCCGAGCTTCTCGTTCGCCGCCACCGTGTCGAGCCCCTGCTCCTGCAGCTCGTAGGCGCGGAGCTTGTTGAAGAGGCCGATCCCGCGCCCCTCCTGCAGGAGGTAGAGGAGAACGCCCTTCCCCTCGGCCGAGATCAGCTCGAGCGCCTTCTCCAGCTGGGAGCCGCAGTCGCAGCGCCCCGAGTGGAAGACGTCGCCTGTCAGGCAGGCGGAGTGGACGCGGACGAGGACCGGCTCGTCCTCTCCCCACGTCCCCTTCACGAGCGCAAGGTGCTCCTCGTGCGTCAGGTCCGAGCGGTAGGCGACCGCCTTGAACTCGCCGAATCGGGTCGGGAGATGGGGGGCGGCCACGCGCGTCACGAGCCGCTCGGTCCGCATCCGGTGCCGGATGAGGTCGGCCACCGAGACGATCGGAATGCCGTGCCGGTCGGAGAATTTGAGGAGGTCCGGGACGCGGGCCATCGTCCCGTCCTCGTTCATGATCTCGCAGATGACGGCGGCCGGCGTCCGGCCGGCGATCCGCGCGAGGTCGACGGAGGCTTCCGTCTGGCCCGCGCGCTTGAGCACGCCGCCCTTCCGCGCCCGGAGCGGGAACGTGTGCCCGGGGCGGAGAAGGTCGTGAGGCTTCGTCTTCGGGTCGACGAGCGTCCGGACCGTCGCGGCGCGGTCGGCCGCCGAGATGCCCGTCGTCGTCTTGCCGCGGGCCTCGACCGAGACGGTGAAGGCGGTCCCGTAGTTCGAGGTGTTCTGCTCCACCATGGGGTGGAGGTCGAGCTCGTCGCACCGCTCCTCGGTCAGAGAGACGCAGACGAGGCCCCGCCCCTCCCGCGCCATGAAGTTGATCGCTTCGGGCGTGACGAAGTCGGCGGCGAGACAGAGGTCGCCCTCGTTCTCCCGGTCCTCGTCGTCCACGATGATGACGAATCGGCCTCGGGCGAACTCGGCGGTGGCGTCGTCGACGGATACGAAACCCACGGGCTCTCCTTCCCGGGGGGGCGCGGGCGCGCTCTCGGGGCGTTAATTGTAGCGGGCCGGCGGTCCGCCGCCCGGCGACGCCGCCTCCGGCCCGGACGGACGGCCCGCCACGGGGGCGAGGACGGAGCGCTTCCCGACCTCGCGGATGAGTGTCTTGACGAAGGCTTCGAACTGCCCGGCGGCGGGAAGGAAGGCCCGCGGAGGCCGCTCACGGGAGAATCCCGCGAGAAAGCGCTCCACGAGCGACCAGTCCTTGTACATCAGGTACCGCATGGAGCCGCGCCGGAAGGCCTCCAGCTCGGTGACGAGACCGAGAAGGTTCCTCTTGTCGGGCGCCGCCCGGAACGCCTGCGTCGTCCGGACGAGGAGGGCGAGGTCGTCGCGGACGCGCTGGCTCTGTTCGCGCCGCGTCCGGTAGTCGGGGAAAAGGCTCCGGCCGTCCACCTCGGACGAAAACGTCTCCGCGAGGCCGATGACCGTCTGCTGGAAGAGGTCCCGGAGGAGCCCCGCGGCGTCCTCGAGCCGGGTCAGGACGAGGCCCGGGTCCTTCATGAGGGCCACGTCCACCAGCTCGACTTCCATCACCTTCCGGACCTCGTGTTCCTGGGCGGCCAGGATCCGTTCGAGCCCGTCCGAGACGGGCGACTCCTCCGCGAACCGCGGGACGAGGCGCTTCCGCAGGAATTCGCAGACGCCGTCGCTCTCGCCGCGCAGGAGGCTGAAGACGAGGAGGGCGCGCTTCCGGGTGGCCGGCGAGCCGATCGTCGAGCGGATCATCTCCACGTACCGAAGCGCCTTGAAGAGCTGGACCAGGAGGGCCGCGAGCGCCCCTTTGTGGGCCGGATCGTTCAGCGTCGACAGAACGCGCTGGAGGGACTGCTTCGAGGTCCGGTCGAGCACCGGCCGGAGGTTCTCGTTGAAGAGGATGCCGAGGTTCGGGTCCTGCTTCAGCGTCCCGATGACGATGCGGCCGAGCGAGAGGTAGGTCTGGAGCGGCAGGAACGAGGCCTTCGACATCTCGTCGAGGACCTTCGAGAAGTCGTCGAGCTTCTCCACGACGAGGGCCAGCTCGGCCTCGGCGCCGCTCCGGCGCCGCGCGGCGGGCGCGCCGGAGGGGATCCGCCCCACCTGGCTGTCGAGGTAGAGGAGGAACGACGCCAGGTCCTCCTTCCCCTCGCCGAGGAGGTGGGTCGTCAGCGTCGCCATCTGGTTCACGCCCGCCCGGATGACTCCGACCTCCTCGACGTAGTTCTTCAGCGAGGCGTGCGACCGCTCGAAGGGCGAGAGCGGCAGGTAGTCGACGGTGAAGAACCTCTCCATCCCCTTCAGCCACATCTCCATCTCGAACAGGTAGTCGTACTTCATCCTGTTCGAGAACAGGGCCGACGTCTCCAGGACCGTGAACCGCGGCATGGGTACCCCTAGTTTAGGCCCAGCCTCAAAAAGCGTAGCCGACGCTGAAGTTGAAGACGCCGAGCGTCTCGAACGGCCTCTTGTCGAGCTTCATGCCGTAGTCGATGCGAATGGGGCCGACCGGCGTCAGGAAGAAGAGACCGACGCCCGCGCCGGGGCGGATCTCTCCGAGGTTCACCTTTCGCCAGTCGTCCCACGTGTTCCCGTCGTCGAAGAAGAGGGCGCCTCCGAGTCCTCCCACCAGGCGCTGCCGCCATTCGACGTTGAAGAGAAGCAGCCCGTTGCCCCCGTACCCGACGAGGTCCGTGTTCACCGTCTGGCCGACGATGCCGAGCGCGTCCTGCCCGAAGGCGCGGTGCGTCGTCCGCCCGCCGGCGAAGAGCCGCTCGGGGATCGGCACCATCAGGTTCGGCTTGCATTCGGGGTTCTCTCCGATGATGTCGCAGGGGCCCCACGGCTGGATGGCGCCGAAGCGGACGGCGACGGCGAGAACGGAGTCGGGGAAGAAGGAGTGGTAGCCGGCGGCCAGGAACGACCCGCGAAGAAAATGCGCGGTCGCGGCGAAGAGGGGGAAGGCGTACTTCATCTCCGCGGTGACGATGAAACCCCGGGTCGGCGCGATCGGGTCGTCCCGCATGTCCCAGGAGAGGGCCGGCCCGATCGACGCGATCAGGTTCTGCTGGTTCGGGAGCTGGTCGGGTCCGAGGCCGGGGTCCTCCGAGGGCTGGACGATCTCGTACTGGAGACGCAGGAGCGCCTTCACGGTCCGGCTCACCTTCCGGGATGTGTCGAGGTAGACGCCCCCGCGCTTGACGGAGTAGCCGGGCTGAAAGTCCTGTCCGGCGAAGAACTGGACCGACAGCGGATACCCGCTGTCCAGGATGGACGGCTCCCGGAGGAAAAGCCGGAACCGGTTCTGCCGGCGCGAGACGAGGACGTCGCCGCCCGCCACGATCGCGCGCCCGAACAGGTTGTTGTACGACGCGCCGAGCGAGACGCGGAGGGAGAACTTCGGATCGGCCGACGAGGAATAGTCCGCGCCGAAGCCGTACAGGAGGCTCCACGGCTTCCCCTCCGTCAGCGTGACGAGGACCGTCCGCTCCGCCGTGTCGGGATCGGCGGGAAGTGTCTGGATGTCGGCGCGCGAGAAGACGCCGAGCGCGGCGAGGCTCCGCTGCATCTCGAGCGTCTTCGTCAGGCTGAACGGCTGCCCCTCCACGCTTCCGAGCTGGCGCTCGATGACCGAAAGACGCGTTTTCCGGTACCCGCGGACGATCGTCTTGCCGAAAAAGACGCGCTCTCCCTCGAAGATCGAGAAGCCGACCTCGGCGCCGGCCGTCGACGGATCGGCGCCGGGGACGAGCTTCGCCGCGCCGTCCACCCGGGCGTCCGGAAATCCCCTCTCCTGGTAGCGGCCGCCGAGGGTCGCCACGTCGGCGTTCAGCCCTTCATCGGTGAACGGGCGCCCCGGCGACGTGGCGAGGCCCGGGAGAAGCTCCGCCTCCGTGAGCTTCGCGTTCCCGGAGAACGACCGGGAGGTCACGGTGAATCGCGGCCCTTCGGTGACGCGGAAGGTCACGTCGAACGTGAAGGGCCGCTTTCCGGGCGTGACGTCGGGAGGGGCGACCTTCGCGTCGCGAAAGCCGCGAACGCGGTAGACGCCGAGGATCGCGTCGGCGTCCGAGAGGAGGTTCGTCTCGACGAGGCGTCCGCGCGAGAAGAGGGCCGGGGGACCCGTCTCCACCGCGTCCCGGACCGTCCCGGCCTTGACCGCCTTCGTCCCGTCGACGGCGACGCGCCCGACGGCATACCGTTCCCCCTTGTCGATGACGAAGGAGACGATCTCCTCGTCCGTCCTCGTCTCGAAAGAGACCGCCACGGTCGCCTTCGCGTGGCCCTTCTCCTGGTAGGTCTCGAGAAGGCGATCCCGGAACCTCAGGACCGTCTCCTCGTCCGGGGGGTCGAGCCTCTTCCATGGCGAGTCCGGGTGCTTCTTCACGTCGGCGACTGGCGCGCCCGTCACCTTCAGGACGACGAGCGGGCCGACGAAGACCTTGTACCGGGGCGTGGCCTTCCGGCTCTTCGCGTCGTAGGCGACGGAGTCCCAGCGCACCTCGGCCCGGCCAAAACCGTCTTCGCGAAGCAACGTCTCGAACCGCTCGCCGTCCCCCCGGGCCCGCGCTTCCAGAAAGACCTTCCCCGGCTTCTGCTTGGCCACCTTGAGGAGCCGGGTCTCGAGAGCGGGACCCAGAGCGCCCAGAAATTCGGGAGGCGCCGCCACGGCCGGTGCGTACGGCTCGATCTCGATGCGCAGGTCGACGAAGTTCCGTCCCGGATCGCCCGTGACGACGACGGCGACCTTCGCCTCGAACCGGCCCCATGCCTTCAGATGGCGCTGGATCGTCTCCTCGAGCGGCCCGGCGGCGTCGGACGGCCAGAGATCGCCCACGGAGTAGGCCATGGCGTCCCGCAGCCGACGTTTCTGCGGAATCCCGTTTCCCACGATCTCGAGCGTCCGGATCCGGGGCGCCGCCACGAAGCGGACGATCACGAGCGCGCCGTCCGGCCCGGTCGAGGCCTCGACGGAGAGGTCGAGGAAGACGCGCGTGGCGAAGAGATTGCGAAGGGCGCGGCGAACGGCGGATTGCGTCAGCGTCTGGCCGGGGCGGAGGTCGGTCAGCCGCCCCCACGCCTCGGTCTGGGGCGCGGCGTCCCCTTCGAAGGCGAGCGCCGCGATCCGCCCCCCGTAGAGCTCGTCCCCGCGCGCGGCGGCGGCGGGAGTCCGGATGGCGAATGCCAGGGCGAACGCCACGGCGACTGCGAGCTGGACCCCGGCGCGGCCTTTCATCGGAGCGTCTGCCGGAAGATCAGCTCGACGGAGTAGACGCCGTACTCGTCCTGCATGAACTGGATGTAGGACGTGGGCGAGATCTCGTATTGGAGCGAGATGACCTGCTGCTGGGCGTTGTTCGCCGAGCCGAACTGGTAGGCGATGGTCGCCGTGAATTTCTTGCCGAAGGTCTTCCCGATCGTCACGCGAGGCCCGGAGAAGGAAGTGCCCTGGAAGTTCGGGTCGATCTGGAGGCGGTCGAGCCGGAAGAACTCCTTCCCCCGGCTCGTGATGGCTTCGGTGGCGAGTCCGGTCAGGAGGTCCCGCGCCGCCTGCGAGACCGACGCGTCGGAGGAGGCCGCTCCCCCCACGGGAGCCCCGGGGGTCACGGTCGCCGGAAGGTTCCCGGAAGCCAGCAGGGAGACGATCTGGGCCTCGGTCAGCTGCGGGTCGGACGAAAACTGCGCCGAGAGTCGGGCCGGGGTCCCCGTCACGACGGCCTTGACCCGGTACTCGCCCTGGCTCGTCCGGATCGATGTCCGGGCGTCGACGTCGAAAAACGGTTCGATGCGCGACGGGTTCGAGAAGATGATCTTCCCGGAGACGAGATCGTAGTTCTGGTCGCGCAGGCGGAGCCGCCCGCCCTCTTCCGTCTCGAGTTGCCCGTAGACGACGGGCCGGCCGACGTTGCCGCGGAGGAGGAGATCTCCCCCGAGCTTCAGGCGGGCGACGTTGTTGCGCACCTCGACGGAGGACGCCGGCGCGAAGATCCGGATGTCGAGCGCCACGGCGTCGAACGAACCCATCGCGGACGACACGGTCGCGCTCCGCTTGCCGGAGAGGAGCGAGGCGAGGCCGAGGTTCAGGTCGGCGTCGTAGACGGCCCGCTCGACGACGATCTCGCCGCGCGCCGAGCGGAGCGTGGAGTCGCCCTCGAGCCGGAGGTCGCCGGAGAGCACCGCACGGAAGCCCGGGAACGGCTGGATCCGGAGCGCGCCGAGATGAGCCCCGGCGTGCAGGTTCGTCAGATGAAGGCCGTCGAGCGTGGCCGTCGCGTTGACGTCGACGGTCCCCCCGAGGGTCCGCATCGAGAGATCCCGCGCGGTCACCTTGTCGCCGGCCACGAGGAGGGTCCCCGTGATTCCCTCGAAGGCGGTGCCGCCGGCGGTCCGGTAGTCGACCTCCTGGAGTAAGGCCCGTCCCGACGGTTCGGGCCGGGCGGCGGTTCCGCCGATCCTTCCTTCCAGGAGAAGGCGTCCCGAGAGCGAGGCCGGGGCGACGATCGGGGTCAGGAGTGCGGCGTCGAGGTTCGCCGAGAGGGAGACGTCGAGCGGGTATGGCGTCCCGAATCCGAAGGAGCCCGAGAGAGCCGCCGTGGAGGGCATGACGGGACCGACGCTCCCCGGCCCCGCGACCTCCGACAGCTCGGCACGGTCGAACAGGATTCGTCCCTGCTCGATCCGGAAGGTCACGGGACGGGCAATGGAGAGTGTGTGGCCCCAGAGCTTCGCCGAGAGCGCGGTCAGGGATCCGTCTCCCAGGACGGACGCGCGATCGGACGGCGAGCGGAGCGTAGCCGACAGCTCGAGGTGACCGTCGAGCCCGGCCTCGGGCGGCAGTTCGAGGAATCCGGAAAAGGGGGCGAGACGCGAAACCGAGAGCCGGATCGCCGTCGGCGCTCCCGCGCCGGGCGGCGTCTCGAAGGAAAGGTCCGCGGCCCCCGGAGCCTCGACCTTCGCGTTCCAGCCTCCGTTTCCGGTCTTCGCCGAGAAGGCCACGGGCCGCGCCGGTTCGCCGAGGACGGCCTCGCCGAGCGTCGCCCCGGCGATCGTCCCCGCGAGCGTGAGCCCCGGCTTCTCGATCGTCCCGTCTCCCGCGAGCGTCGCCGTCACGCGGCCCGTCAGGGTCGGCGCCGCCTCGGCGACCTTCGCGATCGCCCCGGCAGAGACCCCGGCGACCTCGAGGGCGAGGTCGAATCCGCCGTCGGACCAGCGGTAGAAGCCGGACCCCTTCCCCGTCCCGCCGCCGAGCGAGGCCAGGGCGTCCGAGACGCGGATCCGGTCCTTCTCGAAGGCGAGCGTCCCCTCGAGCCGGTCGAATCCCTGACCCCAGGCCGAGCCCTTCTCCCAGACGACCGGCGCCCGTCCCGAGAGGGCCGGCGTCACTCCCGAGAGAGCGATCCGGCCGGTCAGGGGCCCGGCCATCGGGAGGTCGAAGTCGAGGAACGCCAGGAGCCGCTCGAGGGGCCACCCCCGCATCTCCGTGACGAACTCCTCGAGGCGGTAGTGCCCTCCGAGAGCGCCGCCCCAGCCGATCCGTCCGGACAGGACGAGCGCGGCCCCGCCGTCCTCGGCCGAGAAGGGGGCGAACGTCGCGACGTTCCGGTCGACGACGAACGAGGCGGTCGCGTCGCCGAAGCGGGCACCGCGCAGAAAGAAGGAGGACGCCCCGAAGCTCCCCTCGACGCGGGGATCGCCGAACGCTCGCGTCAGACGCGCCTCGATCCGTCCCGATCCGGCCAGCCGGAGGGGCGGCTCGAGCGGTTCCCCCTGGATCGCCGCGTACCAGTTCTGGGCGGTCCGATCGAGCTCCGCGAGGTCCGGCGTCTCGGCGTGGAGCATCAGGTCCGGCACCCAGCTGCCGATGGCGATGGATCCCTCGAGTCGCGCCCGAAGCCCTCCCTGCGTGACGAGAGGCATCCGGTCGAAGAGAATCTTCCCGTCGCGGATCAGGAGGGGCCCGCCGCCCGAGGTCGGGAGTGCGTGCCGCCCGGCCACGGCGGAACGGGCCGCCGGGTCGGCCGCGACCCTCAGCGACCCCGAGCCGTCCGCCCGCTCGATGCCGCCGTGCCCCCAGGACAGCGTCGCGTCGAGGTCGGCCCGGCCGAGCATCCCGGTCCCCGGAAGGCCGAGGTCGGCGAAGAACGACTCGAAGCCGATTCCCCGTCCGTGGAGGACGAGGTTGACCGGAATCGGAGGGTGCTTCAGCCGTTCGACCCGGACCTGCGCCTCCAGCGTCCCCCCGGCGTATTCGGCGCGGGTGACCTGGGCCAGGACGCCGGCCTGGTCGACGTGCAGGAGGCCCGTCGCCTTCATCGGGAAGGGGCCGAACGCGCCCGAGAGCTCGAACGAGGCGCGTCCCTCGACACCCCCCTTCTCCGGGACGACGAGCGAGCCCCTGACGACGAGCGGCCCGGTCAGCGGCAGGCCGATGCCGAAGAGCTTCTCCAGCTCCTCGCCCCGCGTCTCGATCGTCGGAAAGAGCTGAAGGGTCGGACGGCGGAGGTTGTCGATGCCGCCGAAGGCGTCGATCGAGAAGCGCGGGCTCCGGAGGTGGATGTCGTGGATCTTCAGCCGGCCGGGCGACAGGTCCGCGCCGACGGCGAGGGCGAAATCGAGCGTCTCGTAGCCGTCGATCTTCACGTGCGCATTCCGCACGCCGAGTTCGAGATGCGAGCCGGAGCCGCCGTCCACCCGGCGCGAGGTGAACGCCGACTCCTGGAGGAGCG
>DATIWM010000099.1:0-5317 GCA_035519355.1 Thermoanaerobaculia bacterium | reverse complement strand
CTCGTCGCCGCGATCGCGGCGACGGCGTGCCGGCGCGGCGGAGGGGGCGTGACGTCGTCGTCCGCCGAGAGCCGGACGGCCGACTCCCTCTTTCTCGCATCCGCGCCGGTCTGGATCCCCGAGGAGAACGAGCCGGAGCTGGCGGCGACCGGGATCCGCCGGCTCTATGTCGCTGCGGCCGTGCTCCGGAGGGACGGCAAGATCGTGCCGCTCCCTCCGCCTCCGACGAAGCTCACCCGGCCGGCCGTGCTCGCCGTGATGGGAGAGCCCTCGGCTGCGAGCATCCTCGCGTCCGGAGGGGGCCAGACGCTCGGGTCCGCGTGGGCCCAGGCGCTCGGCCCGATCATCGCGGACGCGAAGGGGTGGGCCGACGTCGCGGGCGTCCTCCTCCACCTCGACCCGGCGCCGGAGAACGCGCCGGCGCTCGCCGATGCGGCCCGGGCCCTCCGGCAGGGGCTGGGCGGACTTCCGGTCTCGGTCACGGTCCGGGGAACGGAGCCTCCGTCGTCCTGGAGGCCGCTCGCCGGCGCGGTCGAGGAGGTGCTGCTCTTTTCCTTCGGCCGGCGCCCCGAGCTCGGAGACCGGCTCATCCCGGAAATCACGGACGAGACCGCGAAAGAGATGCCGGTCCCCTTCCGGATCCTCCTGGCGCCCGGAGGATTCGGCCGCGGCGGCGACGGGAAGACGTTCACCGGACGGTGGATCCCGGACGGCATGATCGACGTTCTCTCGGAGGACCGCTCCCTGGACTTCAGCTTCGGGCAGGTGCTGTCGGAAGAGGCGGGAAGCCTTTACACCTTCAAGGTCCGGCCGGGTGTCCGGCTCGCCGATTCCCGCCTCGCGGCGGACGGCGGCGCGGCCCGGTTCCAGATCCTGGCTTTCTCGGAAGCGGTCCGGCTCCTGGGTCTGGCGTCGCGATGGGGAGCTCCGAAGCTTCTCGGCCGCGTCTTCCTCCTGGAAGGGATCCCTCGCGATCCGCACCTCGTCGGCTGGGCGGCCGTGCGCGATCTCCTCGAGGGGAAGCGACTGGAACTGAACTTGCACCTCGAGTCGAAGGCCGGAAATTCCGGGGCCGGGTGGACCGAGTTCTCCATCCACGTGACGAACCTCTCGCCGACGCCATCCGACCTGTCCCGGTACAACAACTGGATCCAGGCCCGCGTCGAGGGGGGCGTCTTCTCGTCGGTGAAGATCGGGAATCTGGACCGCTTCGAGCTGCTTTCCTCGCAGGCTGAAGGCTACCGGCCGGTCCCGCTCGGGCAGGCGGTCGTGGCGCGCCTCTTCGAGAACCTCTTTGCTCCGGGCGAGACGAAGGAGACGGAGGCCATCCGTGTCAGCGGAGCCAGGCCGAAGGTCTTCCTCAGCTGGCACCTGACGGGACCGGACGGGAAAATCGCCGACGGCCCCGAGTCGGAAGCGTCTCTCGGCAACCCCGCGCCGAAGGGGGGGCGGCGCTGATCCTCAGGCGTCCGCCAGGAGGCCACGCTCCCGGATCGCCTGTTCGGCGAGCTTCACGGCCATGATGGCTCCCGCCCGCCGGAGGTGATCCGCCGCCAGGCCGAGCCGGACCGAGCGTCCCGAGGTGGCGACCTGCAGGAGGAGTGTCTCGTCGCGCCCGGCGGCCTCCACCGGGCCCGACAGGCTCTCCGCGTCGGTCTCCTCGAATCCGTCGTTCCTCCGGAAGGCCTCTCGAACCGCCTCTTCGGAGGGCGCGGCGCTCTCCGTCCGGAACTCGACGCGAAGGAGATGGCCGTGGAAGACGCCGCTGCGGGCCGAGAGGAGGCCCAGAGGGAGCGGACGGCCGGCGAGCCGGACGAGGTCCTCCGCCACGCGCGCCTCGAAGTCCCGGCTGTCTGAGGGGAAGTGGGCGTTGAAGGCGAGCTGCGTCCCGAGGATCTCCTTCGGCGGGCTCTCGAAGCGCGCCAGGGCGATGGCCTGGCGGAAGAGCTCGTCCAGGGCACCGGAGCCGAGCTCACTGGCCGGGCGGTCGATCGCCGCCGTGAGGCCGGCGACCGGGGCGACCGATTCCACGACCGCCAGGGTTTCGGCGAGGACGAGCGCCACCGGTTCGAACGTGAGAAACAGGTTTCCTTCCGGCAGCGGAGCGCCGCCGGGTCCGCCCTGCGGCCGCGCAAAGACGCCCCCCGACCGGACGCCCGAGAGATCGATCGCCAGGCAGCCGTCGTCGACGCGGCTCGCGAGGAACCGGGAGGTTCCGGCCGCGTCTCCGCAGAGAAAGGCCACGTCGGCCGACTCGAGCGCATCCGGGGTCAGCGGTGCCACGAAAGCCGCCCCGTCGTCCTCACCGGTGACGAGGCCCTCCTCGCCCGCCGTGTGGAAGAGGAGAATCTTCGAGGAGGGAAAGCTCCGTTCGGAGAGCACGGCCCGGACGTCCCGGCCGAGGAGCGTCGTCGAATCGACAAGGGCCACGGCGAGCCCGTGGGGCGTGGAGGACCGGGTCCGAGGCGGGCGTCGTCCGGCCTCTCTCACGCGGGGGGCCGTCGTGTCGGAACCGCCGGAATCTCTTCGGCCGGTCGAGGACGGGCGAACGGCCGGAGCGAGACGAGCTTCGCGAGCGGGGCCGAGACGGCGTACCCGACGAGGAGCGCGCCAAAGGTCCAGTGGGGCTGCCAGAGTCCCGCCGCCAGGACGAGCCCGACGATCGGGACGAGGATCGCAGAGCGGCGTGACCGGAGGTCGACGTCCTTGAACGAACGGTAGCGGAACGTGGAGACCATCAGGAACGACAGGAGGATCGTCACCCCGACGAAGACGGCCTTGACCTCTTCGGACGGGTGTTCCGCGAAGACCCAGATCAGGCCCGAGAGCGTGCAGGCCGCCGCCGGGATCGGGAGCCCCACGAAGAAGCGCTTGTCGACGACATGCGCCTGCACGTTGAAGCGCGCGAGGCGGCAGGCGCCGCAGACGAGGAAGAGGAACGACGCGGCGAGGCCGAGCCGGTCGAAGCCGGAAAGCCCCCAGCGGTAGACGAGGAAGGACGGCGCGACGCCGAAGGAGATGACGTCGGCGAGGGAATCGAGCTGCTCGCCGAAGGCCGACGTCGTGCGGGTCATCCGCGCCACCCGCCCGTCGATCCCGTCGAGAAAGCCGGCGGCGAAGACGAGGGCGGCGGCGGTGACGAAGCTCTCCTTCAGCGCGAAGTCGAGGGAGAGGTAGCCGCAGAAGATGTTGCCGACGGTGAAGAACGCGGGGAGAAGGTAGATCCCTCTCCGCACGCCGCGGCGGGGCTTCCCGGGGAGATGCTCGACCATCAAAACGGGGGAGCCTTCGCGGCTCGCCCGAGGAAGTTGCCTAGTGAGCCGAAACGCGCGCCCGATGTTCGCGCGCGATCTCTTCCATCCGGTCCTTGAGGTGGAGCTTCTCCTTCTTCAGGCGCTTCTCCTCCATCTCCTCGTCGGTCGTCAGGAAGTTCTTGGACGCGAGTTCCGCCAGCCGGCGCTCGTGGTCGCGGTGGCTCCTCATGAGGTTCTTGAACTCGTCGTGGCTGTCGGAGAGATGACGCTTGAGCTCTTCGGTGAGTGTCGTCATCGGCACCTCCTTCAAGGGGTCTTGTTGGACGGCCCGGAGTCTCGCTTTTCGCGGGGGACCGCGTCAAGGAGCGATCGGGTGAGGCGGCAGACCATCACCAGGGCGTCTTCGCCGTCGAGGTAATACCGGGGCCTCCGGCCGGCTTCGACGAAGCCCAGCCCCTCGTAGAAGAGCCGGGCGGGGTCGTTGGAGACCCGGACCTCGAGGTAGATCTCCTCGGCGGCGATCTCCCGGCCGTAGGAGAAGACGTCGTCCATCAGGCGGGTGGCGAGGCCCCGGCGCCGCGCCTCGGGCGCCACCGCGATCTTGTTGACGTGGATCTCGCCCCCGGCGAAGGCGCAGAAGACGTAGCCCGAAAGCCGGCCCCGCTCGTCCCGCGCCACGAGGTTCAGGCGGAACGGGGCTCCGATCTCGGCTTCGAAGTACTCCCGTTTCCAGGGGACCGGAAACGAAAGGCGCTCCAGCTCCGCGATGGCGTCCAGATCGGAGCGCCGGGCCTCCCGGACGTCGAGGCGCCGCATCAGGGCGCTCACGGACGGCTCCCGTCGAGCTTCTCCTCCGCGGCGCTCTTACGGCCGTACGCGGGGTCGACCGGATGGACTCCGGCCTCCGGCAGAAGGGCGAGCCGCCCGGCCGCCGCGGCGAGAGAGCCGCGGGCGGCGTCGAGATCGATCACGGCGACCCCTTCCTCGCGACAGGTCTGTCGCGCAAGGGCGGCCGGTAGCGGCGCCGGGTCCTCCGTAAGGACCCCCCCGCGACGCCGGGCGCGATGGACGTCCCCCCGGCCGGCGTCGAGGAGGAAATCGGCTTCCGCCGGTTCCGGAAAGGCGTTGGAAGCCGCCCGGAAGGTTCCGACGGGCTTGAGGGGCACCTCGAGAGCCCGCGCCAGGCCGCGGGCGAAGGCGAGGCCCGCCCGGAGGCCGGTGAAGGAGCCGGGGCCGGAGAGAACCGCAACGCCGTTCAGGCTCGCCGGGGACAACCCGTTTTCCCGGAGCAACTCCGCGAGCTCGGGTGCGATCGCCTCGGCCGCGGCCCGCGGCAGCGGACGGAGCCGTTCGGACTCCCGACCGGTGTCCGACACCTCGACCAGCGCCAGGGCCGGGAAGGGAGAGGCGGTGTCGAGGGCGAGAACCCGCATGGGGCCGCTGGTGCGATGCTAGCATCCCGTCCCCTCCCCATGCGCGTGACGCCGATGCTGGAGCAGTACTGGAGCCTCAAGCGCGAGGCCGGGGACGCGATCCTCCTCTACCGGCTCGGCGACTTCTTCGAGATGTTCTTCGCGGACGCGGAGACGGCCGCGCCGCTCCTCGGCCTCGTCCTGACGGCCCGGCATCGCGACTCGGACATCGAGGCGCCGATGTGCGGCATCCCCTGGCACCAGCTCGACACGTACGTGGCGCGGCTCGTTGCCGCGGGAAAGAAGGTCGCCATCGCCGACCAGGCCGAGCCGGCGACGAAGGGGCGGACGCTCGTGGCGCGGAAGATCGTCCGGATCGTCACGCCGGGGACCCTTCTCGACCCGAACCGGCTCGACGCCCGTCGGGCGAACGAGCTGGCCGCCGCGGCGCTCGCGGAGGGCGAGGCCGCCCTCTCCTTTCTCGATCTCTCGACGGGCGAGTTTTCGGTGGTGCGTCTCCCCGGCGCCGCGGCCGCCGCGGAGTGGCTGAGGCGCCGGGTCCCCGCCGAAATGGTCTGCTTCGAGAGCGACCGGAGCGTCGTGGAGGGCTGGCTGGGCTCGCTGGCCGCGGAGCCGCCGGTCCTCTCGGCC
>DATIWM010000098.1:0-24165 GCA_035519355.1 Thermoanaerobaculia bacterium | reverse complement strand
GGCCGATGGAGGGGTGTCGGCGACGAGCGCCGCGGAGCCGCCGCCGTCGAGTTCAGGGCATCGACGGCGCTGAGGCCTTTCAGCATCTCCTTCAGCTCGCCCAGCCTGGCGCCCTCGCTGACCCCTTTGAGCCGCTCGTCTGCGCCATTCCCGTCAGGGAGGTAGAATGGAGGCGCTTTGGAGGACGCCATGGCTACCCTGAATGTCAAGAATTTTCCCGACCCCCTCTACGAGCGGTTGAAGAAGCAGGCGAAGCGGGATGGACGTTCGGTGGCTTCCGAGGTGGCGATCCTGCTCGAGGGCGCGCTCGTGCGATCCGGGCGCTACACCGTTGGAGACCTGAAGGGTATCGGCGCCGGCACCTGGAAAGACGTAGACATCCTGAAGTGGCTCGACCGGGAGCGCGATTCCTGGTGAGTGGGCCAAGGCTCGCCGCGGTCGACTCTTCCCCGTGGATCGTCTGGGTCGAGGCGGATCCCGCCCTCCTTGCAGTCGTCGAGCCTCTTTTTGAGGAGATCGAGCTCGGCCGCGTGCATGCCGTCTCGTCCACGATCGTTCTCCTCGAGGTGCTCACCGGCGCGTTCCGAAGGGGAAACGACCTTCTGGCGCGGCGCTTCGAAGAGGTCTTCGGCGAGACTCGCGGAGTCGCTCTCCTGCCCGTGACGCGGGAGATCGCGCGCGAGGCCGCCCGGCTGCGCGCCGCCCACGGGCTCCGGACTCCAGATTCGATTCACGTGGCCACCGCGATCGTCGCCGGGGCGGCGGAGTTCGTTACGATGGATCGGCGGCTCGCCCGCGTGAAGGAGATCCCGGTGCGCGTCCTCAGGCCGGCGGCGCCGAAGCGGCCCCGCCGCTGAGCCCTACTTCTTCCGCAGCTCCATCAGGACCTGCTTCGCCACGGCCTTCAGCGTGTCGAAGACGCCGATGCCGAGGGGGGCGGTGGCCTCGAAGGTGGGCTCGCCCTTGAAGTTCAGGGAGCGGTAGAGGGTGTCGACCGGAAGGGCGGTCGGCAGGTCGCGTTTGTTCAGCTGAAGGACGTAAGGGATGGTCTGCAGGTCGAAGCCGTGCTCGACGAGGTTCTTGTCGAGGTTCTGCAGCGACTCGATGTTGGCGTCCATCCGGGCTTCCTGCGAGTCGGCCACGAAGACGACGCCGTCCACCCCCTTCAGGATCAGCTTCCGGCTGGCGTCGTAGAAGACCTGGCCGGGGACCGTGTAGAGGTGGAAGCGGGTCTTGAAGCCGCGGACCGTGCCGAGGTCCAGCGGCAGGAAGTCGAAGAACAAGGTCCGGTCCGTCTCGGTGGCCAGCGAGATGAGCTTCCCCTTCGCCGCCGGGTTCGTCCGGTCGTAGATGTACTGCAGGTTCGTCGTCTTCCCGCACAGGCCCGGACCGTAATAGACGATCTTGCAGTTGATCTCGCGGGCGGCGTAGTTGATGAAGGTCATCTAGTCCTTGAAGAGGTTGTCGATGTCCTCGTCGGTGATCTCGGCGAACGGGGAGTCGAACCCCGAGAGCCGACGGCTTTTCTCCGCTTCGACCTTCTGCTGGATCACCTCGAAGATCCGCTCGAGCTCGGCGTTCGCCTTGCGGACGCGGAGGCGGACGAGGCCGAGCGAGGAGCGCTCGTCGAAGATGACGACCAGGATGACCCGCTGGCTCACGACGGAGATGTAGACGTTGTCGCGCTCCCCCTCGTGGAAGAGGACCGGGAACTCCCGCTCGCCGATGAGGCGGGCGAGGCCGTCGGTCGCGGCCACGTTGCCGGCCGTCAGCGAGGCGAGGGAGGTCGTGTCGAGCGACTCCATGTCCCCCTGAGCGGCAATCTGCTGTCCGTTCTTGTCGACGATGAAGACGACTTTCGCCTGGGCATCCGCCTTGAGACGTGCGATGACGTCCTTGATCTGGCGGAACTCCTCGTCGAACAGGAT
Source organism: Thermoanaerobaculia bacterium (assembly GCA_035519355.1). Taxonomy (GTDB): domain Bacteria; phylum Acidobacteriota; class Thermoanaerobaculia; order UBA5066; family UBA5066; genus DAOMFB01. Next base: position 22,237 of record DATIWM010000098.1, on the reverse strand, counting down.
GAAATCCGACATGGGAAACGGCGGGTCAAGTCTAGCAGGGGCTAGAGTTCCCGCCGGTTCGTGACCGCCCGGGAGAGGGTCACCTCGTCGGCGAACTCCAGCGCCGCGCCCACCGGAAGACCCAGAGCCAGACGCGTCACCCGGAGGCCGAGCGGCTTGAGCCGCCGGGCCAGGTAGAGGGCCGTCGCCTCCCCCTCCACGTTCGGATTCGTGGCGAGGAGGACCTCCTCGACCTTCGGCCCCTCCGCCCGGAGGCGGGCGAGCAGGTCCTCGACGTGGAGGTCGTCCGGCCCGATGCCGCGCAGCGGCGCCAGCGCCCCGCCGAGGACGTGGTAGCGCCCCCGGAACTCGTGCGTCTTCTCCAGCACCTCGAGATCGGCCGCCTCCTCGACGACCGCGAGAAGCCGCCCGTCGCGCGAGGGGTCCGAGCAGACGTCGCACGGGTCCTCCTCGGTCAGGCCGTGGCAGACGGAGCAGGGGTGCGTCCGGGTGCGCGCCTCGCCGAGGGCGGCTGGAAGGAGCTCGGCCTCCGCCTCGGGCGCGGCGAGAAGATAGTGCGCGATCCGGCGGGCGCTCTTGGGGCCGATGCCCGGAAGCCGCTCCAGCGCGGCCAGGAGCCGGTCGAACGCGGGGAGCCGCGCCACGTCAGCCGTCGCGGCGGTCGTCGCGCTTCACGTCGACGATCTCGCCGCCGAAGAGGTCGAGAACCTTCTTCATTTTTTCGTCCTGCGAGGCTCGCCTTTTCAGGTTCTCGCGCTCGAGCGTCGCCGGGTCGGCCGCGGCCGCCGCGGCGGTCAGGTCTCCGGCCGGCGGCATGGCGCTCTCGACGACGACCTCGGCCCTCTTTCCGAGCAGCGCCCCCGCCGCCTCTTCCAGCACCTTCCTGAGGACGGGCTCGGCCAGACGCTTCTCCGTCTCCGGGCTCGGCGGGTCGAGCACGATCTTCACGAGCTTCCCCTCGATCCGGACGGACGCGTCCTCCAGCACGGCGCCCAGCGTCCCGTGCCGCCTCTCCACCTCGGCGCGGAAGGCCCCGCCCGGATCGGGCGTGTCGAGCGGCTCGGGCTCGATCTCGAGCGGCGTCAGGCCCACGAACCGGGGCGCCGGGGGGTCTTCTGCTTTCGGAGACGGCGACGAGGAAGAGGAGGAACGCGGATGGGACGGTCGAGGTGCTTCGGGTGAAGCCGGCTCAGCCGCGAGGGTCACGCCGGGGGATTTCTTCGAAGGTGAATGGGGCGGAGGGGCACCGGCGCCGCCGGGCCGCTCCGACCTCCCATCGTTTCTTTCGCCCTCTTTTTCTCTACCCCTCGAAGAAAACAGCGGCATCTCCCCCGCTCCACTGTAGGTCGCCGCACCCGCAGGAATCGAAAGGGAAACCTGGGCTCCCGTCTTACCAGAAAGAAACTCCTCGATCGGCACGAGGCGCGGCAGCTCGGCCAGTTTGAGCAGGAGCACCTCGAAGGCGAGCGACGGGAGGTCGGAGCGGCGGAGCAGGCCGTCCGCGTCCGAGAGGAGAGAGAGCATCCGCAGGAGCGTGCCGTAAGGGGTCGACTTCGCGAACTCCGACAGCCGGGCCGCGGCCTCTTCCGAGAGGCCCGCCGGGGAGGGACCGGAGGGGTCCGCCGCGAGACGGACCGTCCCCCGGACGAGGGCCGTCAGGTCGCGCAGGGTGGCGCGCGAGTCGGCGCCCGACGCTTCGAGCTCTGCACACCCCTTCAGGACGGCCGCCCGACCGCCGCCGAGAAGCGCGGCGAAGAGGGCGACCAGCGTCGAGCGGTCGGGAGCCCCGAGGAGGGCGTCCACGTCGGCCGCGGTCACGGCGCCGCCGGCGCGCGCGGCCGCCTGGTCGAAGAGGGAGAGCGCGTCGCGGAGGCTTCCCGTCGCGGCGGCGGCGAGCGCCGAGAGCGCCGCCGCGCCGGGGATCGGGAGGCCCTCCCGTTTCGCGATCTCGGCCAGGCGCTCGGCCACTTCCTCGTCCGTCAGCCGGCGGAAGTCGAAGCGCTGGCAGCGGGAGAGGATGGTGGCGGGAATCTTGTGGCGCTCGGTCGTGGCGAGGATGAAGACCGCGTGCGCCGGCGGTTCCTCCAGCGTCTTCAGGAGCGCCTGGAACGCCGCGGCCGAGATGGCGTGGACCTCGTCGATGATGAAGACCTTCCGTCGGTCGCGGACCGGCGCGAAGGCGACGACCTCGATCAGGTCGCGGGCCTGGTCCACCTTCCCGTGCGTGGCGCCGTCGATTTCTAGGGCATCGATCGAGCGCCCTTCCAGGATCTCCGTGCAGGCCGCGCACGTGCCGCAGGGGGTCGCGGTGGGACGGTCGGACGAGGAGCAGTTGATGGCCGCCGCCAGGAGGCGCGCCGTCGTCGTCTTCCCGACGCCGCGCGGGCCCGAGAAGAGGTAGGCGTGGGCGAGGCGGTCCTGCGCGACGGCGTTCGTCAGGGCGCGGACGATCTCTTCCTGCCCGACCACGTCCGCGAACGACCGCGGCCGCCACTTCCGCGCCAGCGGAACGTAGGTCTCGCTCACCCGGGAGACTCTACTAGAACGGATTCCTCGAAGGTGAACGGGTGAGGGGGGCGCGGGGGGTGCGAACCCGGCGGTGCCGATGCAATGACGGGCCACGCACCCCCCGAAGATTGACAGCCCCGTTCTGACTCATCGGACGGCTCGCGTGCGAGCCGTCCGATGAGTCCGGGCGCTCCCGCGGCGCACGGCCCGGCCTCCTTAGTGCTGCTTCCTTCCGGACCTGACACGGTTCGGAGAAGGACGTCGCGCGGGACCCGGACTCACCGGACGGCCCGGGCGGCGGAGTCTACACCCCGGAAGCCCGCCGGCGCGCCTTGCTCCCGGAGCCCCGGAGGTCTAAAACGCCCTTCGTGTCCGCCGGCCCCCTCCGGGTCTTCTTCCTCTGGCATTTCCACCAGCCCTGGTACGCCGACTTCGCCGGCGGCCCGACGCACCTTCCGTGGGTCCGGCTCCACGCCCTGAAGGACTACGCCGACCTCCCGCTCCTGCTCTCCGCCGAGCCGCGCGTTCCGCACGCCTGCAACCTCGTCCCGTCGCTCCTCGACCAGATCGAGGTTCTCTCCCGGGGCGGGAGCGACCTCTTCCTCGACGTCGCGAGGACGCCCGCCGCGGAGTGGGACGGCCCGACGGTGGCCTTCGCCCTCGCGAACTTCTTCTCGGCGCACCCGCGGATGATCGATGCGCTGCCGCGCCTGGCGGAGCTGAAACGGCGCCTCCCGTCGGCCGCCGACGACCTCGCGGCGAGCGGCCTCCGTCGCTCCTTCTCGCGCGGCGACCTGCGCGATCTCGTCGTCCTCTTCCATCTCGCCTGGTCGGGGCAGACGCTCTCGAAGGACCCGCTCCTGGTCCGGCTCCGCAAACGCGGGCACGGCTTCTCGGAAGAGGAGAAGAACGCCCTCCTCGACCGGCAGCAGGCGTTCCTCGCCGAGGTGATCCCGGCCTGGAAGAGCGCTCTCGCGACGGGGAACCTCGAGCTGACGACGAGCCCGTACCACCACCCGATCCTGCCGCTCCTCGTCGACACGAACGCCGCGCGCGAGGCGCGTCCCGACCTGCCGCTCCCCCACCGGCGTTTCGCCCGCCCCGACGACGCCCGCGAGCAGCTGGCCCTCGGCCTTTCGACCTTCCAGCGGCACTTCGGATTCCGCCCCGAGGGGATGTGGCCTCCGGAGGGGGCCGTCTCCGAGGCGTCCCTCGCCCTGATGGCCGAGGCGGGGGTCCGGTGGGTGGCGACGGACGAAGACGTCCTGCTCCAGTCGCTCTTCCATCCCGAGAAGCACTTCGGCGAAGGGGACAAGGCGAGGACGGTCTTTCATCCGTACCGCCTCGAACGGGGCGCCTCGCCCGTCCTCTTCTTCCGGGACCGGGTCCTCTCGGACCGGATCGGCTTCTCGTACGCCACGTGGGACCCGGCCGCGGCGGCCGCGGACTTCCTGGCGCGGCTCCACGCGATCCGGGCGGCGGTTCCCGACGACGACCTCGTCGTCCCGGTCATCCTCGACGGCGAGAACGCCTGGGAGACCTATCCGGAGAACGGCGCGCCCTTCCTTCGCGCGCTGGCGGCCATCCTCGCCACGAACGGCGTCGTCGTGATGAAACCCTCCGACGTCCTCCGGGCGATGGAGCCGCGCCCGCTGCCTCGACTCGTCGCGGGCTCGTGGGTGGACGGGAACCTCCGGACCTGGATCGGCGCGCCGGCGAAGAACCGCGCCTGGGATCTCCTGATCCAGATCCGGGACGGCCTGGCCGCCGAGGTCGCGGCCGCGCCGGCCCTTTCGCCGCCCGAGATCCTGAAGGGCGGCGCGCCGCCGGCCGCCGTCGCGAAGGCCGCCCTCTTCGCGGCGGAGGCGTCGGACTGGTTCTGGTGGTTCGGCGACGACCACACCTCGGCGCACGACGCCGTCTTCGACGCCCTCTTCCGCGCGCACCTCGTCACCGCCTGCCGCGCGCTCGGACACCCGGTGCCGCCGGAACTGGAACATCCGGTCGAACGGCGGATCGTGGCGCCCGCGGTCCTCCGCACCTCGCCCCTCTCGCCCCACCTCGACGGGCAGCCTCCCGACTTCTTCGAGTGGCTCGGCGCGGGCCGGCACTCCGCCAGGCCGAAGGGGACGATGGAGCGCGGCATCGGTCCCGTGAAGGAGATCCTCTTCGGCGGCGACGCGCAGGGAGAGCGCGTCTTTCTCTGCCTGAACCCGTCCGCGCCGCCCGCCTCGGCATCGCTCGAGAACAAGCGCCTCCGCGTCGCCTTTCCCGGATCGGACGGCGAGACGGCCACGGTCCACGAAGTGGCGCTCCGGCCCGGCGTCTCCTCGCAGGGCGAGTGTTCCGTCGCCGTCGGGCGCGTGGTGGAGATCGCCCTGCCACGCCCGAAGACCCCCGGCCGGGCCGTGACGTTCCGCGTCCACCTTCTCGACGGCGAGGGGCGGGAGCTGGAGACGATTCCGGACGGCGACTTCATCCGCTTCGAGACCGAGCACGTCGACTGGAGCGCCTGAGGGGGTCCGGCCCGCCCGGGGCGCATAATTGAAAATTGAGACCTGACCCCGCCGCCTGCCGCCGCCTGAGTAGAATGGGCGCGGATCATGAGCGAGCTCCGTCACGACCCGCTGAACCGGAGGTGGGTCATCGTCTCCGCGGACCGGGCGTCGCGCCCCGCCGACTTCGAGCTGGTCCACGAGTACCACGTCGGGAAGAAGGACTGCCCCTTCTGTCCGGGGCGTGAGCAGGAGACGCCCCGCGAGATTTTCGCCGTGCGCGACGGAGGCGGCGGCGCGAACGGCCCCGGCTGGAGCGTCCGCGTCGTCCCGAACCGCTACCCGGCCCTCGCCATCGAAGGACAGCCCGACCGCCGCGCGGCCGGGCCTTACGACCGGATGCATGGCATCGGCGCGCACGAGGTGATCGTGGAGTCGCCCGACCACGAGCTGGCCCTTTCGGACCAGCCGCTGCCGCAGCTCGTCCGCATCGCCGCCGTCTGGAAGGCGCGGATCACCGACCTGATGCGCGACACGCGTTTCAAATACATCCTCCTCTTCAAGAATCATGGCTCCTCGGCCGGGGCCACGCTCGAGCATGCGCATACGCAGATCATCGCGATGCCCGTGACGCCACGCGCCGTCGCCATCAAGCTGGAGTCGAGCCGGATGCATCACCAGCTGAAGGAGCGGTGCCTCATCTGCGACCTGATCGACTTCGAGATCGCGGACGGCTCGAGGATCCTCTTCGTCACGGAGCACTTCGTCGCTTTCTGCCCCTATGCCTCCCGCTTCCCCTTCGAGGTCGTTCTCGCGCCGCGCGGGCATCTCCACGACTTCTGCCAGATGTCCGACGAGCTCCTCCAGCCGTTCGCGTCGGCCCTTTCCGAGGCGCTCAAGCGGCTGAAGGTCCTGCTCCGGAACGCCGGATACAACTTCGTCCTCCATACGGCGCCGAACGTCCACGCGCTGCCGAAGCGGACGGGGCACTTCTTCTCGCTCCAGTGGGACTGGCACTGGCACATCGAGATCCTGCCGCGCCTCACGCGCGTGGCCGGCTTCGAGTGGGGGACGGGCTTCCACATCAACCCGACGGCTCCCGAAGAGGCCGCGCGCGCCCTGCGCGACGTGGAGCTGACCGGCTGACGGCGTCCCGCCGGCGCGTCAGATGGCGGTGAGGGTGGGATTTGAACCCACGGTACCCTTGCGGGTACACCGGTTTTCGAGACCGGCCTGATCAACCACTCCAGCACCTCACCGCGAGCGGCCGAAGGGCGCGAAGTATAAGCGACCGGGGGAGAAATGTGGCGGACAGGGTGGGATTCGAACCCACGGTAACCTTTCGGCTACACACGGCTTCCAACCGTGCTCCTTAAACCGCTCGGACACCTGTCCGCAGGGCCGGAAGCCCGCGTACCTTGCCCCGAACGGCGGCGCCGGTCAAGGGACCATCACCGGAATGGCTTTGAGAGAATCGTGCCGATCCAGCGGACGAGGTCCACCAGATCCGGAAGATCGGTAACCCAGCCCGCGCCCCTGACGAAAGAGCCGAGAGTGCCACCGCCGTCCGGAAAGCTGGCGTCCGGGAGCGAGGAGGCGTGCTTCCTCGCCTCGAGGGCGGCGACCTCTTCTCTCAGCCGCTCCCTCTCGCGCTTTTTCAGCCGCTCCCAGCCCCCTTTTTCCAGGAAGTCGACGATACCGGTCAGCTCACCCCGGTCGAGGAAAACGCCGTCCTTCCCGCAGACGTCGAGAATGATCCCCGATCCCCCGCTGTAGTTCGTCCGGTTCATCAGGTCGCCGCACGCCGGACACTTCCGGTAGTGGAAGCGGACGGGAATCTTCTCCACCTCCGGCGGCCTCTCTCCTTCCACGGCCCGTGCCGTCGCCCGCGCCTCGGCCTCGTGCGTCACCTTCTCGAAGGCTTCCCGCCCGAGGAAAAGGCCGCCACAACGGGCGCACTCCGCGTAACCGACGACGCCGGTCCTTCGCCCCACGAGGGGGACGCGGCAGTCCGGACACGGCTTCCCCGCCGCGGAGGCCGACAGCTCTTCCCGCGGAAGGTCGGCCCCGCACCGGGTGCACTTCAGCGCCTCCCGGGGATTCAGGGTGAAGCAGGCGGCGCAGCGGCGGGTGGCCAGGAGCGAGCCGCAGTGGGCGCAGGAGCGGTCGGCCTCGGGGACGGGCGCGCCACAGGAAGGGCAGCGGAGCGTCGGCGCGGTCGGCGCGTCGAACGGCTCTTTCGGTTTCACGGCCGCCGTCCGCCGCCCGCGCCGCCCGTCGAGGGGTACTTCCGCTCCGCGCGCGGCGCGAGGACGAGAACGAGGAGGATGAGGAGCGTCACGACGGCGATCGTGCCCCACGATCCGACCACCGCGAGGACGCCCAGCGCCGCCGTGGCCCAGATCGCAGCCGCGGAGGTCAGGCCCTGGACGCTGCCGGCCGGGCCCGGATCGCGGAAGATCTCCCCGGCGCCGAGAAAGCCGATCCCGGTCGCGACGCCCTGGATGACCCGGGACATCGCGTCGCTCGCCTGCCCTCCCGCGAGGTGAGCGGGAATCGCCACGAAGAGCGCCGCGCCGAGGGCGACGAGGGCGTGCGTCCCCATTCCCGCCGGCTTTCCCGCGCGGTGGCGGTTCCAGCCGACCGCCGCCCCGGCCAGCGTGGCGATGACGACCCGGACGAGAACCTCCCATTCGGCGGCGCTCGGCAGGAGGCGGAAGACGTTTTCCACGGCGGGCACCCCTTCCCGGAGCAGGGTCCGTTGACCCCAGTCTACCGGGCCCGTCGACCCCGGGCGCCGGCTCGCTTCTCGCGGAAGAACTCCCGGAGGATCCCGCCGCATTCCTCTCCGAGGACCCCCTCCGTCACGTGGACGTGGTGGTTCAACCGCGGATCCCGGCAGAGGTCGCCGAGCGAGCCGGCGAAGCCGGCCTTCGGGTCCTCCGCCCCGAAGACGAGCCGCGGAAGGCGCGAGAGGACGATCGCCCCGGCGCACATCGCGCACGGCTCGAGCGTGACGTAGAGCGTGCAACCCGAAAGCCGCCACGAGCCGAGCTTCTTCGCCGCGCGGCGGATCGCGATCACCTCGGCGTGGGCCGTCGGGTCGCGGTCGGCCTCGCGCCGGTTCCGCGCCCGCGCGATCACCACGCCGTCCTTCACGACGACGGCTCCGACCGGCACGTCCCGGTGCGCCGGCGCCCGCCGCGCCGCCCTGAGCGCCTCCCGCATCCAGCGGATGTCGTGGTCCGCCATGCCTCTCAGCTTACGGGATTGGCGGCCGGAGGGGTGGCCACCTCTCCGGCGAGGCGGCACCATCCGTACAATCCCCGGGCGAACCCGGTTTCCACGGCGAAGATGCACCGGAACGAATGGCGGCTCCCTCCCGTTTCCAGGGGACGCGGCGCGTTCCTGGCCGTGCTCTTCTTCGGAGGCTCGACGCTCCTTCCCGGCCTGCATGTCGCCTTCCACGACAATCACCACAGCCATGAAGGGGGCGGAATCCACCGCCACGACGATGGGGACGACGACGATGACGACGCGCCGTCCCCGTGGGGCGCCGCAGACTACGGGCACTCCCACCGTCCCGGACACGACCACGGCGACGGGAGCCTCGCCCACTTCGCCGCGGCGCTCGGAGACGGCGTCGAGCCGGCCGCGAGCCTTGCCGACCTCGGGCCGGCCGCGAGCCCGCCCTTCGACGACCCGGCATTCCCGCCGCTCGCCCGCTCCTCGCGAGGTCATCCGGACGTCCGCGGCCCTCCGGCTCTCCTCCCGGACTGATCCCCTTTCATCCACGACCGACGGGCGGCGCGGCCTCGCGAGGTGCCGCGCGATGCGGGATTCGAGAGGAGTCTCTTCATGCGTTCCTCGTCCCGGGTGATGGTGTCCGTACAGGCTCTCTTCCTGCTCGGAATCCTTCCGCTTCTGTTCGCCGCCCCGCGCCTCGCCGCCGCGGAGGAGACCGGCGTCCTCGCCGGCACGGTGAAGGATCCGACCGGTGGGGCGCTCCCCGGCGTCACCGTCGAGGCCTCGTCCGGGCCGTCCGGAAAGTCGCGCGTCACGGACACGGGACGCGACGGCTCGTATCGCCTCGAAAACCTGCCGCCGGCCAGCTACCGCGTCGTCTTCCGGCTCGGGACCGCCGCCTCGCTCGTGAAGGGCGCCGTTTCCGTCGCGTCGGGGCACGAGACGCGTCTCGACGTCACTCTTGCGTTGTCGCGGAAGACGGCGGTCGACATCGTGGGAAGAAGAAGTCTCAAAGACCTCGCCGCCGTCGGGGACTACGCGGAGAACCTCGTCGGAATCGCCGACGCCGCGACCGAGGGGACCGTGACGCAGGAGCGGTTGGAGAGCCGCCCCCTCGAACGGCCGGCCGACCTCCTCGAGGCGACGCCCGGCCTCGTCGTCAGCCAGCACAGCGGCGAGGGGAAGGCCAACCAGTACTACCTGCGCGGCTTCAACCTCGACCACGGGACCGACTTTGCGACGTATCTCGCGGGCGTCCCGGTCAACATGCCGACCCACGCCCACGGGCAGGGGTATACCGACATCAACTTTCTCCTTCCCGAGCTGGTCACGAGCCTCCAGTACAGGAAGGGCCCCTACTACGCCGACGAAGGGGACTTCTCGGCGGTCGGCTCCTCGCACATCAACTACGCCCGGTCGCTTCTGGAGGGAACGGTCTCGGCGACGCTCGGGAGCTTCGGCTACGCGCGCCTTTTCGCGGCGGACTCGTTCCGTCTCGGCGGCGGCGACCTCCTCGCCGCCGGGGAGTTCTTCCACTCCGACGGCCCCTGGGACACTCCGAACGACTACCGGCGGTACAACGCCGTCCTCGGGTGGAGCCGGGGCGACTCCCGGAACGGATTTCAGCTCCTGGCGCTCGCCTACGCGGGAACGTGGGACTCCACGGACCAGATTCCCCTCCGCGCCGTCGACGAGGGGCTGATCTCGCGCTGGGGGGCCATCGACCCGACGGACGGCGGCAAGACGAGCCGATACAGCCTCTCCGGACAGTGGCAGCGCTCGACCGACAGCTCGGTCACGAGCGCGACGGCGTACGTCCTCTCCTACAGCCTGAACCTCTGGAACAACTTCACCTACTTCCTCGACGACCCCGTGAGCGGCGACCAGTTCGAGCAGGAGGACCGGCGCGTCGTGACAGGCGCCCGCTTCTCGCAGGGATGGCTCGGCACCGTCGGGGGATTCCCGATGGAGAACACCGTCGGCTTCCAGCTCCGGAACGACAACATCACGAACGTCGGCCTGTACAAGGACGTGGCCCGCGTCCGGATTTCCACCACGCGGCAGGACCACGTCACGCAGACGAGCGGGTCGCTCTACGTCCAGAACAGCACGACCTGGACCTCCTTCCTTCGGAGCGTCGTCGGCCTCCGCGGCGACCGATACCGCTTTCGCGTCGCGAGCGACAACCCCCTGAACTCGGGGACCGATACGGCCGGCCTCCTCTCCCCGAAGCTCACGCTCGTCTTCGGGCCCTTCTCGAAGACCGAGATCTACCTGAACGGCGGCTCGGGCTTTCACAGCAACGACGGGCGGGGCTCGACGATCACCGTGTCCCCGGTCACCGGCGAGCCGGCCGAGCGGGTGAGCCCGCTCGTCCGCGCGCTCGGGGCGGAGATCGGCGTCCGGAGCGCCGTCGTCCCGCATCTCGAGCTGACCGGGTCCCTCTGGCTCCTGAATCTCGACTCCGAGCTGGTCTTCTCGGGCGACGCCGGAGAGACCGAGCCGAGCCGTGCGAGCCGCCGGCACGGCGTAGAGCTGGGGGCCGTCTGGACGCCGATTCCGGGCCTCACCGCCGACGCCGACCTCTCGTTCTCGAAGGCACAGTTCCATCCGGCCGACCCGGAGATCGGAAACGAGATTCCGGGCGCCCTGGAGAACGTGGTCTCGGCCGGCGCGGCGTACCAGCCTTCTCAGGGCCTTTTCGGGAGCCTCCGGGTCCGGTACTTCGGCCCGCGCCCGCTCATCGAGGACGGAAGCGTCTGGTCGAAAGCCTCGACGCTCTGGTCGCTGCGGGCCGGGTACCAGTTCGGGAAGAGATGGCAGCTGTCGGCCGAGGTCTTCAATCTCTTCAATGCGAAGGTGAGCGACATCGACTACTACTACACGTCACGTCTGCCGGGTGAGCCCGCCGGGGGCGTCGACGACATCCACTTCCACCCGGCCGAGCCGTTCTCGGTCCGCCTGACGACCACGTACAGCTTCTGACGGAGGCGGCGCCATCTCGTCCGCGGGAGAGCGCGTCCTCGCCCTCTACCGGGCGATGGAGTCGGCCAGCCTCGAGGCGATGGCCGCGGACTGGAGACGACTCTCACGCCTCCTGAAGCGGTTACGGCCCGGTCTTCTCCGCCTTAACTGCCTTTTCTCCCCGCGGGACGAGGATGACCGACGCCGCCTTCACGACCGCCGTCACGTCCGTTCCCGGCGCGAGGCCGAGCTCGTCGCGCGCGGGGCGCGTGACGAGCGCCGAGAGCGGAAACCCGCAGTCGAGAGCGACGCGGACGAGCGGCCCCTCCGCGAGGAGGGCGACGACGCGCGCCGGGAGGTGGTTGCGCGCGCTCTCGCGTGTCCCGGCCGCTCCCCGTTCGAGGAGGACGTCCTCGGCCCTCAGGCACGCGAAGACCTCGCCCCGGACCCCCGCGCGGTCGGCGGCGGCGAGGCGCGTCGTGCCGATCGCGACCGTGACGACGCCGTCGCTCTCTCCAATGACGCGCCCCGAAAGGACACTCTCGATTCCCGTCACGCGCGCCACGGCCACGTCCACCGGGCGGCTGAAGACCTCGTCGACGGGGCCGACCTGGCGGACGGCGCCTCCCAGCACGACGGCCACGCGGTCGCCGAGGAGAAGCGCCTCGGTCCGGTCGTGGGTCACGACGACGGACGGGACGCCCGCCGCCGCGAGAAGCGCCCGAAGGTCGCCCCGGAGCGCCTCGCGCGACGGCGCGTCGAGGGCCGAGAGCGGTTCGTCCAGGAGGAGGAGCCGCGGCCGCGGCGCGAGCGCCCGCGCCAGGGCGATCCGCTGCTTCTCTCCTCCCGACAGCTCCGACGGGTAGCGGGACGCGAGGGCCTTCATCCCGACGAAGGCGAGGACCTCGTCGGTCCGGAGCAGCCGCTCCTCGCGCGGAACGTCCGAGAGGCCGTACGCAACATTGCCCCGGGCGGTCAGGTGCGGGAAGAGAGCGTAGTCCTGGAAGAGAAAGCCGACGCGCCGCTCCTGCGGCCGGGAAGAGACGCCTCTCTCCGCGTCGAACCAGGTCGCTCCGCCGAACCGGATCTCTCCCGCGTCGGGGCGGTCGAGGCCGGCGAGGCATCGGAGGATCGTCGTCTTTCCCGCGCCCGACGGTCCGAAGAGGACCGTGACGTCGGGAGGAGAGAGCGGCAGGTCGAGATCGGCCCGGATCGACGGCCCTCCCGGATAACGCCGCTCGAAACGGAACGAGAGGCCGCTCATTCGGACGGCCAGAGAGCCCCTGCCCGCCGTCTCAGGCCGTAGGTCACGGCGAGAACGACGAACGAGAAGCCGAGAAGGAGAAGCGACGTCGCTCCGGCCCCCGCGTAATCGAGCGCCTGGACGTCGTCGTAGATCGAGATCGAGGCGGTCCGCGTCACCCCCGGGAGGTTCCCGCCCACCATCAGGACGACGCCGAACTCCCCCATCGTGTGGGCGAAGGCGAGGACGAGGCCGGTCACGATGCCGGGGAGCGCCAGCGGAACGACGACGCGACGGAAGGTCCCGAGTCTCGAGATGCCGAGGCTCCACGACGCCTCGAGAAGCCGGCGCGGGACGCGGGCGAAGGCCGCCGCGAAAGGCTGGACGGCGAAGGGAAGGCTGTAGAGAACCGACGCGACGAGGAGCCCCGCGAACGTGAACGGGAGCCGGGAGCCGGTGAGGCCCTCGACGAGGCGGCCGAGCGGACTCCTCGGGCCCAGGGCGACGAGGACGTAGAAGCCGAGGACCGTCGGCGGGAGGACGAGCGGCAGGGCGACGACCGCCTCGACGAGGAACTTCCACCGGCGCGTCGAGAGGGCCAGCCACCAGGCGGCCGGGAGGCCGAGAACGAGCAGCACGAGCGTCGTCGCCGCCGAGAGACGGACCGAGAGGGCGACGGCCGTCCAGTCGATGCTCAAGGCGACGGCGGGACGAACCCGTACCTCGCGAGAACGGCCCGGCCCTCGGGACCGATGAGGAACTCCCGGAACGCCGACGCGGAAGGGGCGGATGACGATCCCATCGACCTCTTCAGGAGGACGCCGGTCTGCCGCATCGCCGGATAAGAGGAAACCGGAACCTCGACCCACCGTCCCTTCGCAGCCATCCCGGGGGCGAGAGCGAGCGAGAGCGCCACGAGGCCGGCATCGGCGGCGCCCGATTCGACGAACTGAGCCGCCTGCGCCACGTTCTCGCCGAAGACGAGCTTTTTCGTCACCGCGTCGAAGAGGCCCATCGACTTCAGCGCCGCCTCGGCCGCCCGGCCATACGGCGCGTGACGGGGATTCGCGATCGCGATCTGTTTCGCTCGCGGGTCCTCGAGGACCGCCAAGCCCTTCCCCTCCACATCGAGCGGAGATTCTTTCCGCACCCAGAGGACGAGGCGTCCGGCCCCGTAGACGAATTCCGAGCCCGCCACGGCAAGGCCCGTCTCGAGGAGCTTCGCGGGATAGTCGGCGTCGGCCGAGAGGAAGAGATCGAACGGCGCCCCGTTCGAGATCTGCGCGAAAAAACTGCCCGAAGAGCCGAAGGTCGTCTTCACCTCGACGTCCGGACGGCTCTTCTTGAACTCCGGGATGGCCGCCTCGAGGGCGAACTTCAGGTCCGCGGCCGCGGCAACGGAGAGATCGGCGCCGCTCGCGGTCCCTGAGAAGACGAGCGCCGCGGCGACGAGACGCCCCCCCCATCCCCCGACCCCTCCCCGCTCCTTCACCTGACCCCCTATGTCGATTTCCAAGTATAAGGATCGACCCCTCCTTCCCTTCGCCGTCCCGACGAACCGGGCTCTGGGCCCTTCGCCTCATTGATTCCCCCGGGGCGGCGGCCCAACGTTCGAGGCAGGCGGGAGGCTGTCGTGATGAGCCTGTTCCTTTCTCGCCGGAAGGCCTCCTCTCCCGGGCCGCAGCCATGATCCTCGGAATCGGCACCGACCTCCTCGACGTCGCCCGGATGGCGCGAGACGTCTCCGAGAAGGGACCGGGGTTCCTGGAGGAGCTCTTCACCCCCGCCGAGATCGCCTACTGCGAGGGAAAGCGGTATCCGGCACGGCACTTCGCCGCGCGTTTCGCCGCCAAGGAGGCCCTCTTCAAGGCTCTCTCCGGCGGCACCCCGACCGGCCTCTGGCGCGAGGTCGAGGTCGAGCGGACGGAGGGCACCGCGCCGCGCCTCGTCCTCCACGGGCAGGTCCTCGAATCGGCCGACCGGCTCGGCGTGAAGAAGATCCTCGTCTCCCTCTCCCACACCGACGGCCTCGCCACGGCGAGCGTCGTCCTCGAGGGGTGATCCATGTACGTGGCGGAAACCATCGAAGAGAAGGCGCACTGGAACATCGGGTCGTACGAGCAGGCCCAACGGGAGTTCCGCTGGGAGGCCGCCGCGAAGGAGCTGGGGTTCGGGACCGGCGAACCGGTCAACATCGGCTGGCACCTTTCGGACCGCCTCTGCCGGCTCGGCCTCGCGCGGAAGACCGCCCTCCTCTGGGAAGGTGGGGACGGACGGGAGCGGACCTACACGTTCGACGACCTCCGCGTCCTGTCGAACACGTTCGCCTCGCACTTCTGGCGCCTCGGCGTCCTGCCGGGCGAGCGGGTCTGCCTCTTCCTCGACCGGGTGCCGGAGCTCTACATCGGCTTCGTCGGCCTCCTGAAGCTCGGCGCGGTCGTCCAGCCGCTCTTCTCGGCCTTCGGCGAGGAGTCGCTCCTGACCCGCCTCGCCGACGCGGGGACCTCCGTTCTCGTGACGCAGAAGAAGCACCTCCCGAAGGTCCGGAGGATCCGCGAGAAGGCTGCGCACCTTCGCCACGTCGTCGTCGTCGACGCGGCGGGCCTCGCGCTCCGGGAGGGCGAGACCCCCCTCGACCTCGACGCCGAGCCCTCCTCCGCCGGCTTCCCCGACTTCCCGGCCACGCCCGAGACCCCCTCGGTGCTCCACTACACCTCCGGGACGACCGGCCAGCCGAAGGGGGCCCAGCACGTCCACGGCTCGCTCGTGGCGCAGTACCTGACGGCGAAGTGGGTCCTCGACCTGAAGGGTGACGACGTCTACTGGTGCAACGCCGATCCGGGCTGGGTGACGGGGACCTCGTACGGAATCATCGGCCCCTGGTCGAACGGCGTCACGCAGGTCGTCCTCGACGCCGGCTTCTCCGCCCGCCTCTGGTACGACTTCATGGCTCGGCGCCGCGTCTCCGTCTGGTATTCGGCGCCGACCGCCATCCGCCTCCTGATGCGGGAGGGGCTTGACGCCGTGCGGGAGCACGACCTCACCTCGCTCCGCCATCTCGCGAGCGTGGGCGAGCCGCTCAATCCCGAAGCCGTCCACTGGTCGCGCGAGGCCTTCGGCCTCCCCTTCCACGACACCTACTGGCAGACGGAGACCGGCTGCATCGTGATCTCGAACTATCCGGGCATGCCGGTGAAGCCGGGCTCGATGGGAAAGCCCTTCCCCGGCATCACGGCCGCCGTCCTCGACCCGGGGACCCACGAGCCGGTCGCCGAGCCGGGGCGCGTGGGGGTCATCGGCCTCCGGCCCGGGTGGCCGTCGATGATCCGCGGCTACTGGCGGAACCCGGAGGGGTACGCGAAGAAGTTCGGGAACGGCTGGTACCTCACCGGCGACCGCGCCACCCGGGACGCCGACGGCTATTTCTGGTTCGTGGGGCGCGACGACGACGTCATCAACACGGGCGGCCACCTCGTGGGACCGTTCGAGATCGAGTCGGCGCTCCTCGAGCACCCGGCCGTCGCCGAATCGGCGGCCGTCGCCAGGCCCGACCCGGTGAACATGGAGGTCGTCAAGGCGTTCGTCACCCTGAAGCCCGGCTTCGCCCCCGGCCCCGACCTCGAGCTCGAGATCATGAACTTCGTCCGGAAACGGCTCTCCCCCCTCGCCATGCCGCAGGAGATCGCCTTCGTCGAGACCCTTCCCCGGACGCGGAGCGGGAAGATCGTCCGGCGGGTCCTCCGCGCACAGGAGTTCGGCGAGCCGGTCGGCGACCTTTCGACCCTGATGGAGGACTGAGATGGACGACCTTCACAAGACGATCCTCGACTACGTCCGCCGCGAGTACATCGAGGAGGGGGACGACCGCCCTCTCGGGGTCACGACGCCGCTCATCACCGGCGGCATCGTCGACTCCTTCTCGATGGTCTCCCTGAAGCGCTTCCTCGAGAAGAAGTACACGATGAAGATCCCCGACGCCGAGGCCACGCCCGAGGCCTTCAACACCGTCGAATCGATCGCGAAGCTCGTCGAGCGCTTCGGCGCCGTGAAGGTGTGACATGGCCGCCGAGACCGCCGTCCTCGCGGCCCGCGACATCTTCCGCGCCGAGCTCGACGCCATAAGGGCCGCCGGGCTCTACAAGGAGGAGCGCTTCATCCACGCCCCCCAGGGAGCCGAGATCGACGTGGAGTTCCCCTCCGGCGCCGCCCCGCGGAGGGTCCTGAACCTCTGCGCCAACAATTACCTCGGCCTCTCCTCGCACCCGGAGGTCCTCCGGGCCGCCCACGAGGGGCTCGAGAGGCGCGGCTACGGCATGTCGTCGGTCCGCTTCATCTGCGGCACGCAGGACATCCATCGCGAGCTGGAAAGACGGCTGACGGAGTTCCTCGGGACGGAAGACACGATCCTCTTCTCCTCCTGCCTCGACGCGAACGCGGCGATCTTCGAGGCCATCCTCTCCGACAAGGACGTGATGATCGCCGACCGGCTCGTCCACGCATCGATCGTGGACGGGATGCGTCTCGCCAGGGCGATGCAGGACACCTACAAGCACAGCGACATGGGGCACCTCGAGGAGAAGCTCGCCGAGCACCGCGACAAGCGCTTCCGGATGGTCATCACCGACGGCGTCTTCTCCATGGACGGCGACCTCGCGAAGCTGGACGAGATCGTGGCCCTCGCGAAGAAATACGACGCGATGGTCTTCGTCGACGATTCCCACGCGTCCGGCTTCATCGGGAAGACCGGGCGCGGCACGCCGGAGCACTTCGGCGTGACCGGACGGGTCGACGTGATCACGACGACCTTCGGCAAGGCGCTCGGCGGGGCCTCGGGCGGCTGCATCTCCGGGACGCGCGAAATCGTCGAGATGTGCCGTCAGCGGGCGCGGCCCTACCTCTTCTCCAACACCCTCGCCTCGGTCATCGTCGCCGGAACCCTCAAGGTGCTCGACCTCGTCTCCGCCTCGACCGAGCGCCGCGACCGGCTGGAGTGGAACGCACGAACCTGGCGGCGGCTGCTGACGGAGGCCGGTTTCGACATCAAGGCCGGAGAGAGCCCCATCGTCCCCGTCATGCTCTACAACGCGAAGCTGGCGCAGGACGTGGCGCGCGACCTCTTCGCCGAAGGGATCTACGTCGTCGGCTTCTTCTTCCCCGTCGTCGCGAAGGGACAGGCCCGGATCCGGACGCAGCTCTCGGCCGCGCACACGGCGGAGCACCTGGAGCGGGCGATCGCGGCCTTCCGGCGGGTCGGGGCGAAACACGGGATTCTCGGAAAGACGAAGAACGAGATCGTGGAGAGGTACGGCCTCTAGGGAGACCGGAGGAGGCGAACATGCTCACGAGACGAACTCTCGAGGTTCCCCTCCCGGAGCGGATGGAGCTCGGCGTCGCCGACCGCGAGCTCCTCGTCGCCACGTTTCAGGCCCTGATCGCCCTCCGCTGCGAGAAGGACCGGCGCTGGGAGATGTTCCAGAAGCAGCTCGAGGACGACGGCTGGAAAGTCCGCTGGGGCCTGACCTGGCGCGCCGAGGCCAAACGGGGCGACGACTACGAGGAGGCCACGGGCGCGACGCTCGACGAGGCCCTCTCGGGAGTCGCCCAGCTGGTCCGCTTCGACATGGCGGGCCGCGCCCCCTGAGGACGGCGCCTCCGCGCGATCATTTTCCCCGGAGGCGCTCGCTTTCCCGTCGGGACCAGACGTAGGGGATCTCCGGCGTGTTGAACGGCAGCCGGTAGTGATCGGGATCCTCGTAGTCGTACGCGTTGCTCGGCATGTTCAGCATGAGGGCGTCGATGGCGCCGAGGTTCTGGATGCCGTGCCAGATGCCGGTCGGGACGACGAGCAGCGTGGGCCGCGCGTCGCCCACGTGAAATTCGTTCAGCCGCCGGAAGGTCGGACTCTCTTCCCGGCCGTCGTAGAGAACGACCTTGACGTGCCCCTGGTTGACGAACAGCCGGTCGACGTTCTTCGCGTGGCAGCTCCAGGCACCGATCGCGCCCGGGAAGAGGCGGGACTGGTAGAGGTGGACCACCGGCAGGCCCGTCGGGTCCCACTCGGGGCGGAACATCTCGGTGATGACGCCGTGGTCCCGCGGCACGTGGAGCACCTCGTGGACATGGACCCCGTCGATGAGGTCCACGAGCTTCGTCCATTCCTTCGTCACCTGCTGTCCGTCCTTCTGGGCGCCCTTGAGCATGGGACTCTTCTCCTTCCGTCGACCTGTCAGGGCAGCTAGCCGGGCCCGAGGCCCTTGAACTTCCGAAGTGCGGCGAAGCGTGCTTCATTCTCTACGCCGGGACCGTAAGGCGAGCGGTCGAACAGCCGGTATCGGACGCGCCGGATGGTCTGGGCGACGACCTCCCGAAGCAGCTCGAGGTAAGGCCAGTCATCCAGGACCGAGGGCTCGACGGCCGCCTCGAGGAGCCGTCCGAGCTCGACGGCTTCGAGCTCCGGCTCCTCCCCGATCCGGCGAAACCAGGCGGCCTGCTCGTGGCAGGCCCGGGTCCGGTAGGCGTCACGCCGCCAGCTCGCCGGGAACTTGACCACCGTCAGCCGGGGGACGAATCCGAAGCGATACCCGGCGAGATGCGCCCTTCGCCACAGGTCGGCATCGGGGTCCTCGGCAATTTCCGTGCATCGCTTCCAGCCTCCGACCGACTCCGTCACCGTCCGCCGATGGACGACGGAGCTGGGAGGAATGCCCTGGCCCGGCCGGTATCCGAAACGGGAGGGACACATCGTGACCGATCCTTCGGGGTGGACGAGCGCCGTGACCCCGTACGCGAGATCTGCGTCTTTGGAGAGAGCCGCGACGAGCAGGGCGAGGTGGTGCGGAAGCCAGAGGTCGTCGTGGCCGAGGTACGCGATCAGCTCGCCCCGCGCCTGGCGGAGGCCCTCGTTGTTCGGGCCGGACTGATGGCCGCTGTTCTCGGGAAGGCCGATCCAGCGGAGGCGCGGGTCGTCGATCGCCGTCACGACGGCTTCCGAGTCATCCGTGCAGCCGTCCCCCACGACGAGGACCTCGAGGTCCCGGAACGTCTGGCCGAGCGCGCTTCCGATCGAGAAGGGCAGCACGGTGCTCCAGTTGTAGGTGGGAATGATGACGGTCACCCGTGGCGGCGCCGGAAGGGCCGCACCCGCCTCGCGGGCGTCCTTGAGGGCCGGGTCGGAGAGCTTCATCTCGGCGATGGCGCGAGTCTAACCAGAAGTCCAAGCCACGCCGCGCCGCCGGCCCGGCCTGACCGACCCCGCTCCCCCCCGGTGGCACGAGCGGTTATTCTCCGCGTCTCATGCCGAAAGGAGCCTGATCGATGTCCGTCCGCCGCGCCGCCGCCCTCGCCGTCGCGCTCTCCCTCTCCTTCCTCGTCGCTCTTCCCGCTCCCGCCGCGCCTCCCGAGAACGTCGATCTCGAGATGGTGACGCGGATCCGGGACGAGGCGTTCAACCGGAGCAAGGCCGCCGAGACCCTCTCGAAGCTCTGCGACGGCATGGGACCGCGTCTGACCGGCTCGCCCGACTACCGGAAGGCCGCCGAATGGGCCCGGGACCAGATGACCGCCATCGGTCTTTCGAACGTGAAGATCGAGAGCTTCGCGCCGTTCGGGCGCGGCTGGATCCTGGAAGCCGCGTCCGTCCGGATGGTGGCGCCGGCCGTCGCGATCCTCCCCGGCCTGCCGAAGGCCTGGACGCCCGGCACCGACGGGCCGAAGAAGGGGAAGGCGGTCCTCGGAAAGCTGGAGACGGCCGAGGACCTCGAAAAGTGGAAGGGAAAGCTCGAGGGGAAGATTCTCCTCCTCGGCGACCCGCCGGAGGCGAGGCCGCACGACAAGGGGGACGTCTCCCGCTACGACGACAAGGAGCTGGCCGAGATCTGGAAGTACGAGCCGGGCGGCGGCCGTTACCGCCGCTCCCCGGCCGACCGGGAGCGGATGATCCGGCAGCGGGAGTTCCGCAAGAAGCTCGACGAGTTCCTCCGGACCGAGAAAGTCCTCGCCGTCCTCGAACCGTCGCGCGGCGACTACGGGACGATCTTCGTGCAGGGAGGCGGCTCCTGGAAGCCGAACGAGCCGGTGCCGCCGCCCACCGTCGTCCTCGGCGCCGAGGCCTACGGCCGCGTGGCGCGGATCCTCGAGCGGAAAGGCGACGTGGAGCTGGAGGTCGACGTGCAGGCCCGCTTCACCGACGAGGACCCGCTCGCCGCCTCGAACGTCTTCGGCGAGATTCCGGGGACCGACAGGACGAGGAAGGACGAGATCGTCCTGATCGGCGCCCACCTCGACAGCTGGCATGGCGGGACCGGAGCGACCGACGACGGCGTCGGCGTCGCGACGGCCCTCGAGGTGATGAGAATCCTCAAGGCCCTGAACGTCGCCCCGAAGCGGACGATCCGGATCGGCCTTTGGGGGGGCGAGGAGCAGGGTCTGCTCGGCTCGCGCGCCTGGGTGTCGAGGGAGCTGGCGTCGCGCCTCGAGCCGACGGACGCCCGCGAGCTCGAGTTGCCGGCGTACCTGCGCCGTCCGACCGGCCCGCTCAGCTTCAAGCCCGGATACGCGAAATTCGACGTCTACTTCAACGTCGACAACGGCGCCGGGAAGCTCCGCGGCATCTTCGCGCAGGACAACGCGGCCGTCGTCCCGATCTTCGAGGCGTGGCTGGCCCCGTTCAGGGATCTCGGCGCGACGACGGTCACCATGAAGCGGACAGGCGGCACCGACCACCAGTCATTCGACTCCGTCGGCCTTCCCGGCTTCCAGTTCCTCCAGGACGAGCTCGACTACGACACGCGGACTCACCACGCGAACATGGACGTCGTCGAGCGCGTGCCGAAGGCCGATCTGATGGAGATCGCGGCGGTGTGGGCCGCGTTCGCGTGGCACGCCGCGCAGCGGGACCCGATGTTTCCCCGCCGCCCGCTTCCGCCCGAGCCGCCGGCCGAGCCGACAAAGCCCCCGGCGGAGACACCCGAGGCGCCGGCCAGACAGGTGACTTCCGGACACTCCCGGAACTGAAAAAGTTGAGCTTTCCGACGAAGCCGGCAAGCCTGATCTACGGGGTGGCCGACGTCCCGCCCCGGGCGGTCACGCTGCTTCTCGCCTTCCAGCACGTTTCCGTGATGTCGGTCGGCTGGATCTTCGTCGTCGTTCTCGTCAACGCCATCGGCGGAACCCGGGCCGAAGCGGGAGACGTCATCCGGATGTCCATGATCGCCTCCGGCCTCGCCACGATCCTCCAGGCCCGGACGGGAGGGCTTCTCGGTTCCGGCTATCTCTGCCCGTTCTCCTGCGGCCCGTCCTACCTCGCGGCGTCGATACTGGCCGGGAAAGCCGGAGGGCTCCCGCTGATCTTCGGCCTCACGACGGTCTCGGGAATCTTCGAGGGCCTCTTCTCGCGAATCGTCAAGCGTCTGCGCCCGCTCCTCCCGCCCGAAGTGACGGGGCTCATCGTGGCGATGGTCGGAATCGAGTTGATCGCGCTCGGTTGCACGCGGTTTCTCGGCTACACGGCCCCCGGCACGCCACTCGACCCCCGCGTTCTCGTCGTCGCCGTTCTGACGCTCGCGGCGATGGTCGCGCCAACGGTCTTCGGCAAGGGGAAGCTCCGTCTCTATCCCGTCCTCCTCGGCCTCCTCGTCGGGTACGGCGCCGCCTTCGCCTTCGGCATCCTGACCCCGAACCAGCTGCACGGAATTCTCGACGGGCCGGTCGTCGGCCTGCCGCGCCGCATTCCGGGAGGCTTGACCTTCGACCTCGTGCTCCTGGGCCCCTTCCTGATCGCGAG
>DATIWM010000097.1:0-4497 GCA_035519355.1 Thermoanaerobaculia bacterium | reverse complement strand
CTCGGACGGGAGGCCGAGGCCGTCTTCGTGGACGACGGGTCCCGCGACCGGTCGCTCGATCTGCTGAAGGCCGCCGCCGCGGAGAACCCCGGCGCCGTGAAGGTCGTGGAGCTGGTCCGGAATGCCGGCCAGCACATGGCGATCATGGCGGCGTTCACGGCGACGGAGGGCGAATACGTCATCACCCTCGACGCCGACCTCCAGAACCCGCCCGAGGAGATCCCGAGGATCGTGGCCGAAATGGACGCGGGGCACGACGTCGTCGGGACGGTGCGCCAGAAACGGCACGACGCGCTCTTCCGACGAGTCGCTTCGCGCCTCGTGAACCGGACGACGGCCCTGATCACGGGCATGAAGCTCCACGACTACGGCTGCATGCTCCGCGGCTACCACCGCGACGTGGTCGACGTGATGCTGGCCACCGACGAGATCTCGACCTTCATCCCGGCGCTCGCGCAGCAGTACGCGCGCCGCCCCGTCGAGATCCCGGTCGCCCATGCCGAGCGGACGGCGGGGGAGTCGAGGTACTCGCTCTACCGGCTGCTCCGTCTCAACTTCGACCTGATGACCGGCTTTTCCCTGGTGCCGCTCCAGATCTTCGGCCTCCTCGGGTTCGCCACGGCGTTCTTCGGGGTCGCCCTCGGCATCTTCCTCCTGATCCGCCGGCTCATCGTCGGCGCCGAGGTGGAGGGAGTCTTCACGCTCTTCGCGCTCGCGTTCGTCGTCATGGGCGTTCTGATGGCGGGAATCGGCATCGTGGGCGAGTACGTCGGGCGGATCTACTACCAGGTCCGCGGGCGGCCCCGCTTCCTGATCCGGACCGTCTGGGGGGCCGGCGGCGCGCCGAAGGAAGCCCCGGCGCGCGAGCGTCGGCTCGCGGGAGCGCCGTGATGGCCGGGATCGTCGTCGCGGGTTACTCCGACGTCGGCTATCGCTGCACGAAGTGGCTTCTCGACGCCGGAGAAGCGGTGTCGCTGATCTATACGCACCCCGACAAGGAGGGCGAGGAGCGCTGGTGGGAGTCGATGGACGAGTTGGGGGCCGCGCGCGGCGTCCCGGTCCGCATCGTCGAGGACCTCGGCGACCCGACCGAGGCCGTGCGGCTCCGGGCGCTCGGCCCGGATTTCCTCTTCTCGTTCTACTTCCGGAAGATGATCCCGCCGGAGCTTCTCGCGATCCCGGCCCGGGGCGCCCTGAACATGCACGGGTCGCTCCTCCCGCACTTCCGCGGCCGGTCCCCCGTGAACTGGGCGATCCTGAAGGGGGCGGCCGTGACGGGCGCCTCGCTCCACTACATGGTCGGGAAACCCGACGCCGGCGACCTCGTCGATCAGGAGAAAGTCCCCATCGGGCCCGACGACGACGCGCTCACGGTGGCGCGCCGCGTCGGCGACGCCGCGGTGACCGTGCTCGCGCGCACCTGGCCGAAGCTGAAGGCGGGAACGGCGCCCCGCATTGCGCTGGACCTCGCGAAGGGAAGCTACTTCGGCGGGCGGAAGCCCGAAGACGGAAGAATCGACTGGGACCGGCCGGCCCGGGAGATCCACGACCTCGTCCGGGCCGTGGCGAAGCCCTGGCCCGGCGCCTTCACGGACCTCTTCGGCCCGAAGGTCACGGTCTGGAGAACACGCCTGTCGCCCTACGGCGGGCACGACACCTTCCCGGGAAAGATCGAAACGACGGAGACCTCCGTCCTCGTCTACGCCGGGGACGACCGTCCCGTCGAGATCCTCCTCGCCCGGCCCGAGGGGGGACGAGACCTCGACGCGGCGGCGTTCTGCGACTGGCTGCACTCGCGGAGCTGACATGCGCGTCCTGATCCTCGGTGTCAACGGCTTCATCGGCAACGCGCTGACACGGCGCATTCTGACGACGACCGGCTGGGAGGTCTTCGGCCTCGACATGGGGAGCGACCGGATCGCCGAGTTCCTCGGCGAGCCGCGATTCCGCTTCCTGGAGGGGGACATCGCCATCAACCGCGAGTGGATCGAGTACCACGTCAAGAAGGCCGACGTCGTCCTCCCGCTCGTCGCCATCGCGACGCCTTCCGCGTACGTGAAGGCACCGCTCTCCGTCTTCGAGCTCGACTTCGAGGAGAACCTCCGGATCGTCAAGATGGCGGGAAAGTACGGCACCCGCCTCGTCTTCCCGTCCACGTCGGAGGTTTACGGGATGTGCCCGGAAAAGGAGTTCGACGAGGACACCTCGCCGCTGGTCTACGGGCCGATCCGGAAGGAACGATGGATCTACTCCGCCTCCAAGCAGCTCCTCGACCGCGTCATCTGGGCGATGGGGCACGCGCAGGGGCTGAAGTTCACGCTCTTCAGGCCCTTCAACTGGTACGGCCCCCACCTCGACGACGTCGACGCGCCGAAGGAGGGCTCGAGCCGCGTCCTGACCCAGTTCCTCCACAACATCCTCTACGGCAAGCCGGTCCGGCTCGTGGACGGGGGCCGGCAGCGGCGCTGCTTCACCTTCGTCGAGGACGGCATCGACGGCCTGATGAAGATTCTCGTGAACGAAGGCGGAAAGGCCGACGGAGAGATCTTCAACATCGGAAACCCCGCCGCCGACCTCTCCATCCAGGAGCTGGCGCACCTCCTCGTCGGGGCGGTGGCCCGCTACCCGAAATTCGCCCCGCTCGCGAAGAAGGCCAGGATCGTCACCGTGTCGGCGGTGGACTATTACGGCGAGAACTACCAGGACATCACGACCCGCGTCCCCTCGATCCGGAAGGCCGAACGCCTCCTCGGCTGGAGGCCGACGACCGACTTTCCGACCGGCCTGAAGAAGACCCTGGATTTCTACCTCAAGAGCCGGAAGCCGCCCGAGGTGTGAGCGCCTTCCTCGTTCTCAAGGTCGACGTCGACACCTACCACGGGACGCTCGAGGGGGTGCCGCGGCTCCTGGACCTCTTCGCGAAGCTGGATGTGAAGGCGACGTTTCTCTTCTCGCTCGGGCCCGACAATACCGGGAAGGCCATCAGGCGGATCTTCCGGAAGGGCTTCGTCACGAAGGTCCTCTCGGCGAGTCCGGCGGCGTCGTACGGGATCCGGACGATGCTCTACGGAACGGTCCTTCCGGCCCCGGAGATCGGGACGAGGCGGGAGGCGATCCGGAGGATGCGCGAGGTGGCGGCTGCGGAGCATGAGGTCGGCATTCACGCCTGGGACCACGTCGCGTGGCACGACCGGCTTCCGTCGATGTCGCGCGAGGAGGTCACGACGACGTTCGGCCGCGCCGCCGCGCGCTTCGCGGAGATCTTCGGCGAGCGCGCCCGCGTCGCCGGGGCTCCGGGCTGGACGGCGAACGCCCTCTCCGTCGAGGCGTACGAGGCCGAAGGGATCGAGGTCTCGTCCGACACGCGCGGGGGGGAGCCGTTCTTCCCGGAGAGGAGCGACGGAAGAGCCTCGACGGTCCTCGAGATCCCCTCGACGCTTCCGACGCTCGACGAGCTGCTCGCGCTCCCTGGGGCGGGCGCCGGCTCGCGGACGGAGCAGGCCTGCGAATCCCTTCGGGCGAGGGTCAGGGAGAAAGACCGTTCGGGTGTCGGCTCTTCGAGGAACGTCACCGAGGTTCACTCCATTCACACAGAGATCGAAGGAGGGCCGGCGTTCTCCGCGTCGTTCGCCCGGCTGCTCGCCGGGTGGAGGAGCGACGGAGTCCGCTTTCTCACTCTCGAAGAACAGGGCAGAACCTCGCGTTCTGCCGGGGCGCCACCGGTCAGAAAGCTGACGTTCACGAGGTTGCCGGGGCGCGCCACGCCCGTGGCGACGGGAGGAGAGACAGCGTGAAGAGACGGATTTCGGGACTCGCGGCGGCGCTTCTTCTCGGGGCGCTCGCCTCGCCCGCCGCGGCCGCGGCGGCCCGGAGGACTCTGGGCGTCGACCCGAAGGAACCGCGGCGGATCGTGCTCTGGGAGGAAGGCGTCGGGCTCTTCGCCTCCGCCGACGCCGGCGAGACGTGGTCGAAGCTCTCTCCGACCCCCCGGACCGTCGCCCGGGTGGCCCTTGGCGACGGCGGGGCGATCTATCTCGCCACGGACGATGGCCTCCTCGTGAGCCTCGACGGAGGCCGGGTCTTCGGGCGCCCCGAAGGAACGCTCCCGGCGGGACGGTACGTGGACGTCGCACTTGGGGGACAGGCCGTCTTCGCGATCTCGGAGAACGGCGTCGTCCGAAGCGTCGACGGCGGGCGGACCTTCCGCAGCGCGGGAGTCCCCGGCCGCGCCTTCCATCTCTACCGGATCCGGACGAGCCCGCGCTTCCCGAACCAGGTCGCCCTCGTCTCGGCGTCGCTCATCCACCGGAGCGACGACGGCGGTGAGACGTGGCGGCGGATCGCCGCCGGACCCGATTTCGACTACGGCAGCGTGGCGTGGGGGGTGGGCGACCCCCCCGCGATCCTCGTCGGCAACCGGAAAGGCGTTCACAAGAGCACCGACGGCGGCGCGACCTGGAAGGCCTTCTCGAACGCCCCCTCCTTCCTCCGCGGCCT
>DATIWM010000096.1:0-7926 GCA_035519355.1 Thermoanaerobaculia bacterium | reverse complement strand
CGAGGAAGGCCGCGGCCGGCGGCGCCGCGAGGCCCGCGGCGAAGGGCGCAGCCAGGGCCGCGACCCCTCCGCCCGCCCGTCGCCGGAGGTGGATGGCGACGAGAAGTCCCGCGGCGGCGCCTCCCAGAGCCGCCACGGACGTCTCCGCCTTCGTGAGGAAGGCGAGACCGGCGAAGAGGCCCGCGAGCGCGGCGTGGCCCGGCCGTCCGGTGCGGCCGGCCCGCGCGGCGAAATAGACCCCGATCAGGCCGAGGGCGAGGCCGTGGACGATCTCGGGGGTGTACGGGGCGACGTAGTTCGTGATCGAGGCGGGCGTGTACTGGCCGAAGGCAAAGACGAGGAGGAAGAGCAGGGCGCCGGCCGTGGCCGCGAACCGGTCGAAAGCGTCGGCGAGAAGGCGGAAGAGAAGCGCCGCGAGAGCCGCGACGACGGCGAGGTTGAAGATCGTGAGCGTCCCGATCGTGGGGCCGAAGAGCCGGAAGAGAAGGGCATTGAGCCCCGTCGAGAGCGGGCCGTGGAGAAGCGCGACGTCCCGGTAGGGGACCTTTCCCCCCGCCACGTCTCGCGCGATCTCCATCGTCTGCCCGAAGTCGACGATCGGGTCGACCCATTTCCGCCATGTGAGCGCGGTCATGCCGGCGAAGGCCGCGAGGAGGAACGCGGCCGGAAGCCCCGACGGAGTCCCCGGGCCCCACCTGGAACCCGGCGCGGCGGCGCGGGGGGAGCGGCGCTTGCCGGTGCGGCCCACGTCTTCTCTCAGGCCGGGTCGTTCAGAACGGCGCCCAGCTGTTCCACGACGGCCCCCCCGGCCTCCTTGTCGTAAGGGCGGGAATAGAAATCGTGGAGGTCGAGCGGCCGGTGGATCCGGATGGAGCATTTGCGGAAGAGCTTCCCAGGGAGCTGCTTGAGGAGAAGGAGCTGGCGGAAGCCGTCCACCCGGACCGGAACGGCCACGGCCTT
Source organism: Thermoanaerobaculia bacterium (assembly GCA_035519355.1). Taxonomy (GTDB): domain Bacteria; phylum Acidobacteriota; class Thermoanaerobaculia; order UBA5066; family UBA5066; genus DAOMFB01. The sequence continues at coordinate 6,966 of DATIWM010000096.1, read as the reverse complement.
CGTCCGGTGGAGGACCTGGGCGATCCCCTTCCGGAGCGGCGCGCCCGGCTGCGTGGTTCCGGCGGGAAAGTGGAGCAGCCACCCGCTCTCGATCGCCTCTTCGACGCGGGCGATTCCTTCGAGGTCGACGGGGCGGTTCACGTCCTTCCCCCCGTCACGGAACGAGCGCCGGAAGGTGACGCCTCCCGCCTTCGCGAACAGGACCGTCAGGAGATTCTTCTTCATCGTCTCTTCCGCCGCCGAGAAGCGGAGGTACGGCTCCTCGAGGTCGAACCCGTGCTTCACGTAGACGAGGTCGAAGAAGGCGAACGCCTCCATGAAGTACGACTGGTGATTCGAGAGAAAGACGACCTTCCGGAGCGGCAGCGCCTCGAGCAGGTCGTCCCCCTCCACCCGGACCCGGTTCAACAGGCGGAAATAGGGGACCGTGAACCCCATTCCGAAGCTCAGAATCAGGCCGTGCCGGATCCAGCGGTCGGCAAAGACCTCGGATGGTTTCTTCACGGTCCGGAAGATTCTAGAGGACGGGTGCGGGCCGCCCTCGTCGCCGCCGGCGCGACGGCGTTAGCGCTGGCGACGGGGCTGCTGCGGGCGGTCGTGCTGGCATGGACCTGCGACGACGCGTGGATCTCGTTCCGGTATGCGAGAAACCTCGTCTCGGGCGCGGGGTTGGTCTTCAACCGGGGCGAGCGGGTCGAGGGATACACGAACTTTCTCTGGGTCCTGCTGACGGCTCCGGCCTTTCCCCTCGCCATCCCGCCCGAGACCTGGGCGAACGTCCTGAGCCTCGCGAGCTTCGCCGGGATCGTCCTGCTCCTGGCGAGGCGCGCATGGGTCCGGGCCGGGGAGACCGGCGGAATGCTCTTTCCGGTTCCGGTCGCGGCCGCGGTCGTTGCCCTGAACCCCGATCTGCAGGTCTGGGCCACGGGAGGGCTCGAGACGGCTTTCTTCTCGTTCCTTCTCGTGGCCGGAGTCTTCCTCCTCTCCGGGCGAGGCGGGTCGAGACGGCGCGAGCTGGCGGCCGGAGCCACTTTCGGCCTCGCGGCCCTCACCCGGCCCGACGGCCTGCTTCCCGCGGCCGTGGCTCTCGCCTGGCTCCTCTTCTTCAGGCCGGAGCGGCGCGTCGCGGCCTCTCTCACCTTCGCGGCGGGCGCGGCGGCTCTCGTCGTTCCGCACCTTCTCTGGCGGCACGCCTACTACGGCGGCTGGCTCCCCAACACGTACTACGCGAAGTCGGCGTGGCTCGCCTGGTGGGGGCAGGGTCTCCTCTACCTCGGGCTGTTCCTGCGCCGGAACGTCGTCCTCCTTCTCGGCTTCCCGCTCGTCGTTCTGGCCGGGCTCCTGGGACGCCGACGTCGCGAGCTGAAGGGGACTCTGGACCGCCTCGTCCCGGAAGCCGTTCTCGTCGCCGGGATCGCGGTCTCCTGGGGACTCTACGTGACACGTGTGGGCGGAGACTTCATGTACGCGCGGCTTCTCATCCCTGTCGTGCCGCTTCTCGGCGTGCTTCTCGAACTGGCCGTCTCGACCCCCGCGCTTCGTGCGGCTCTTCGGGCCGGCGCCGTCGCGGCCGCGCTCATCGTCCCGTTTCTCGTCGCCAGCCCGGTTCCTCCCGGCACGTTCGTCGACGGCGTTGCCGACGAGCGTGCGGCCTACACGGGAGACGGCGTGCGCCTGGCGGACCAGGTGGGCTCGACCCTGGAGCCTCTCTTCGCCGGCCTGCCGGTGCGCGTCCTCGCGGGGGGAGCGGAGATGCGTGTGGCCTACCGCTCCGGGGCGGCCGAGGTGATCGAGGCGCACGGCCTGACGGACCGCCGGATCGCCCGGCAGCCGCTCGCGAAACGGGGCCGCGTCGGGCACGAGCGGTTCGCAGACCTCGACTACGTCCTGCGCGAGCGAAACGTCCACTTCATGTTCCACCCGCCGGAGGCCGACTATCCCGGGATCGCGGACGTCATCCCGACCGTCACGGCGGTCCACGGACCGGCCGTTCTCTGGGTGATGTCCTGGGATCCGCCCCTCATGGAGGAGCTGGCGCGCCGGGGCGCCCGCTTCCCGAGCTTCCCGGAGACGCTCGACCGCTACCTGGCCGTGATGCCCACGCTGTCCGACGAGACCGTCCGCCGCGACTACGCGCGCTGCCGCAATTTCTACTTCGACCGCGTCGCGGACCCCGTTCGCGAAGCCCCGTTCAGGCGCCGTCTCGGCATTCCGTAACGGCGATGGCCGATAGCTTGCCGGCGGGGTCAGGTCTCATATTTCAATTATAGTGATGGCATGAGCCGCCCTCTCCGCCTCGAGTACCCGGGAGCCGTCTGGCACGTCACGTCGCGCGGCAACGAGCGACGGGAGGTGTTCCGGGACGACGCCGACCGCGAGCGCTTCCTGTCGATCCTGGGACGGACCGTCAGCCTCTTCCGGTGGAGGCTGCACGCGTACGTCCTGATGGGAAACCATTTCCATCTCCTGGTCGAGACGCCGGAGCCGACGCTCTCGCGCGGCATGCGTCAGCTCAACGGGCTTTACACGCAGGCGTTCAATCGCCGACATCGGCGCTCGGGCCACCTTTTTCAGGGGCGGTTCAAGGCGGTTCTGGTCGAGAAGGAGTCGCATCTTCTTGAGCTCTGCCGGTACGTCGTTCTGAATCCCGTCCGGGCACAGGCCGCGCCGTCGGCCCGGGCGTGGCCCTGGAGCAGCTACGGGGCGACGGCGGGGCTGCGCGAGGCGCCGGAGTGGCTGGAGACGGAGTGGACGCTCCGGCAGTTCGGGGCGTCGCGTCGGCAGGCCGTCGAGCGGTACCGGGCTTTCGTCGCGGAGGGAAAGAGGGGCGGCTACGCGCCGTGGGAGGAGGTGCGAGGGCAAATCTACCTCGGGTCCGACGCGTTCCTTTCCGACGTGCGCGAGCGGGTGAGCGGAAAGCCCCGCGCCAAGGGCGTTCCGCGGCGACAGCAGCATCCTCTGGAGACGGACCCCGAAAAGGGAGCCCGGAGGATGGCGGCGGCGCTCGGGACGACGCTCCCGGAGATGAACACGCGGACGCGGACCTTCATCCGGGAACGGCGGCTCCTGGCCTGGGCGCTTCGCCGGTACGGGCTCCTGACGCTCGAGCGAATCGGCGACGCGCTGGGGGTGGGCATCGGACAGGCCTCGGCGCTGGTGATCGCCGGGGAGGCGGAAGCGGTACGAAATCCCGCGAAGGCGCGGCTTCTGGAGTCGGCCCTCTCCTGACGGAATCCTATAATTGAAAAATGAGACCTGACCCCGTCCGTTAAGTTCACCCGCGTGGCTTGGGGTTTGCGGGGAGAGGACTCTCCGGACGCGGCGCGACGGGCATGCGCCTCGGCACCGCGGGCTGCCGATAGGGCTTCGTGGCGAGGAGTCCCGTCAGGCGCAGCCCGGGGAGCGGTCCGTCCGCGCTCGGCTGCCCGTAGGGCGTGATGAAACTGTAGCCGTTTCGCGTCCGCATCAGGTGTCCGCCGCCCAAGGCCTGTTCATAGCCGGGGGCGACGAAGTCCCCGACCTTGAGCGTCGAGAAATGCCCTCTACCGCTGTTGATGTAGATCAGCGGCTGGCTCGGCGGCAAATGCGGGCCCCAGATACCCAGGTTGGGGTCGGACCATCCCCCCCCGAAGGGGGTGTACTCGACCGAAAAATCAGGAAGGCCGTCACCGTTGAAGTCGAGAACCTTGACCCAGTAGATCGGTGGCGCCTCCGTCGGGACGCCGGGTGTTCCCCCGAACGCGTCGCTGGGGTCAAGATATCTCGCCGTGACGTCCACGAAAGATCCGTTCCCCTGATTCCGGAGGAGCTGGACGAACCAGCCGTCATAGAAGACCGTACTGCTGCCTTGTGTGCCGACGATGACGAGGTCGGGCCACCCGTCCCCGTCGAAGTCGATCGGTTCGACGTCCAGGTCGTGATGAAACTCGAAGAACGGTGAGGGGAACGGCAGCTCCGTCTTGTTGCCGTCGCGAAACGCTCCATATTCGTTCCACAGGATGGTCGAGTGAGTCAGCTTGCTGTAAGGGACGGGATCGCTCCCGCTGCTACCGAGGATCAACTCCGGAAGGCCGTTGCCGTCGAGGTCCGCCAGCGTCGTGGCGACAAACCAGTGGCCGGTCTGGGCATCCATCGCTTGCCCCGGCCCCGCCGGGATGTTCGCCCGGGTCATCGTGAAGTGGCCGGCACCGTCGTTCAAGAGCGCATACGAGCTGATGTTGTTCTGCGCACCGAAGTAGTTGCCCGCGATGATGTCCAGGACGCCGCGGCCGCTCAGATCGCCGGCTGCGGCGGAGTGGGTGTAATCGCTCAGCTGCGGGAGCGTCGACGTCGCGTCCCTCCAGCCGCCGCCGGGCTCGGAGAGATAGAGCCGGTTCTGCTCGCCGGGATAGGGATCGGTGTCCCAGCCATGGCAGGCGATGAACATGTCGAGCCGCCCGTCCCCGTTCAGGTCCCCGAACACCACCTTGCGTGGATCCACCATCTTGAAGGTGTCGAAGGGGAACTGCCCGGGCGCGGGAGCGGTGAAGTTCCCGTCGCCGTCGCCGAAGAAGACCCGTGAAGGCTGCGGATCGTTGGGGGGCGCGCAGCACGAATAGTCCACGCCCAGGACGACCAGGTCCTCGTTTCCGTCGCCGTTGAGATCAGCGGAGAATGGCGTCACGTCGAGAAACAGCGGCGAGAAGTCGGGGTCGATCACTTTCGGCGGGATCAGTGTGTAGTAGTCGGCGAGCTTCGGGCCGTTCGGGGCAGGCGCGGCGGCCAGGGTGGCGACGACAGCCGCCAGGAGCGCCAAAGCGAGCGCCAGGCGTCTCACCGTCATGTCTTCTCCAGGTGAGATTATGTCTCAGGTTCCCTGGAAGCCGGCAGGTTGCGGGCGAGACGCCCGCGTGCTACGCGCTGCGCTTACAGCGTCCGGAAGTAGGCGATGGTGGCCTTCAGGCCCTCGGTCAGCGGCACCTTCGGCTCCCAGCCCAGTTCGGTCCGCGCCTTCGTGATGTCGGGGCGGCGCTGCTTCGGGTCGTCCACGGGGAGCGGGCGGTGGACGATCGGGGCGGACGTGCCGGTGGCGCGGCGGATCGTCTCGGCGAACTCGAGGACCGTCATCTCGGCGGGGTTGCCGACGTTGACCGGGTCCTTGAGGGACGAGTGGAGGAGCCGGACGATGCCGTCGATCAGGTCGGAGACGTAGCAGAAAGAGCGGGTCTGCGAGCCGTCGCCGAAGACGGTGAGGGGCTCGTTCCTGAGCGCCTGCGAGATGAGCGAGGGGACGATCCGCCCGTCGTTGGGGCGCATCCGCGGGCCGTAGGTGTTGAAGATCCGGGCGATCCGCGTGTCGATGCCGTGGACGTCGCGGTAGGCGACGGTCATCGCTTCGGCGAAACGCTTCGCCTCGTCGTAGCAGCCGCGCGGGCCGACGGGGTTGACGTTCCCCCAGTAGCTCTCCGGCTGCGGGTGGACTCGCGGGTCGCCGTAGACCTCGGAGGTGGAGGCGAGGAGGAAGCGCGCCTTCTTGGCCCGCGCGAGGCCCAGGGCCTTGTGCGTCCCGAGCGCGCCGACCTTCAGGGTCTGGATCGGAATCTGGAGGTAGTCGATGGGCGAGGCGGGCGAGGCGAAGTGGAGGATGGCGTCGGTTGGCCCGTCCAGGTAGATGTACTCCGTCACGTCGTGGAAGACGAAGCGGAATTTCCGGTTCCCGGAAAGGTGCTGGATGTTGCGTTCGTGACCGGTGATGAAGTTGTCCAGCCCGACGATTTCGTGTCCGTCGGCGAGGAGCCGGTCGGCCAGGTGGCTCCCCAGGAACCCCGCCACACCCGTTACCACGATACGCATAGGTTGAGTTTAGCCGGCGCAGGCCGCGAAGCGGCCGAGCGGAAGGGCCAGGGAAACCCGCCAGACGGGTTTCCCGGTCATCCTCGTCCGACCCCCGCATACCTCCAGCCGAGCCGTCTCATCTCGGCCGGCTCGTAGAGATTACGGAAGTCGACGAAGTTCTTCGCCTTCATCGTCTCCTCGAGCTTCGCGAGGTCGAGCTTCCGGAACTGGTTCCAGTCCGTCGCCAGGACCAGCGCGTCGGCGCCCCGGGCGCAGGCGTAGACCTCCTCCGCCAGCTCCAGATCCGGCAGCTCCTTCCGCGCGTTCTCCATGGCGGCCGGGTCGTACGCCACGACGGAGGCGCCCCGGGACGCGAGATCGCGGATCAGCTTCAGGCTCGCGCTCTCGCGGATGTCGTCGGTCTCGGGCTTGAAGGCGATGCCGAGGATGGCGATCCGCTTGCCGCGGAGGTTCCCGCAGACCGTTTCGACCTTCTCGATCATCCGCGCCTTGACGGCATCGTTCACCTCGAGGACGGTCTCCATGATGCGAAAGCTGTAACCGTTCTTCCGCGCGAGGTCGACGACGGCCGAGGAGTCCTTGGGGAAGCAGGAGCCGCCGTAGCCGGGGCCCGGCAGGAGGAAGGCCGGGGCGATCCGCTTGTCCAGCCCCATGCCGCGTGCCACGTCCTTCACGTCGGCCCCCATCCGCTCGCACATGGCGGCGATCTCGTTGATGAAGGTGATCTTCAGGGCGAGGAATCCGTTCGAGGCGTACTTGATCAGCTCGGCCGACTCGACGTCGGTCACGACGAAGGGGACGCCGGCCACGAGGAGGGGGGAGTAGACGTCTTTCACGATGGCGATGGCCTGTTCGTCGCGGGAGCCGACGACGACCCGATCGGGACGCATGAAGTCCTCGATGGCCGAGCCCTCCCGGAGGAACTCCGGGTTCGAGACGACCGAGAACTTGTGGCCCCGCGGGTTCTTCCGGAGGATCTCCTCGATCTGCGCACCCGTGCCGGTCGGGACCGTCGACTTCGTGACGACGACCTTGTAGCCGTTCATGTGGGACGCGATCGACTCGGCCACCTCGAAGATGAAGGAGAGGTCGGGCGAGCCGTCTTCCTTCGGAGGGGTCCCGACCGGCACG
>DATIWM010000095.1:0-5587 GCA_035519355.1 Thermoanaerobaculia bacterium | reverse complement strand
GCCCTGTCGCGCTTCCTCGCCGGCTCGAGCCCCGAGACCCTCTGGACGATCTACGCGGGCTGCTGGTGGGCGCACCTGACCGCCATCCTCTTCTTCCTGAACTACCTCCCGTTCGCCAAGCACTTCCACGTCCTCACGGCGCTCCCGAACCTCCTGTTCGCGAAGCTCGACGCGCCGGGAAAGATGTCCACGATCGACATCGAGAAGGCGGCCGAGGCGGGGGTCTTCGGCGTCTCGAAGATCGAGGACTTCACCTGGAAGCAGAAGCTCGACATCTTCACCTGCACCGAGTGCGGGCGCTGCCGGGAGATCTGCCCGACGCACCTGACGGGAAAGCCGCTCACGCCGAAGGGCTTCACCGTCGACCTGCGCCATGCGCTCTACACCGACGCCCCGGCCCTCCTCGACGCGGCCACCGGCTTTTCCGGCGGGAAGCTGGCGCCGGCTCTCGAGGATCGGAAGCCCCTCATCGGAGGCTGGGTCTCCGAGGAGACGATCTGGGCCTGCACCACGTGCCGCTACTGCGAGCACGCCTGCCCGGTGGGCATCACCTACACCGACAAGATCGCCGACCTCAGGCGGCACCTCGTCCTCGAGCGGAGCGAGTTCCCGAAGGAGGCGCAGACCGCCTTCAACGGGATGGAGCGGCAGGGGAACCCGTGGAACCTGGCCGCCGCCGACCGCGGCGCCTGGGCGAAGGAGCTGCCGTTTCCGCTGCCGACGATCGCCGAGGCGCCCGACGCCGAGATCCTCTTCTGGGTCGGCTGCGCGGGGTCGTACGAAGACCGCGGGAAGAAGGTCTCGCGCGCCCTCGCGACGCTCCTCCACGAGGCGGGCGTGACGTTCGCCATCCTCGGCTCCGAAGAGACGTGCACGGGCGACGCCGCGCGGCGGCTCGGGAACGAATACCTCTTCCAGACGCTGGCCCGGCAGAACGTGGAGACGCTGAACGGCTACGGCGTGAAGCGGATCGTCACGAACTGCCCGCACTGCTTCAACACGCTGGCGCGCGAGTACCCCGACTTCGGCGGGACGTTCGAGGTCATGCACGGGACCGAGCTGGTGGCCAGGCTGATCGAGGAGGGGCGCCTCAGGCTCCCGGCGCGGATCGAGAAGACGATCTCCTTTCACGACCCCTGCTACCTCGGCCGGCACAACGGGGTCTACGACGCGCCGCGCGCCGTCCTCTCGGCCATCCCGGGGCTCCAGCTGAAAGAGCTGCCCCGGAGCCGCGAGAACGGGCTCTGCTGCGGGGCGGGCGGCGGCCGGATGTGGCTGGAAGAGAAGCTCGGGACGCGGATCAACCAGATGCGTTACGGCGAGATCGAGTCGTGCGGCACGGAGGCGGTCGGCGTCTCGTGCCCGTTCTGCATGGTCATGCTGACCAACGCCCAGACCGAGCTGGCGGGGACGACCGAGCCGCTGGACGTCCTCGAGCTGGCGGCGCGGGCCCTCCCGCCCCCCCGGGCCTCCTGACTTCGCCCCCCCGGCTGTTGTAACCTGATGGGGCTCATGGCGGACGAGCCCAAGGCCCGGGGCGGGCCCGAGGCGCGAGGTCCCTTCACGCCGAGGGTCTACGTGCCTCCCCCGAAGGAGGAAGCGGGAGCTCCGTTCTCGGCGGAGCCCGTCGTCACCGAAGGGATGAAGGCGCGCCGTCGCGAGATGTCGAAGCGGCGGCGCGAGAAGGCGCTCGCCGAGCTGGAGAAGGACGAGGCGCGGAACGAGACCTGGCTGCGCGTCCGAAACGTCCTCCTGAAGGTCGCCGTCGCGGCCCTCGTCGTCCTCGGCTACTGGCGACTGCAGGTGCAGTACCCGGACAACCGCTGGCCGCTCGAGCTGGTCTGGGCGATGATGGTCGTCGGACTCTTCGGCGCCTTCGGCTGGACGCTCTGGTACCTCAACAAGCCCGACTGAGCGCTAGTCGTCGTCGAAGATGCCGCGGGGCTTCCCGGGATCCGTCTTGGCCTTCTGGAGGGCTTCCTTGAAGGTCTTCTCGAGAATCTCGCTCTTGTGCTTTTCGCGTTCGACGGTGGCGGCAAAGAGGTCCTCGGCGCGCGACTTGCGGCGCTGGATCTCCTTGGCGGCGTCCTCGAGCGAGGCGAGCTTGTCCTTGTGAGCCGGCGTCTCGTGCGAGAGGACGGCGCCGGTTTCCGGATCCACCTTCAGCGCGGACGCGCACTCGGGGCAATGGACGAGAAGGACTTCGCTCATGGCGCGGGTCATTATGCTACCGGCCGTGGACGAGGAAGCCGGAGACTGGAAGCGGAAGCTGAAGGCGCTCGGGATCTCGCGCCGGCGCTCCGGCGGCGCGGCACGCCGATCCGACAGGCGGCGCGTCGAGACCGGGCGCGGCGGCGAGGAGATCGCGGCGCTCCATCTCGCGGAGCGGGGGCTGGCGATTCGGGAGCGGAACGTCAGGTACAAGGACGGCGAGATCGACCTCGTGGCGGAAGAGGGTCCGGTTCTGGTCTTCGTCGAGGTGCGGCGCCGGAAGGCGGCGGAGACCGGTACGGCGGCGGAATCGGTCACGGCGAGGAAGCGGGCGCGCGTGGTCCGGGCCGCTCGCCGATGGCTGGCGCGGCATCCAGGAGAGGCGGCCCGTCCGGTCCGGTTCGACGTCGTGGCGGTCGACGGGGAACCGCCCGCCGTCGCCTGGATCCGGGGCGCCTTCGACGCGGTCTGAGGCGTCCCCGGTAAACTCCTGTCGGAAAAAAGCGTCTTTCGAATGGCGTGCAGAGCGGCCACTCGTCCGTTGCGTCACGGCACCTTCCGCCGCGGGGGGAGGACGTGAGCCGGATGCCGGGCCGGATGCTGGGCCGGTACCGGCTGGAGGAGCTCCTCGGCCGGGGCGGGATGGCGGAGGTCTGGCGCGCCGAGGACACGAAGCTCGGCCGCGCCGTGGCCGTGAAGGTGATCCACGCCGACCATGCCACCGACCGGAACTTCGTCGAGCGCTTCCTCCGCGAAGCGCGCGTCGTCGCTTCGCTCGAGCATCCGAACATCCTCCCCGTCTACGACTTCGGCGAGGAGGAGGGGCTTCCGTTCCTCGTCATGCCGTTCCTCGAGGGAGGCACGCTGCGCGACCGGATGCAGAGCGGCCCCGTGCCGATCGCGAAGGCGGCGCTCTGGATCGGCCAGCTCGCCGGCGCGCTCGACGCGGCGCACGAGGCCGGCGTCCTCCACCGGGACGTGAAGCCGGCGAACGTCCTTCTCGGAAAAGGGGACCGGCTCTTCCTCGCCGACTTCGGCATCGCGAAAATGCTCGAGACGGTGACGGGGCTCACGGCGACCGGCATGGTCGTCGGGACGCCGCTTTACATGGCGCCCGAGCAGGCCCAGGGGAAGCCGGCCACGCCCGCCACCGACCGGTACGCCCTGGCCGTCATCTCCTTCGAGCTCCTCGCCGGGCGGCCGCCCTTCGAGGGGGAGAACCCCCTCTCGCTGATGCACCAGCACGTCACGACCCCCGCGCCGGCCCTCTCGGCGAAGATCTCCGGCCTCCCGGCAGGGCTCGACGCCGTCTTCGTCCGCGCCCTCGCAAAAGATCCGGCGGAGCGCCATCCGACCTCGAGCGCCTTCGCCGCAGCCGTCATCGCGTTCGCACCGACCGGGATCGCGGGCGCCGTCCCGTCCACGGCGGCGCAGGCGGCACCGACCGTTCTCCAGTCGGACCGCGCGCGGCCCGTGGCCACGCCGGCTCCCGGTCTGACGAGCGACGAGACGATCCTCACGGGGACGGGAAGGGCGAGGAAGAACCTGCTCCGCGGCCTCGCCGCCGCCGTCGTCGTGGTCGCGGCCGGCAGCGGAGTTTTTCTTCTGAGGGGGAGAGAGAAAGCGGAGACCTCGCCGACCGGTCCCGCCGGCACCGCCACGCCACCTGCCGTCGCGACGTCGGGCTCCGGCGTTCCCTCGCCCGCCCTGTCCGTTGCGGCGTCTCCGTCGGATCCCCTTTCGAAGAATTCCCCGGCCGTTTTCCCCACCCCCGACGCCGAGGCGAAGAAGCTCGCCGAGCTGGAGGCGCGGCTCCGAAAGGCGGAGAAGGAGCTGGCCATGTCGCCGCGCGCGGCAGCCGTCCCCGCGCCGACGCCTGCTCCTCCGCTCCCGGCCCATGAGGTCTCCGCGCCCGCCCCGGACGAATCGCCGGCGAAGAGCCCGGCCGCGAGGCTTCTGAAGCCCGCCCTCGACCGCCTCGATCCGTCGCGGCGGGGGGCGAGGCGGCTGACCCGGGAGGACTTCGAGGTCGGCCGGGCGGCGGCGCGGAGCGCCCTGAAGGAAGAGCCGGAGATGGCCGAGGCCCGCACCCTCGAGATCTACGCCGGCGGGGGTCTCGCGTACGTCGTCCGGGACGACGTGGCCGCCTCTCAGGCGCTCGTGGAAGCCTTCGCCCACGCGAAACGAACGGGTCGCCGCGAGATCCGCCCTCTCGCCTTCCTCCTTCGCGGCCCGGGAGGGACGATCGTCCCGCCGAAAGGGTGGGAGCTGGCCCTCGCGTACGGAGACGCGCGGGGCGAGGCCGAATCGCTCCTCGCTGCGGCCCTGGCGAGGAATCCGAACGATCCGAAGGCGCTGCTCGGCCGCGCGCAGCTCCGGCGTCTCGAGGGGCGGACGGCCGAGTTTCTCGCGGACCTTAGGCGCGCCGCCGAGGCGAATCCTGCTCCCCAATTCCGACAGAGGATCCTCGAAGTGCTCAAGTCCGCGTGCCGAAGCGGCCTGGCCGAAGCGTGCCGCGAGGCGGAATCGCTGGGGGGCCAGACGCCCGCGCTCCGTCGGCGGAACCCGTAGAAGCGCACGCGGGAGGAGTCGCCGCTCCTTGACACCGCGAGACGCCTCCTCTAGATTCCGCTGCTCAGGCGGAGACGCCTGATTCGCGGGACTAGCTCAGTGGTAGAGCGCTACCTTGCCAAGGTAGATGTCGCGAGTTCGACCCTCGTGTCCCGCTCCATGACAGGCCGAGAGCCGGGAGCCACCTCCCGGCTCTTTTCTTTCTCAGCCTCCTGAAGCCGGCTTCGGCCGCTCGTGCCAGGCCTTCAGGACCTCGGCTTCTCGCGCGGGCGAGATCCCGGCCTTGAGCTTTTCCTGCCGCTCCTTCGGCAGGGTCCGCCACCAGTCGAGCGTCTCCTTGACGGTGACGGAAAGGGGCCGGAAGGTCAGTCCCTTCGCGACGGCACGCGCGTTCGAGACCCGGTTGGCGCCGGCCGTCTCCCCCTCGGGGACGTCCCAGACCGGCATGTCGACGAACGGGACGACCGTCATCTTCGCGAGAAAGGCCGCGTCGACCCAGGTGAACCGCGCGTCGCTTCCGCTGACGGCCCGGCAGGTCTCGAGAAGCGTGCCGACGGGGAGAGGCGTCGTCGGCCCCGTCGCGTTGAAGACGCCGGTCGTCCGCGTGTCGAGCACCCTCACGAGGAACGTGCCGAGGTCCCTCACGTCGATGAACTGGACGGGGTCGGCGGGCGTCCCGGGGGCCAGCACCTCGCCGCCGCGCGAAACGCGGACGGGCCAGTAGGTGAACCGGTCGCTCGGGTCGCCGGGTCCGACGATGAGTCCGGGACGGACGATGGTGACGCGGCCGGGCATGGCCGATTCG
>DATIWM010000094.1:0-8557 GCA_035519355.1 Thermoanaerobaculia bacterium | reverse complement strand
CTCGTCGCGGGGGTCGCCGCCCTGTCGACCGCCGAGGCCGTATCGACGGCACGCATGGCGCGCGAGAGGGGCTGCGACGGCCTGATGGTCCTGCCGCCGTACGTCTATCGGCCGGACCGGCGGGAGACGCTCGCGCACTTCGACGCCGTGATCGCCGCGACCGAGCTGCCGTGCATGCTCTACAACAATCCCGTCGCCTACGGGACCGACGTGCTTCCGGAAGACCTCGCGCTCCTCGCGGCGCGGCACCGGAACCTGCAGGCGGTGAAGGAGTCGAGCGCGGACGTGCGCCGCGTGACCGGGATCCGCGCGCTCTGCGGCGGCCGCCTCGCCCTCTTCGTCGGCGTCGACGACCTGATCGTGGAGGGCCTGGCGGCGGGGGCCGTGGGCTGGATCGCGGGGCTGGTCAACGCCCTGCCCGTCGAATCGGTCCGGCTCTTCGATTTCGCCTCGGCGGGAACAAGGGCCGAGGCGGACCGGCTCTACGAGTGGTTTCTCCCCCTTCTCCGCCTCGACACCGTCCCGAAGTTCGTCCAGCTGATCAAGCTGGTCCAGCAGGAGGCCGGGCTCGGCTCCGAGCGGGTGCGGCCCCCGCGAATGGTCCTCGAAGGAGCCGAACGGGCCGCCGCGTTCCGGCTGGTCCGGGAACGGCTTTCGACCCGGCCGGCGGCCCGTTGACGCGACGCGGGGGCCCCGGCTTCCGTAACATGGGGCAGGGATGAGGTTCCTTCCGGTCCGGATCCTGCCCTGCCTGCTGCTTCTGGCCGTCTGGCGGGCCGACGGGGCGCTGGTCGTTTTCGGCGATGGCCGGCTGCTCCGCGTCGACTCGTTCGGACTGGAGGGGGCCGACCGGATCGTCCTTTCGCTCCCGGGCGGGGGGCGGATGACGATTCCGCTCGAGCTGATCGACCGGATCGTGGACGACGAGTACGAGCGGCCCGCCCTCCCGAACGAGCCGGACGGACGCCGCCCCGCGAGCGCCGGCGCCGACTTGTCCCAACGATCCGTTCGCGCTTTCGAAGAGAAATTTCCCGTCGTCTCCCCCTATTCGAAGGAAATCCTCCAGGCGGCGAGAGAATTCCGGATCGACCCCGCCCTCATCGCGGCCGTCATCAAGGCCGAGTCGAACTTCGTCCCGTCGGCGATCTCCCCGAAAGGGGCGCGCGGTCTGATGCAGCTGATGCCCGCGACGGCACGGCGGATGGGGGTCGGGCGCGACTTCGACCCGCGGGAGAACATCCGCGGCGGGACGGCATACCTCGCCGAGCTGGCCGCACGATTCGGCGAGACCTCGGTGGAGCTGATCCTGGCCGCCTACAACGCCGGGGAGCGGGCCGTCGAGGATTTCGGCGGCGTGCCGCCCTACCGCGAGACGCAGGCCTACGTGAAGAAAGTCACCGCGCTCTGGCGGGACGCGTGGGCGGCGCGTCCGTCTTCCTGATGTTCCGGACCTCGCGGGCGTTCCTCCTCGTCGCCCCGGCGGCGTTTCTCGTCACGATCGTGGCCTTCCTCGCGTCGCACCCCCGGGCGCCGGATGCGTTCGCGGCGTATCCCTTCATGACCGAGGCGCTCGGCCCGGACGTCGTGAAGCACCCGGTGTTCCGCTTTGTGCTGACCTCCCTCGCGTTCTTCGTCACGCCGTACCTCGTCGTCGGGCTCCTGCTCGTCCTCTCGGAGCTGGGGCTCGGGGCGGCCGCTCCGCTCTGGCGACGTCGGAAGAGGTCCGGGAGCGCCGACCCGGACGTCCCCGCCGAGAGCCGGTGGGCCTTCCTCGGCGTGACGCTGGCGATCTCCGCGTGGGCGGGGGTCTCGCTCCATCGCGTGGCGCACGGGGGGGAACTCCCGGGCGGCGTGAACGTGGCGCCGCTCTTCGTGGTCGCGGCCTCGTTCGGCGCCGTGGCGGCGGGTCTCGCCGCGTCGCTTCTCGCGGCCGTGCCGCGAGCTCTTCTCGGCGGCTCGGCCGCGCCCCGCGTCCGCCGCGTGCCCTGAGGGGCCCGCCTATACTCGGCGCGTGGTTCCCGCCAGCGCCGACACCGTCGTCGTGCTCGACTTCGGTTCCCAGTACACGCAGCTCATCGCCCGGAGGATCCGCGAGGCCCGCGTCCGGTCGATCGTCCTGCCGTTCGACACGCCCGCGGCCGAGGTCGCGGCGCTCTCGCCGAAAGGGATCATCCTGTCCGGCGGTCCTTCGAGCGTCTACGACGAGGGGGCGCCGGCGGGGGACGAGAGGCTCTTCGAGCTCGGCAAGCCCGTCCTCGGACTCTGCTACGGGATGATGTGGATCGCCCGGCGGTTCGGCGGGAAGGTGGGGCGGGCCCCCGGGCGGGAGTACGGCCGCGCCCTCGTGAACGTGGCCGGCGGGCGGCTCTTCCGCGGCCTCGGCCCGCGCGAGACCGTCTGGATGAGCCACGGCGACCACGTGGAGTCGGCCCCTCCGGGCTTCGCCGTCACGGCCACGACCGAGAACGCCCCGGTGGCCGCTTTCGAGGACCCGGCGCGGCGGCTCTACGGGATTCAGGGCCACCCGGAGGTCCACCACTCGGAGCACGGCGCCGTTCTGCTCGAGAACTTCCTCTACGACATCTGCGACGCGAAGCCGACGTGGACGATGGCCTCGTTCCGCGGCGCCGCGATCGCGCGGCTCAAGGAGACGGTGACCGAGGGCGTGGTCCTCGGCGCGCTCTCGGGGGGCGTGGACTCCACCGTCGCGGCCGTCCTCGTCCGGGAGGCGCTCGGCGAACGGTTCACGGGCGTTTTCGTCGACACGGGGCTCCTCCGGAAGAACGAGGGGCGGTTCGTCCTCGAGAGCTTCCGGCACCTCGGCCTTCCGGTGAAGGGGGTCGACGCCTCCGACCTCTTCTTCCGGGCCCTCGAAGGGGTCGACGAGCCGGAGCGGAAGCGGAAGGTCATCGGCGGTCTCTTCATCGACGTCTTCCGGGAGGAGGCGAAGATCGTCCAGGGCGCGACGTGGCTTCTCCAGGGGACGCTCTATCCGGACGTCATCGAGTCCGTCTCCGTGAAGGGCCCCTCGGCGGTGATCAAGACCCATCACAACGTCGGCGGCCTTCCGGAGCAGCTCGGCTTTTCGCTCGTCGAGCCGCTCCGCGAACTCTTCAAGGACGAGGTGCGGCGGCTCGGCGAGGAGCTGGGGATTCCGCACGACCTGCTCTGGCGTCACCCGTTCCCGGGGCCCGGCCTCGCGGTCCGGATCCCGGGGCCGATCACGCGCGAGCGCGTCCGGATCCTCCAGGAGGCGGACGCCATCTTCCTCGACGAGCTCCGGGCCGCCGGCTTCTACGAGACGACGGCGCAGGCCTTCGCCGTGCTCCTGCCCGTGAAGTCGGTGGGCGTCATGGGAGACGGCCGGACCTACGAAAGCGTCGTGGCGCTCCGGGCCGTGACGACCGAGGACTTCATGACCGCCGACTGGGCCCGCCTGCCGCACGACCTCCTCGACCGCTGCTCCCGCCGGATCGTCGGCGAGGTCCGGGGCGTCAACCGCGTCGTCTACGACGTGACCTCCAAGCCCCCGGGCACGATCGAGTGGGAGTGAGGAACCCGGTCCTTAACATTCAGCGGGGATAGTGGATTCCCGAGACGGCGGCGCCGGATCGAGCGGGTGAGTCGAGCGCTTGATTTTGATACCATGTCTCAGAATTCAACCCTGATGCCCGAAGGGTCCACGAGGGTCCGGGAGGTTCTGATGGACGGGATCGAGCGGCGCGAGACGGTGGCGTGTTCGCTGGTGTCGCGATGAGCGCGTGGCGCCGCGTCCTTCTCCCGGTCACGGTCGCCGGGGCGCTCGCGACGGTGACGGCGCCCGTGGCCGCCCAGTGGTCCACGCTTCCCCAGGGCATCGGGGCCGTCACCCTGGCCTTCCAGTACTACGACGACACCGGCCGGCGGTTCACCGATGCCACACGCGCGTCGGTCGGGCAGACCGAAACGGTCACCATCTTCCTGGCGGCGGACTACGGCATCACGGACCGGCTGGCCGCGACGCTTAGCCTTCCGTACATCTTCGCGAGGTACAAGGACGGTCCGCCCCCGCCGCCGATCCCCTACGTTCCCGCGGACTCGTGCCACTGCTGGAACTCGTCGTTCCAGGACTTCACGCTCGCCACCCGCTACCGTTTCGGAGACGACCCGTGGGCCGTCACGCCCCACCTCTGGTACATCCACCCCAGCCACGACTACAACTATCAGGGGGAGGCGGTCGTGGGGTTCGATCGCCAGGAGCTCGGGGTCGGCTTCAACGCCGCCTATCGGCTCGTCGGCCTTCTGCCGAGGGCCACGATCGAAGCCGGCTACACGTACTCGTTCGTCGAAAAATTCCTCGGGATTCCGAACGACCGGAGCAACGGCTCGTTCGAGCTCTCGTACGCCGTGACCCGCCGGCTCCTCGTCCGCGCCACCGGCGTCTGGCAGCAGACGCATGGGGGCCTGAGGTTCGGGTCCCCGAGCGGCGATCCGTTCTATCCGCCCGGGGAGATGAGCATCCTGGACACCCCCGAGCGCCTCCAGGAGTTCCACCGGCTCTTTCGCAACAACTATTGGCAGGCCGGGGGTGGATTCTCCTATTCCATCGGTTCGTTCGACATCTTTGCCTCGTTTACCAAGTACGTCTGGGGAACCGACACGCACGACGGGCAGGCTTACACCGTCGGGGCCACCTGGTACTTCGGTGGCGCCCGGTGACAGGGACGCTGCGTGCTGCTATTCTCAGGACCGGCTGAGACCGGCTCTCGACCGGCCGCGCAGGCCCGGGAGGGGTTCATGAGATTTCGCCTTGGTGTTCCTGCTCTCATCGGGATCGCCGGACTCTGCGCGGGCTCCAGCCTCCTCGCCTGCGGCGACAAGTTTCTCGTGGCCGGGCGAGGTGCGCGCTTTCAGCGCGGAGGCGCGCGCACGACCGTGGTGATCTACGCGCCCCCTTCCTCTTCCTTGCACGGGGACCTTCGGAATCTGCCCGTGGACAAGGTCCTGACTCTTGGAGGGTACCGGCCCGCAGCGGCCGCTTCGAAAGAAGAGCTCCAGGAGGCCCTGAAGGAACGGGGACCGGACGTCATCCTCGCGGACGTCGCGGACGCGCGGTCGATCGAGGGACAATTTCCGCCCGGACCAGCCGGTCCGATCATCCTCCCCGTGCTCAACAAGCCGACCCGCCAGGAGCTCTCGGAGGCGCGAAAGACGTGGGGAGTGGCGCTGAAGGCTCCCGCGAGCGGCGACTCTCTGCTGGATGCGGTCGACGAGGCGGTCGAGTTCCGCGCGAAGGCGATCAAGAACGCCAGTCTGAAGCACTGAAGCTCAGGGAATCCCGACCCTCCGGACGAGTTCGGCGAACCGGGGGTCGTCGCGTATCGCGTCCCATGCCGAATCCACTTTGAGAAGGACGAGCCCGGAAGAGCGCTCCGCGAACGCCGCATCGAGGTACGCGAACGCCTTCTCCCGTCTTCCCACCTGCGCCGCAAGCCGCGCCAGATCGAGCGGAGAGACGTACCGTTTCTTCGAGAGGGCCTCCAGGTCAGCCAGCCGGCCCCGGGCCACCGCGACCTGCGCGTTCTCGTAGTCCTTCTCGGTGCGTGCCGTGGCGAGCGCTTTGACGCCGTCCCCCTCCTCGGAGAGCTCGTACGCCTTGCGAAGGGTGGCGATCGCGCCCGCCAGATCCCCCTGGCGCCGCAGGATCTCGGCCAGGCCGTACAGCGCGCGCGGATCCGAGGGCTCGGCTTCCACGGCCGCCCGGTAGAGGCCGGCCGCCTCCTTGAAGTTGCCGGCCTTCTTGAGGTAGTCGGCCGTGTTGATGGTCAGAGTCAGGTTCTCGGGGTCGGTGCGCCGGGCCCTCTCCATCACGGTGAGCGCCTCTTCGGTTCGGCCGCGCGACCAGAGGAGGAGGGCCAAGGGGCGGGGGTCAGCCGATCCCGCGTCACCCGGCTCCGTGGTCAGCTCGCGAAACTCCCGCTCGGCGCCATCCCAGTCCCAATTGAAGAAGAATCGGCTGGTGGCGAGCTGCTGGCGCGCCTGGGGGAGGCCCGGGTGCAGCGCGAGGGCCTTGCGAGCCCCCTCGTCCTGTCGCGCGAATCCCTCAGCGGGGCTCAGATAGCCGTCCACGGCCATACTGCCGTATATGGATCCCGTCAGAGCGTAAGCCTCCGCGAACTTCGGGTCCTTCCCGACGGTTTGTTCGAGGAGCCGTATCGCCTCGAGGTATCCCTCCTCGGTGTCCTTGAAGTAGAAGTACCGCGCCTTGAGGAAGAGCTCGTAGGCTTCCGGGTTCTCCGTGGCGTGCCGGCCGAGGGTACGCTTCTCGGGCTCCGTGAGCCGCAGGCGAAGTCCGTCGGCAATGACCGACGCGATCTCGTCCTGCACGCGGAGAAGGTCCGTGAACGGCCGGTCGTACTTGTCGGCCCAGAGGCGTGCGCCCGTCGCGACCTCCACCAGCTCCGCCGATATCGACAGACGGCCGTCTCGCCTCAAGATCCTCCCCATCAGGACGGCGCCGACACCCAGCTTTCGGCCGGCCTCCCGCGGATCCATGGAGCCCTTGAAGTGAAAGACCGTGGCTCGGGCCATGACCTTGAGGGCCGGCAGGCGCGACATCTGGTCGATCAGGCTCTCCGTGATGCCGTCGCTCAGGTATTCGTTTTCGGTCTGGCGAGTCTCGTTCTCGAAAGGCAGGACCGCGAGCGACTCGATGGCGGTGTGGACGGGTCGAAAGCGGACCCAGAGAAATGCTCCCAGGGCTGCGACGGCGACGAGGGCCGAGAGCCCGGGGAGGACCGGCATGGCGCGACGGCGAGCGCGGGGGGACACCGGTTCGACGGGGGGACGGATGCCCGAGCTCGTCTGGATCTCCGACGGGTGGTCCAGCAGGTACCGGACGTCTCCGGCGAGGTCGCGGGTCGAGCCGTAGCGTTCGCCTGGGTCCTTGGAGAGGCAGCGCTCCATGACGCGGAGGACGGGAGGGGGGACGGGGAGCTCGACGGGAGACGGCAGGGGCGGGTCTTCTTTCATGATCGCGACGAGCGACTCGGCCGGCGTCGACTTCTTCCAGGCCCGGCGTCCGGTCACCAGCTCGAAGAGGATCGTTCCGAAGGAGAACTGGTCCGAGCGGAAGTCCACGACGCGTCCGGAGGCCTGCTCGGGCGACATGTAGCCGACTGTTCCGAGGAGCGTGCCGGGCGAGGTGCCGGGCGTCACGGACATCGTCGTGTCAATTTCGCTCCGGGACGGGGCGAGCGGAGAGGCCTTCGCCAGGCCGAAATCGAGAATTTTGACCACGCCGTCCGTCGTCAGGATCACGTTCTCGGGCTTCAGGTCCCGGTGGACGATCCCCCTCGCGTGAGCGGCCGCCAGGCCCTCGGCCAGGCCGCAGGCGATCTGGAGCGCCTTGGGGAGGGGCGGCCGGCCGCTCTCGAGGAGATCCCTCAGGTTCGTCCCTTCGAGGAGCTCCATCGACAGGTAGGTCCGCCCGCCCTCCTCGCCGATGTCGTAGACCGTGACGATGTTCGGGTGGTTGAGCGCGGAGGCCGCCCGCGCCTCGGCGCGGAATCGCGCGACCCGCTCCGTGTCGCGGGACATGTCGTCCGGCAGCACCTTGAGGGCGACGTCTCGCCCCAGCCGCGGGTCTCGGGCCCTCCAGACCTCGCCCATGCCGCCCGCTCCCAGAGGAGCTGTCACTTCATAAGGTCCGAGCTTCGTTCCCGCCTTGAGCGGCATGAGGGATCCGATTATGACGGACGGAGTCGGCGGGCCGGCGTCGCCGCGCGGGCCGGCGTGACCCTACAATCGCGGGCGCGATGAGCCCTCCAGCGGACGTTCTCTTTCCGCTCCCGCTCGAGGCGTACACGGGCGAGGAGGGGATGAGCCTCGTGAAGGTCCTCGTCCACCGCGTCTCGGTCGATCCCATGAACCTCGTGGCGACGGCGATCTTCGGTCTCGCGATCCTCCATACCTTCTTTGCGCCGCGGCTCATGGCGGCGTCGCATCACCTCCGTTCCCGCGTCGAGGCCTCGCGCGGCGTCGGAGCGCACAGCTTCCGGGTGGAGGTCCTTCATTTCTTCGGCGAGATCGAGGCCGTCTTCGGCATCTGGGCGATGGCCCTCTTCGCGGCGATGGCCGTCGCGTTCGGCCCGCGCTCCATCGACGGCTACGTCACGAACAGGGTCAATTTCACCGAAGCGGCGTTCGTCGTCGTGATCATGGCGGTCGCGGCGACGCGGCCCGTCATGGCCTTGGCCGAAGCTCTCCTCGGCGCGATCGCCCGGCTCGGGCGGGCCACACCCCTGGCCTGGTGGCTGTCGACCCTGACGGTCGGGCCGCTCCTCGGCTCCTTCATCACCGAGCCGGCCGCCATGATCATCTGCGCGCTCGTGCTCGGGCGCCGGCTCTTCGATCTCGATCCCGGCCCGCGCCTCCGTTACGGAACTCTCGGGCTCCTCTTCGTGAACGTCTCCGTCGGCGGAACGTTGACCCACTTCGCGGCCCCTCCCGTCCTGATGGTGGCCGCGCCCTGGAAGTGGGACCTCGCGTACATGGCCTCGCACTTCGGCTGGAAGGC
>DATIWM010000093.1:0-2248 GCA_035519355.1 Thermoanaerobaculia bacterium | reverse complement strand
CCCGAGGTCAAGGCGACGCCCGAAGCGCCGGCCGCCGCGCGGAAAGCGCTCGCCGCCATGGGCCCCCTGAGCCATCAGGAGAAGATCGTCTCCGTCACGTTCGTCGTCATGGTCCTTCTCTGGGCCTTCGCGGGGACCCTGAAGATTGACCTGACGGCCGTGGCCTTTGGGGGGCTCGGGGTACTTCTCGCCTCCGGCGTCCTGACCCTCAAGGACATCGGCCAGCAGGGGGACGTCCTCGCGACCTTCATCTGGTTCGCGATTCTCTTCGCCGTCAGCGGCCAGCTCAACGCGATGGGCTTCATGGGATACCTCGGCCAGCGGCTGGGAGGCGCCCTCGGCGGCCTTCCGTGGCCCGCTGCCTACGTGATCCTCGTCCTCGCCTACGTCGTCCTCCACTACCTCTTCGTGAGCCAGACGGCGCACGTCCTCGCCCTCTTCGGGGTCTTCCTCGGGGTGGGGGCGCAGCTCGGCGTCCCGATCCCGCTTCTCGGATTCGCGCTCCTCTTCTCCACGAGCTACTTCTCGACGATCACTCCCCAGTCCTCCAGCGCCAACCTCCTCGTCGTCGGGAGCGGCTATCTGACGCAGGGAGAGCTCTACCGGCTCGGGACGATCACGACGCTCTTCAACATCCTCGTCCTCCTGCTCGTCGGGACACCCTGGATTCTCTTCGTGATCCGGTGAGGTAGAGCGCCCGCTTGTCATACGTCACCAACGCCCTCCAGCAGAACCCGGAACTCGCGATCTTCCTGACGCTCGCCATCGGCTTTTCGATCGGGCGGCTGAAGTTCGGCACGTTCAAGCTCGGAAACGTCGTCGGGACGCTTCTGGCGGGCGTGGTGGTCGGACAGCTCGACATCCGGGTCGACCCGGTGGTCAAGCTCGTCTTCTTCGACCTCTTCCTCTTCGCCACGGGGTACAAGGTGGGTCCGCAGTTCTTCCGGGGACTGAAGAAGAACGCGGCGACTCAGGTCTCCCTGACGCTGGTCCTCTGCGTCACGAGCCTCGTGACGACCGTCGCTGCCGCGAAAGTCTTCAGGTACGACTGCGGGACGGCGGCGGGACTGATGGCCGGGGCCTTCACGGAGTCGACCGTGATCGGGACGGCGGGCCAGACGATCGAGCGGCTTCCGCTCCCCGAGGCCGAGCGGAAGCGGCTCCTCGACCAGATCCCGGTGGCCTATGCCGTGAGCTACCTCGTCGGGACCGGCTTCGTCGTCTGGTTCCTCTCGGGCCTCGCGCCGAAGCTTCTCAGAGTGAACCTCAAGGAGGAGGCGAAAGAGCTCGGAAAGACACTCTCGGGCGGACCGGAGCGCGAGGAGGGCATCCGATCCGCGTACCGCGACTGGGACGGCCGGGCGTACCTTGCATCGGCATCCGCCGCGGGCCGCCGCGTCGTGGACTTCGAGGCGACGTTCGCGCCCGAACGGATCTTCATCGAGCGCCTGCGCCGCGCCGGAACCCTCGTCGAGGCCGGGCCCGAGACGGTCCTCGCGGCCGGCGACGTCCTCGCGATCGCCGCCCGCCGCCACGTCCACCTCGAAAAGGCCGCCGCCTTCGGCGAGGAGGTCCACGACCGCGAGCTTCTGGACTTCCCGATCACGACGGTCGATGCGGTCGTGACGAACCGCGAGGCCTCCGACAGGACTCTCCAGGAGCTCGCCGAGGCCCACGGGCGCGGCGTCGCGCTCATCAGGATGATCCGCGGCACGGAGGACGTGCCCATTGCGCCCCGGACGCTCGTCGACCGCGGCGACGTCCTGCGGATCGCGGGCACCCCCAGGGACGTCGAGCGGGCCGGCAAGGCCATCGGCTACGTCGAGCGTCCGTCCAGCCAGACGGACGTCGTCTTCCTGGGCCTCGGGATCGTCCTCGGCGGCTTCGTCGGGCTCCTCTCTGTCACGGTCGCGGGCCTCCCGCTCAGCCTCACGGCCTCGGGCGGCGCCCTCATCATGGGGCTCGTCTTCGGCTGGCTGAGGTCCGTGCGCCCGACGTTCGGCCGCATCCCCGAGCCCGCGCTCTGGGTCTTCGACACGATCGGCCTCTGCGTCTTCATCGGCGTCGTCGGCCTCTCGGCCGGGCCGAGCTTCGTCTCGGGCATCAGGGAGACCGGGCCGAGCCTCCTCCTCGTCGGACTCGTCGTCGCCGTCACGCCGCACATCGCCGCCCTCTTCTTCGGGCGCTACGTCCTCAAGATGAACCCCGTCCTCCTCTTCGGGGCCTGCGCCGGGGCCGGAACCGTCAC
>DATIWM010000092.1:0-19629 GCA_035519355.1 Thermoanaerobaculia bacterium | reverse complement strand
GACAGAAAGAGAAAGACGAGGGCCGGAAGGACGAGCCAGTCACTCCAGAGGACGGCGGCCGCGGCCGGCGGGAAGGACGGGAAGGAAAAGACGCCGGCGCCCCGGAGAAGGACCCGCGCACCGTGGGCGGCGAGGAAGAGCGTCAGGACGAGCGTCGCGAGGACGACGTGGATCGAGACGGTGTTCCGGAGGACGACGGCGCCGGCGAGGAGGAGGTCCCCGGCGCCGTTCGGCGAGAGGTACCGGCCGTTCTCGCGGAGAAACGAGAGGGGCTTCGACTGGGGCACGGAGAGGATCCGCTCGACGAGGTCGGCCGTCGAGAGCTTCGTGTCGGGGGACGGCCGGATGATCCGGGGGAGGGCGCCCAGCAGTTCCTCCTTCGGCCGGGTGTAGAGCCGGCCGAGGAAGGAGCCGACGTACCCCCCGCCCGAGACCGTCGAGAGCCAGTCGAAGCGCCTGAGAAGGCCGCTCAGCGCGAAGGCCTGCAGGACGCCGAGGGAGAAGGTCGCGCTCCGGATGCCGCCGCCGGAGAGGGCGAGTCCGACCTTCGGGCCGGTTTCGCCCGGGATCCCGGCCGCGGCGCGGCGTCGCGCGACCAGGCCCGACTCCAGGGCCTCCAGCTCGTTCGGAATGGCGGGAAGGCTCCCGACCGTCCCCGAGAGTTCCGAGGGGATGTCGACGCGCCGGCTCACGGCCCGCTCCGGCTACTTCTTTTTCTTTTTCGGGTAGATCTTCGCGATGAACTTCTTGTCGCCCGGCGAGAGGTCGGTGTTCTCCGGCGTCCCCTTGTGGTCGAGCGTCAGTTCCGGCGGGAAGGAATAGAGCATGATCGACTTCGGGTCGAACGTCGTCGCGTTGAGCTGGTCCATGGAGTACTTCTCCACGACGTTCGAGTCGATCTCCTCCTTCGACCAGTTGTTCGGCGGGCCGCTGAAGTACTTGTAGACGGCCGGCAGGTTCCACTTGATGCCGCCCTTCGGGTTCTGGTGCTCGTGAATGGCCGAGAGGGCGTGCCCGAACTCGTGGACGACGACACGCCGGTACTCGACGTCGTCGGTGTCGTCCCTGAGCCAGCCGAAGTTCATCGTCGGCTCGTTCACCGGGAACTCCTCGGTGACGAGGGAGTCCGTCCCGACCGCCGACCAGGAGCCGTCGTCGGCCACGAAGGAGACCCGGACCTCCGCCTTCGACCCGGCGGAGAAGTCGAAGGTGATGTTGGCGTAGGCGCACCACATCTCGGCGAAGTGCTGGACCTTCTTCTTCTGGAGGACGCTCCCGTCGAGGAACTTCACGCCGAGCTTCCGGCCGTTCGGCCACATCTTCCCGGTCTGGATCGCCATTTTCAGCGGATGCGCCGAGACGCCCGGCAGCCGCACGAGGTCGGGGCGGTTGGCCGGGTTTTCGGAGATGGAGAGGGCGGCCGCCCGGACCTTCCGGTGGAGGGGGATGATCCGGTCGAAACAGATGTGGATGGCGTTCGACGGCATGGAATCCTCCTGACCCGCGAAGAGACGGTTCCCCCGGCGGACGAGCCGCCGGTAGATGAGAACGCTTCTCTATATCGTGGGAAGGGGGATCCGGAAGGTCAAGGGGTCGGAGGCGGCCAAACGTGGCCGTAGCGGCCAAAAGGCCCGCTTTCCCCGGCCCGGAGCCGTTTTCGAAGCCCGGTCGCCGTCGTGCCGAAGTTCCGCCGGATGTAGCGGGCGAAGGTCTGGGCGGACGAGAAGCCGAGCCGGAGGGCGATCGAGGCGACGGGCAGGCCGCCCGAAAGAAGCCGAAGGGTCTCGTCGCGGCGGCGCGCCTCGAGGAGGTCGGCCAGGCGCAGTCCCCGCTCCTCGAAGCGGCGGCGGAGCGTGCGCACCGCAATCCCGAGCGAGCCGGCCCCGATGCGGATCCCGAACCGGAGGAAGAAGAGAACGCTCTCGTCGTCGAGCAGGTCGAGAAAGAGGGGACCGGGCCGCGGCGCGCCGACGGCCGCCGCGCGAGGCGGCGTGGGGAACCCTCCCTTCGGCCTTGCCGTCATGGGGGCCTCCTGGGTTTCCCGGGCGGACAACCTCGGGGGAATGCTAGAAGAGAGTGCGGGCAGAAATCAATCGCGGTTTCGGGGCGAGGAGTCCGCCCCCTCGCGGAGACGGTTGGCCAGCCAGTGGACGATCGTCTCCTCCGCCCAGTAGATGGCCTGTCCCGGCGCGCGACCCGCCACGAAGCCGACGTGCCCTCCCGTCTCCGTGAAAAGACAGGTGAGGGCGGGCGAGGCGGCCCCCTGGACCTTCGGGAGGATCTCCGCCGGGAGGAACGGGTCGTCCGCGGCGCTGATCAGAAGGGCCGGTGTCGAGATCTTTCCGAGGAAGGGGAGCGAACTCGACCTCGCGTAGTAGTCGTCGGCGCCGGCAAAGCCGTGGAGCGGACCGGTCGCTGCGTCGTCGAACTCCCGGAAGGTCCTGGCGGCGAGCGCCCGCGGCAGGTCGATCCGCTCCCCAGCCTCGGGGAAGCGGGCGGCGAGATCCCGCACCTTGGCCTTCAGCGTCCGGAGGAAGACGGCGACGTAGAAGGGCCCGGCGCCCGTCTCGAGAAGGCCGGCCCCCGCCGCGAGGTCGTACGGGACCGAGATCGTCGCGGCGGCGCGGAGGAGCTTCTGGCCGGGGTTTTCGCCGAGCCATTTCAGGAGGACGTTCCCCCCGAGCGACGCCCCGGCGGCCACCAGGGGAGTCCGGGGCGACCGGCGGTGGAGGAGCTTCAGGACGTGATCGGCGTCGCCCGTCTCGCCGGAGTGGTAGAAGCGCGGGCGCCGGTTCGGGAGCGTCGTGCCGAGGTCGCCGGGGGGGCGCGCGCAGGAGCGGAAGTTGAGGATCGTGACGGCGAGATGGGCGCGCCGCGCGACGGCCGCGATCCCCTGGACGTAAACGGAGTAGGAGCTGCCTTCGAGGCCGTGGAGGAGGAGGAGGCGCGGCGCGCCGTCCTCGGCATCGACGTGGTCGAGGACCAGCTCGTCGCCGTCGGGCGTGGGGACGATCTCGCGCCGGAGCGGGACGAGCCGCCGGGGCCGGGCGAGACGGCCCCACATCGACTGCGGGTGCGGCCCGGGGAGCCACCAGGCCGGCCGGAACGGTTCCGGAGAGCCGGAGTTCACGGACGCTCGACGATTTCGAGCCGGTTCTCAATGTCCGAAACGAGAAGCTTCTTTTCCGGAAGGAGAACGAGGCCGACCGGCTTGTCGAGGAGCGGCCCGCCGGGACGCGCCACGATAGACGTCTTCAGCGCGCCCTCGGGCGTGAGAGCCCGGATTTCGTGCTCGAGAGGAACGGTCACCCAGAGCGTCCCGCCCGGCTCGACGGCCACGTACGGCTCGGAGAACGGGGCGCGCTTCCAGCCTGGAACGGGAATCGTCTTCAGGAGCTTTCCGTCCCGGTCGAAGCCGCAGAGCCGTCCGTTTCCGTTGTCGCAGACCCAGACGACGCCCGCGCCGTCGACGGCGATCCCCTGCGGGTCCTGGAGCTTTCCCGGCTCGCTGCCGCGGCCGCCCCACTCGGCCTCCTTGTTCCCGTCGGCGTCTGCGCGGACGACGCGGCCGTTCCCCGTGTCGACGACGAAGACCGAGCCCTTCCGGTCGACCGCCACGCCGCGGGGTCCGAAGAAGCCGTGGTTCCACTCGCGAAGATACGTTCCGTTCGCGTCGAAGACCTGGATGCGTGAGTTCCAGGTGTCCGCCACGTAGACGCGCCCGGCCGCGTCGACCGCCACGGCACACGGATCCTTGAACTCGCCCGGCGCGCTTCCGTGCCGTCCCCAGGCGAGGAGCGGCGAGAGCGAGGGGTCGAGCTTCTGGATCCGGTTGTTGACGAAGTCCGCGACGTAAATGTTCCCCGCGGCGTCGCGGGCCAGGCCGCGCGGCTGCCCGAACCGTCCCGGCGCGTCCTGCGGGAGACGCTCCATCCCTCCGGGCTCCCCGGGCGACTCGGCCGGGGCCTCGGCGAGGCGCTCGATCGTCAGGACCGGCGTGGACCCCGAGAAGATCCCCCTCACGGCGAAGATCGTGACGGCGGGGTTCTCGTAGACGGGTGTGAGCAGGTCGCTCCACGTGCGGAAGCGGACGAGGTTCCCGCCGGCGTAGGTGTTCCGCTCGAGCGGCCCGACGTAAAGGAGCGCGACGCGGTACCGTTTCAGGACCTCCTCGACCTTCGCGCGGTCGGCGGCGCGGTAGACCGTCTCGACGTCGGCCTTCCGTCGCTCGACCTCCACGCGTGAATGGCTCCGCTGCTGGACGTGGTAGTCCCAGCCGATCACGATCGGGAGACCGGTGTTCATCGAGACGTGGCCGAACTCCCCGTAGGAGGGCCCCCACGCCTCGCACAGGACGGGGATGCCGGGGACGGACCGGTTGAGCCAGTCGTACGCGGCCTTCTCCGCCGGGTCGAAGCGGTCGAGATAGGCCGTTCCGTCGAGCGTTCCGCGCGGGCCGTTCACCCGGTTGACCGAAGCGGAGCCGAAGATCGCCGCCGCCGAGGTGATCGCGGCCAGAAAGGCGACGGCGGCGAAGACGGCGCGCCGAAAGCGGCGGGAAGGGCCCGCGTCCGTCGAGAAGAGCCGGGCCAGGATGGCGCCGGAGGCGATCGACAGGAGGAACCACGTCTCCAGATAGAACTTGAAGAGCGTGTTCATCCGGTCCCAGACGAAGACGGTCTCGCAGCCGGCCCAGACGGCGAAGGAGAAAGCGGCGAGAGCGAGCGGGAGGCGGTCCTCCGCGAGCGTCGCCCGGCGAAGGGCGAGGACGAGCCCGAAGACGAAGAGGGCGAGGGCGAACGTCCGGACGGGGGCCGCCGCCGCCGAGCCGGCGCGCCAGGCCAGGGAGAAGACGACGACGAGAAGGAGAAGCGCGAAGAGCCGCCGCTGCCCGCGCGTCAGCCGTTCGGCCCCGGTGCGGGCGAGGATCGAGGAGCGGAGCGCGGCGAAGAGGAACGGCACGGTGACGGCGAGAAAGAGCCCCCAGACCTCGAGGAAGTCCAGCGGCCGCGCATAGGGTCCGACCTCGGGGCCCCAGTGGCGCGGGGGGGGTGTGAAGCTGGCCCAGAACGGCCGGTAGAGGAGCCAGGCGGCGAAGAGGACCGCGGCCGCCGGGAAGACCACGCGCGACGCGAAGCGGGCGGCCTTCCGTCCAAAGCCCGCGTCGCGCTCCGTCCACCACCAGGAAAGGACGAGAAGGAAGAGGAGGATGCCGACGTAGGTCGGAATGCTCCAGCCGTTCGTCACCTGGATCGCGCCGAGCAGAAGGCCTCCGAGCCCGAAGAGGGCGGCGCGCCCCGCACGTGACGGAAGCTCGGCGCCGCGCGTCAGACCGAGCAGGAGGAGCGCGACGAAACCCGCCGTGAACGGCATCACGAGGGCATGGGCGTGCAGGTCGGCGAAGAGGAAGGTCCAGAGCGGGTACTCGTTGATGGTGTTCGGGATGACCCGTGAGCTGTCCCAGAAGACCTCCCAGAGCCCGGCACGGCGGTGCGCGAGGAGGAAGAGGCCCGAGAGATTTCCGGCGAAGAGGCCGAGCGCGACGGTCCAGAGTCCGCCTCGTCCTCCGGCCAGGAAGGTCCCGGCCGCGTAGAGCGCCGCGGCCGCGAGGCCCGCGGCGAGGGCGAGACCGGCGTTGAACATCACGGCGGGGGCGATGTCGAGCGCCTTGCCGACGGCCGCGACGAGGAAATGACCGAAGTAGGTGTACGAGAGGGGCGCGCCGGAGAGCCACGGCTCGGGGGGCGGAAGGACCACCGTCCGGTAGAGGGCGTTCAGGAACGAGAAGTCCATCGGCTTCTCGCCCCAGTAGATCTCGGGGTTCAGGGCGCGCAGGGCCAGGAAGAAGAAGAACGCCGCGCCGAAGAGCGTGTCGGTTCTCTTCAGGTCCTCGGGCCAGCCCAGGGCGCGGCGCTTCCGGACGATCGCCCCGGCGGCCGCGACGGCGAGCGCGCCGCCGAGGAGAACCGGGCGTTCGAACCGGACCACGCCGAGCGAGACGAGAAGCCACGGGACGAAGGCGAAGAGAAGGACTCCGGCCACCCGGGAGAGGGCATAGAGGCCCGGACGCGGCCCGAGCGCGGCGGCCAGGAGCGCCCAGGCGGCGAGGCCGAGCGCCTCGGCGAGGAGGAGGACGAGAAGCGTGGCGAGAGCCCCGCTCCGGACGGCGCCCAGGCCCCGCTCTCTCGCCGCGGGGCCGGCGGCGTCGGCCCGCGCGAGAAGAAGCTCGCGCCGCGAGAAGTCGCGCGACGGGAGCGCGGTCAGGATCTTCCGCTCGATGGCCTCCGCGGAGAGCCGGCCGCGGTTCTCGAAGTAGAGGAACTTCGGGTGGTCGTAGATGGAGAACGACTCGTCGGCCAGTTCGTCGGGGAACGAGATCCCGGCGAGGGACGGGCGCGACGTGACGTCCTTCACGAGGACGAAACCGAGATCACCCGAGAAGAGGAGACGAAGGTAGTTGTTCGTCAGGGGGAACTTCTTCGGAGCGCGGGTGACGGCGCCGTAGATCCGCTTCGTCTGGAAGACCGCGGCGTCGGCCGAGGCCAGCTCGCGCGCGAGCTTCGCGATCTTGGCGGGGGAGTCCTCCTCGTAGTAGCCGAAGTCGACGATCTGGTAGCTGGCCGGCGAGAGCCCGGGCAGGGGGAGCGGAAAGCCCTCGTCCCAGTGCTGCGCGACGACCTTCTTCCCCGGCGCGACGCTCTCGTAGAACCAGCGCGAGGCGGTCACGGGCGTGAACGGGCGGGCATAGATCGAGAGGAAGGCGAGGGCCCAGAGCGCCGTTCCCGAAACGACGATCCCGCGGACGATCCGGCCGTGCCGGCTCCGTCCGGCGAGCTCCGTCAGAGACGTCGCGGCCCAGAGCGCGAAGAACGGGTAGAGCGGCAGGAGATAGCGCGGGAACTTCACGTCGAAGGAGGCCGTGACGAGAAAATAGGGAACGGCCCAGACGAGGACGACGGTCTCGAACGGGGTCCACTGCCGGAAACGGCGGGCGAGCCGCAGGACCCCCCAGAGCGCGGCGAGCCCGAGGAAGGGGCCGAGGCCCCAGAGAACGATCTCCTTCAGCTCGTAGAGGACCTTCGGCGTGCCGATGTACTGGTTCGTGTAAGGGAGGGTCCCCGCCGAACGGACCATCCGGCTCTGCTCGAGGACGTCGTGCGAGAAACGCGAGAAGTCGAGGAACGCGTAGGGCTGCGCGACGGCGAAGGCGGCGAGCCCCGTCCCGGCCGCGGCCAGAAGGAGGACGGCCGCCCGGTAGGGCTCCCGATCCGCCCGGTAACGGAGCCAGACGGCCGCGGCGAGGGGGAGGAGAAGCGGCGCCGCACTCACCTTCGTCGCGAGGGCGAGGCCCGCGACGACGCTGCCGAGGAGCAGGTGCCGCGGGCGGCCTTCCTCGGCATACCGGCCGAAGAGAACGAGGGCGAGGAGGACGAGGAAGGTCAGCGGAACGTCGTTCGTCGCGAAGTGCGCGTTCTGGACGTGGAGGACGGAGAGCGAAAGGAGCAGTCCCGCCGAGAGCCCGGCGCCCTCGCCGTACCGCCGCCGCACGGCCAGGACGAGGAGAAGGACGGTCGCCGCGCCCCAGAGGGCCGAGAGAGCGCGTCCCACGAAGACGGCCCCGTCGTAGGAGCCGAACCACGGGTTCACGAGGGAAAGAGGGACCATGGCGGCCCTGGTGACGTAGAAGGGGAACGACCCGTAGGCGAAGAACTCGGGGTTGAGCTTCAGCGGGTGGAACGACAGGCGGAGGACCGCGTTCGCGATGGCCCGCTCGTCCGGATGGAAGTAGTGGCGCTCGTCGAAATCGATTCCGAAGACGCGCACGGCGATCGCCAGGGCCAGGATCGCGAGGAGGGCGCGGCGCCGCATCGTCCGACAAAGATACATCGCGGCGGAGCGGCGGGGCGCCAAAGGACGTGGATCGGCGGGCTTCGCGGCACCCGCTCCTATAATCCGCCTACGATTCCAGCGCCCATTTCTGCCGCCGTCGCCGCCGCCTTCCGGGAGCGTTCCGGTGAGTGAAGCGCTGGACGCGGCAGCGGCCATCCGGCGGATCATTCTCCGTCAGTCGCACCGTGCGAATGTCGGGCACATCGGCTCGGCACTCTCCGTCGCCGACGTTCTCGCGACGCTCTACACGCGGGTCCTCCGGATCTCCTCGCCGGGTGATCCGGAGCGGGACCGGTTCATCCTCTCCAAGGGGCACGCGGCCCTCGCGCTCTACGCGGCTCTGGCGGTGAAGGGCTGGCTCGCCCCGGCGGAGCTGGACCGCTTCTGCGGCGACGGGTCCCTCCTCGGCGTCCATCCCGACAGCACCCTGCCGGGCGTCGACCTGTCGACGGGCTCGCTCGGCCTCGGACTCTCCATCGGCGCGGGGGCGGCCCTGGCCGCGCGGTACCAGGGCTCATCCCGCCGCGTCTTCGTCCTCCTGAGCGACGCCGAGTGCAACGAGGGGTCGGTCTGGGAGGCCGTGATGTTCGCCGCGCACCATCGGCTCGGGCGGCTCGTCGCTCTCGTCGACGTGAACGGACAGCAGGGCTTCGGCCGCACCCGGGACGTCCTCGACCTGTCGCCTCTTTCCGCCCGCTTTGCCGCGTTCGGCTGGGACGTCTCCGACGTGGACGGCCACGATCCGGCGGCCATCGAGGAGGCGATCGCCGCCGGCGAGCGACGGGCGGCCGGGCCCCGCGTCCTGATCCTCCGGACGGTTTTCGGACGGGGCGTCTCCTTCATGGAAGGACAGCTCCGCTGGCACTACCTTCCGATGTCCGAGGCCGAGTACCGGACCGCGATGGCCGAGGTCGGAGGGATCTCGTGAGAGCCGCCTTCGTCCGGGCGCTCGTCGAGCTGGCGGCGCGCGACGAGCGGATCCTGCTTCTGACGGGCGATCTCGGCTTCATGGCGCTGGAGCCTTTCGCCGAGAGATTCCCGTCCCGGTTCCTGAACGTCGGCGTGGCCGAGCAGAACCTCGTCGGACTCGCCACCGGCCTGGCCGGGGCGGGATTCGTCCCCTTCGTCTACTCCATCGCGCCGTTCATGGCCCTCCGGCCCTACGAGGTGATCCGGAACGGGCCGCTCCTCCACCGGCTGCCGGTCCGTCTCGTCGGGATGGGAGGCGGGTTCGACTACGGAAAGCAGGGGCTGACGCACTGGGCCCTCGAGGACGTCGGCGTCTTCCGCATCCAGCCCGGGATGACGGTCTTCGTTCCGGTGGACCGGACGCAGGTGCCCGCCGCGGTGGCGGCGACCTCCTCCTGCGCGGGGCCGGTCTACCTCCGGCTGGGACGCGACAGCCGGCCGCCGCTCCCCGGCCTCGAGGGGCGATTCCGTCCCGAAGCCGTCGAGATCTCGCGCCCCGGACGCGACGGGCTTCTCCTGGCGATGGGGAGCATCGCGGCCGAGGCGGCGGCCGCGGCCGAGACGCTGGAGCGCGAGGGGATCGACCTCGCGGTCGGCGTCGTCGTCTGCGTGCAGCCCGCGCCGCGGGCCGCCCTCGTCCGGGCCCTGGCCCCGTTCCCGTTCGTCGTGACGGTCGAGGCGCATTACGCCGCCGGCGGCCTCGGCTCGCTCGTGGCCGAGACGCTCGCCGAGGAAGGGATTCCCTGCCGCCTCGTCCGCTGCGCCGTCCACGCGGCGCCGGACGGTCTCACGGGGAGCTCCGATTACCTCCACGAGCGGTACGGTCTCTCGCGCGAAGCGATCGCGGAGGCGGCGCGGCGGGCCCGGAGCGCGCGGCCCGGAGGGGGCGCCCCCTGATCTCGATCATCCTGCCGGTCTACAACCAGTCCGACCACATCGAGCAGGTCGTCGCGGACACCGAGGCGGCGCTCGAGCGGATCAGCCATTCGCACGAACTCCTCCTCGTCCCCAACGGGTGCCGGGACGCGACCGTGGCCCTCTGCGAAAGTCTCGCCGGGCGGTATCCCGCCGTCCGCGTGCTCCCCGTCGAGCGGGCGGGATGGGGGCGGGCCGTGAAGCACGGCCTCGCCCAGGCGCGGGGCGATCTGCTCTGCTACACGAACTCGGCGCGGACGCACCCCCCCGACCTGCTGCTGCTCCTTCTCTATGCGGTCGCGTACCCCGGCGTCGTCGTGAAGGCCAACCGGAAGATCCGGGAGAGCGCCTTCCGCCGGCTCGGGTCGCTGCTCTTCAACCTGGAGTGCCGGGCGCTTTTCGACCTGCCGACGTGGGACATCAACGGGACCCCCAAGGTCTTCCCTCGCTCCTTCGAGCGCCTCCTCGCCCTGCGCCGGGACGACGACCTCATCGACGCCGAGTTCAACGTCGTCTGCCGCCGGGAGAACTACGCGGTCATCGAGGTCCCGATCATCTCCACGCGCCGCTACGGAGGGAGGTCGACGACGAACCTCCGCTCGGCCGTGCGGCTCTACTGGGGCGCCTTCCGCCTCTTCCGGTCGGAGCGCGCGTGAGCCGGAGAGGGGCGGCGCCCGGAAGGAATCCCGACGCGGCGTGGCGCCTTCCGGCCGAGGTCATCGGCCTCGCGGAGGGGCCGGCAGCCGCCGATCCCCGGCTCTTCCGCGCCCGCACGCGCGGGCCCTTCTGGGACCTCCTTCAGGAGCTCGGCATCACGCTCCTCGTCACGCGGGAGTACGAACACCTCGTCCTTTCGCTCGGCACCCGCGCGGGGCGGCCGGCCGTCTCGGCCCTTCCGCTTCCGCATCCGTCGGGCCTCGCGGTCGACCGGAAACGCGGAATCGTCCACGTGGCCTGCACGCGAAACCCGAATTTCGTCCTCGATCTCCATCCGGCGCCTCGCCTGCTGCCGCGGAAGGACCTTCCGGCCCGGCCGCGGCCCGGCGGAGCGCTCGTCCCGGTCCGGGCGCGGTTCCTTCCCGGCTCGTTCTACCTTCACGACCTCGCCTTCGTCGGGGGACGGCTCCACGGCAATGCGGTCGGGATCAACGCCGTCGTGAGGCTCGAGGAGGGGGGGGAGACGCGCGCCGTCTGGTGGCCGAAGTCCGTGGAGTCGGGCGGCCGGCTCCGGGCGGACCGCAACTACCTTCAGCTGAACTCCATCGCCGCCGGGCCCGATCTCGCCCGGTCCTTCTTCACGGCCTCCGCCTCCCGGCCGTCGGCGCGCCGGCCCGGCCACCGGAACTTCGCGGTCGACCGCCGGGGCGTTCTCCTCTCCGGCGCCACGCGTGAGCCCGTCGCCTGGGGCCTCACGCGGCCCCATTCGGCGCGGCTGCACGAGGGCGCGGTCTGGGTGGACAACAGCGGCTATGGGGAGCTGTGGCGGCGGTCCGGGGAAGCCTGGGAGACGGTGGCGAGGCTTCCGGGCTGGACGCGGGGCCTCTGCTTCGCGGGCGGCGTGGCCTTCGTCGGGACCTCCCGCGTCCTGCCGCGGTTCGCCCACTACGCGCCCGGCCTGACCCGCGGCGGGAGCATCTGCGGGCTCCACGCCGTCGACACGAAATCGGGAAAGACGCTGGCCGCCCTCGTCTGGCCGTCCGGAGACCAGCTCTTCGCCGTGGAGTGGCTCCCCGCCGGAGGGACCGCTTCGCTCCCGTTCGACCCGCCGCCCGCGGCGACCGCGCGGCGGGAGCGGGCTCTCTTCTATGCTTTCGACACCGGGAGGACGCGTGCCTGAGAACCTTCGGCTCCTGATGCTCTCGGCGATGTACGAGAACGGCGGCAACACGACGCAGCGCCTGCTCGACGGGCATCCTCAGCTCCTCGTCTATCCGTTCGAGTCGCAGCTCGGGACGCCCCTCGTCGACGGCCCCCTGGCATCGGCCTTTCCCAGGAAATACCGCTGGCCCGTCTTCGCGCTCGACGCGTCGCCGGAAGAGGACTACCGCGCCATCATCGACGAGGAGTGCCGCGTGCGGGCCCGGACGCCGCGCGTCAGCAAGTTCCGCCACGCTCCGTTCGAGTTCTCCGACGACGAGCGGGAAGAGCGCTACGTCCGGACGGTGCGCGCCACCGGGCGCTCGCGAGCCCGCAACGTCACGGCCTTCTTCTCGGCGACGTTCGAGGCGTGGCGCGATCTCGCCCGTCCGCCCGACCCGCGCGCCATCGTCGGCTACAGCCCGGTCGTCGTCGTGGACGCCGAGACGATCCTGACCGACCTTCCGGACGCCGTCGTCGTCCACGTCGTCCGGAACCCCTGGTCCGCCTACGCCGACACGAAACGCCGGCCCGTGCCGATGTCGCTCCGGGACTACATGCTCTCCTGGTGCCTGAACCAGCACGTCGCGCTCACGGGGCGCGAGCGCTTTCCGGGGCGTCTTCACCTCCTCCGCTTCGAGGACCTCGTCGCGGATCCCGTTCGCGTCCTCGGCGGCCTCCTCGCCGGCCTCTCTCTCGAGAGCGCGCCGACGCTCGCCGCGCCGACGTTCAACGGACAGCCGCTCGCCGAGGTGGCTCCGTGGGGCACCATCCGGCGTCCCGATCCGGAAACGAACCGTCGCACGGCCGCGGAGCTCTCCGACGCCGAACGGGCGGAGATCCGCCTCCGGGCGGGTGTCTACCTTGACGCTCTCGACTACCGGCGCTTCGCCTGAGACGGCGGGCCGGACGGTCCTCCTCACGGGAGGCACCGGCTTCGTCGGAGCGAACCTCGTCCGGCGGCTTCTCGACGACGGCGCCGAGATCCACCTCCTCGTCCGGCCCGGCCACCGCCGGTGGCGCCTCGAGGAGGTGGAGGGCCGGGTTCGTCTTCACGAGGTCCGGCTCTCCGACCCGGCGGGCCTCCTCCGGGTTCTCTCCGCCGTCCGGCCGGCGTGGGTCTTTCATCTGGCCGTCTACGGGGGCTATCCGGAGCAGACGGACCGGCGGCAGATGCTCGAGACGAACGTCATGGGAACCGTGAACCTCGTCGAGGCCTGCGCCGCGGCCGGGGTCGAGGCGCTCGTGAACACCGGATCGTCGTCGGAATACGGCCTCGTCGATCATCCGCCCGCCGAGACCGAGCGGCTCGAGCCGAACAGCGACTACGCGGTCAGCAAGGCCTTCGGCTCGCAGTTCTGCCGCTTTCTCGCGATCCGGGACCGGCTTCCGGTCGTCACCCTCCGTCTCTATTCCGTCTACGGCCCCTGGGAGGAGCCGACGCGATTCGTACCGACGCTGGCGGCGCGCGGCCTCGCGGGAGAGCTGCCGCCGCTCGTCGATCCGCGGACGGCGCGGGACTTCGTCTTCGTGGAGGACGTCTGCGAGGCTTACGTGAGGGCCGCCCGGGCGGCGGAGCGCGAGAGAGGAGCCGTCTTCAACGTCGGCTCCGGCGCCCAGACGACGATCGGCGACGCGGTGGAGACCGCCCGCCGCGTTCTCGGCCTGACGGCGGCGCCGGCGTGGGGCTCGTATCCCGCCCGCTCCTGGGACACCGCCACGTGGGTGGCCGACGTCCGCTCGATCCGGCGCGTCCTCGGCTGGACGGCCTCGCACTCGTTCGAGGAGGGCTTCCGGAAGACCGTCGCGTGGCTCCGCAGCCGGGGCGCAGCGGACGGATCCGACGCGGGCCTTGTCAGGGGACCGCGCGACGAGTAGACTTTTTTTATGTTGATAAATGTTCCGAGGTTGAGTGTTTCTCTGGGTGTCGGGTGCGTGCTCCTTCTGGTCACCGCGTGCGGTGGAAAGGAGAGCGCCAAGCCGGAGGCGGCGGGCGCCACGGCGAAGGCCGGGGCTCCGGCGAGCGGCGCGGTCGCCTTCGTCTCCAGCGGCCTGGCTCTCGGCAAGAAGTGGAAGGCGAGCAGCCAGATGGAGATCTGGCCCGAGAGCGGAAAGATGACGGACGATCCGGGGAACCGGGTCTTCTTCCATACGAAGGAAGAGGACTCCCCGTGGCTCGAGATCGATCTGGAGACCCCGACGCCCGTCTCGTCCGTCGAGGTCGTGAACCGGAGGGACTGCTGCCGCGATCGGGGCGTTCCGCTCGTCGTGGAGCTCTCCACCGACGGAAAGACGTGGAAAGAGGTCGATAAGAGAACCGAACCGTTTTCGGAGTGGAAAGCGACGTTTTCGACCCAGGAAGCGCGCTACGTCCGCCTCCGCTCGACGCGCCGGACCTATCTTCACCTCGAGCGGGTCGGCGTCCGCTAGTCCGTTGATCGGCGCCGCTCGAGTCGACGGTTCCCGGGCGAAACCGCCGGCGACCGGGCAGGCTCCGGGCGTGTGACGGCGTCTCCCGGAGGGCCGAGGGCGCTGCTCCTCGGTTCGATCGCCTCCGCGCTTCTCGGGCAGTCCTTTCTCACCGGATCCCCGCTGCCGCTCCTCCCGCCCGGTTCGGGCTACGCGGGCACCGGCTTTCGGGCCGGCGTCCTCTTCCTGCTTGTGGCGATCGTCCTCGCCGCCCTCTCCGCGCAGCGGGAGGGCGAGCCCGCCGGGGCCGCGCGCCGCGCGGTTCTCCTTCCGAGGCCACGCCTCGCGGGTCTGGCCGTTGCGACCGGACTCGCCGCGGGCTTGCTCTTCGGCCTTGCGGGCGAGAGCGCCGGCGTCCGGCTCCTCTGGCCGGCCGGGGCCCTCCTCTTCCTGGTCGCTCTCTGGCCCGACCGGGGAGAGCCGGCCGAGGGCGGCGGCCCGGAGAAACCGGTCGCGTGGGACGTCGGGATCCTTCTCGCCCTCGCGGCGGCCGGCTTCGTCCTCCGCTACGTCCGGCTGACGGAGTGGCCCGCCGAGCTGGACGGCGACTTCGCCTCGGCCGGACTCCAGGTTGCCGCCCTTGCAGGCGATCCCCGCTGGGTCGGCGTGGGGGACTCGAACCTCCCGCTCGTCTTCTACCGCCTTCTCGAGGGAGGGACCCGCCTCTTCGGCCTGAACCTGCACGGGCTGATGATCTCTTCGGCGTTCTTCGGCACGCTCTCGATCGGGGGCGTGTACCTCCTCGGCCGCGAGATCGCCGGACGGGCGGCGGGCCTTCTCGCCGCGGCGCTCCTCGCCAGCTCCTACACGGCGATTCACTTCAGCCGCGTGATCCTGACCCCCTCCGCGATGCTCGCCGTGACGCTGATGCTGGCCTTCCTGCTCCGGGGGATCCGGACGGGTGGGGGGCGGTGGTACGCGCTCGCGGGCGTGACGGGAGGCGTCGCCTGCCTTCTCTACTTCGCCGGCCGGGTGGCGCCCCTGATCGCGGTCGTCGTCCTCCTCTGGGACCTCGCGAGGGGGGGCCCGTCCCGCCTCCGGAAACTGCGCGGGGCGGCGACGATGGCGGTGGCCGCCCTCCTGACGGCGGGGCCGATGCTCGTCTTCTACGCGCAGCGTCCCTCGACCCTCGTCGCGCGGGGGGCGGACGTGACCGTCTTCGCCGCGCAGAACCAGGCCCATCTCATGGGGAAGTACGGGGTCCGGACCGTGGGGGAGATGCTCCTCGAGCAGACCCGCCGGACGTTTCTGACGTTCCACCTCTACGGCGACACGAGCTCGGAATTCGGTTTCCTCGGCCCGATGGTCGACACGCTGACGGCCGCCTTCCTACTCGTCGGCCTCGGCCTGGCGTTCCGCCGGCTCCGGTCGGCCGCAACCGCAGGGCTTCTCGCCTGGATCGGCGGCGTCACCGTGGTCGGCGGCATTCTGACGCTCGACCCCCCCGACTGGGTCCATCTCGTCGTCGCCCTTCCCGCCGTCGTGATCCTCTCGGCGATCGGCATGCGGCGCTTCCTCGCGCTCTGGGGGGAGTCGCTCGGGCACCGGGCCGCGATCCTCGCGACGGCGCTTCTCGTCGCGGCGCTTCTGGGGACGGCGGCGGACAACTGGCTGCGCTACCGGCGCTTCGTCGAGGACAA
This sequence comes from Thermoanaerobaculia bacterium, assembly GCA_035519355.1. Lineage (GTDB taxonomy): Bacteria > Acidobacteriota > Thermoanaerobaculia > UBA5066 > UBA5066 > DAOMFB01. The sequence goes on along the minus strand of DATIWM010000092.1, from coordinate 3,889 downwards.
CTCGGGGCCGCAGTGCGCCGCGGTCCGGTGGGTCGACCGCCTCCCCGCCGGGACCCGCATCCTCGTCGTCCCCGATCCTCTCTCATGGAAGGACCGGACGTTCCGCTTCTACGCGCGGGGCGCGGACGGGCGCGACGTGACCGCCGAGGAGCTCCGCGCGCTGACCTCGGTCGACCGCCCGACGGCGATCATCCTGACGCCCCGTCATGCGGAGGAGCTCTTCCCGCTCCTCCTCCGGCGGTTTCCGGACGCGGAGGCGCTCACGCACTTCAGCCACGGCTGGCGGCACTTCCATTCGATCCGGATCGTGCCGGCCGGATCACCCGAGGCCGCGCCGTACGACACGCTCGGGAAGACGTCACGGGGGGGATGGCTGCTCGGCCTCCTCGCCGCCGCCCTCGCCGCGACGGCCCCGCTCTTCTTCCCGAGACGATCCGGCGCGATCGCGGCACCGACACACAGGCCGGACGAGCGACCCGAGGAACCCGCGGAGCCGCCGCCCCCGGCTGCAGAGCCGACTCCCCGGCCGGCGAGCCCCGTCGACTCCCGGAGAGCCGACGAGGCTGAAGTGCGGCGCCCGATTCTTCTGATCCTCGGCCTCCTGCTCGCGTATGTCGCGCAGCTGGTCTTCGACGCGGGGCGCCCCGAGGGGTTTGCGTTTGCCGCGGCGCTTCTCCACCCGCTGGCAAATCCGGCGCGAATCGGCCTCGCGTCGTCCCTCCTCGTGGCCGGAGGCGTTCTCTGGTGGCTGGCTCTCCGCCGCCCGGCGGCGGACGCGCCCGTCGCCGACGAGCCGTCCCGGCTCTCGGGACCGGAATTCGTCACGCTGTTCGGACCCGCTCTCGCCCTCGGCGTGTTTGCCGCGCTCCGTTTCGTCGTGTCGGGGGAGGACCTCTGGGTGCGCGGCGCCTGGGCGGCGTCTCTCGTCGCTTTTCTCCTGGCCGCCGCGCTCGCGACCCGGCGCCGAAGCGGCCCGCGCGAGGGAGGGGATCCGTCGCCGCCGATGCGGTGGTTCCACCTTCTCGGCCTCGCGCTCGTCCTCGCGGGCGCGGGGTGGCTCCGGTTCCACGATCTCGGCGTCATCCCGAACGACTTCCACGGCGACATGGCGTCGTACGGGCAGGCGGCCCGCGAGGTCCTCGTGGGGGGGGAGACCCGCCTCGTCGGCGTCTCGTGGGCGGAGATCCCGCGGCTCGGGTATCAGCCGACGGTCCTCGCGATGCGCGTCTTCGGAAACGACATCCGGGGCCTCATGGCGGCGGCGGCGGTCGGCGGGATGCTCTTCCTGATCGCCCTGTACGCCCTCGTCTGGAGGCTCTTCGACAGCCACCGGCTCGCGCTCCTCGCGACGGCGATTGCGGCCGGCAACACGGCCCACGTCCACTTCTCGCGAATCGCCGCCTACATGGATCCCTGGCCGTTCTGCCTCGGCGCGTTCTTCTTCGCGGTGGACGGCCTGCGCGGCCGGAGGACGATCTCGCTGGCGATCTCGGGAATCCTCCTCGGGCTCGGCGCGCAGATGTACTACTCGGGGCGCGTCGCGGTCTTCGTCCTCGGAGCGTTCCTCCTTCACACGGCCTTCCTGCGGCGGGCGTGGCTCCGGAGGTCCGCCGCCGGCCTCGGGGCGCTGGCGCTCGGGTTCATCCTGACGCTCGGGCCGAACGTCGCCTTCTTCCTGAAGTACCCGCACGCGATCAACTCCCGCGGGCGCGACGTCTGGCTCTTCACGCCCTCCGTTCTGACCCACCTGTCCGGGGTCCACGGAATCACGAACCCCCTCGGGATCCTCCTCGTGCAGATCGAGAGGACGCTTCTCACCTTCAACCACACGATCGACACGAGCACGCAGTTCGGCTACCCGCACGCGATGTTCGCGGCCCTCGTGGCGCCCCTCATCGCCCTCGGCTTCGCCCGGGCGCTGAAGCGGTGGCGGGATCCCGGCCCCGGGCTCCTGATCCCGTTCTTCGCCCTGATCCTCTCTCTCGGAGGTTTTCTGACCGTCGATGCGCCGTTCTGGCCCCGTCTCGTCGGCGTCGTCGCCCCGGCCGCGGTCTTCGCCGCGCTCGCCATCGACGCGGCGGCCGACGCATCGACCCGCCTTCACGCCGCGGCGCCGCGGTGGGTTCTCGCGGTCGCCGGCGCGGGACTCCTCATCGTGGCGATCTCCTCCTGGATGACCTACCGCAAGACGACGGAGCAGAACGCCCGCTCGCAGGCGCTCATCGGGCGCTTCCTGTCGACCCTTCCGGAAAACGTGACGGTCTGCGGCGTCGCCGACCCCTTCTGGCTGGAGGTGAGGGAGACGGCGTTTCTCGCCTGGCCGCGCCGCCTCATCGACCTGAAACCCGAGGAGGCGGCGGCTCCGCCGTCGCCCTGCGTGACCCCCCCGTTCGCGTGGGTCCTCTCGAGAAACCACCTCGACGCCTTTGGCGACCTGACGAAACGGTTTCCGGAGGGACAGGCCGAGAACCACGCCGCGCAGAACGGCTCTCCGGTCTTCGTCAGCTTCCGGGTTCCGGCGCCGCCCGGCCCGGGCGCGGCGGCGGCCCGAGGAGACGCGCCCTGAGCGGGATCCCGGGGTCGCCGCTCGCGCGCCTCTTCGTCTCGCTGGCGCTCGGGGCGGCGGGGGATTTCCTCGTCCGCTCCGGCCGGGCTCCGGCGGCCGGCGAGCTGTTCCTTCTCGGCGCCGGCGTCCTGCTGTCGTTCGGCGCCTGGCCCCTCGTCCCTGCCCCGGACGCCCCGCCGCCGCCGCGGCCGAAGGCGGCCCGCACCGCGGCGGCCGGCATTGCGCTGGGCGCCGCCCTCGCCGCGGCGCTGGCCGTCGGATTGATCCTCGGCAGGAACTTCGAGTCCCTTTCCGCGGTTCGAATCTGGTTCCTCGCCCTCGCGGCCCTTCTCGCGGGCGGGGCTCTTTCCGGAGGTCTGCTCTCCTACGCGCCGCGGTGGCCCGTCGCCCGGTGGCCCGCCGACGGGCGAAAGCGCCTTCAGCTTCTCTTCGTCGTCGCCCTCGTCCTCGTCCTCGGTGCGGCGTCGCGGCTGGGGGGGCTGGCCACGACGCCGGGGGGGATCAACGCGGACGAAGGGGACCGCGCGGCCGTCGCCATCGAACGGATCCAGTCGGCGACCCCCCCGACCCTCTTCGGACGGGGCTGGTACCACATCAGCAACATCTACTTCGCCCTCCTCGCGCTCTTCATGAAGCTCTTCGGCGTCGACTTCGTCGGCGCGCGGACTCTCGGCGCGGCGAGCGGCACGGCCGCCCTCGGCCTCCTGCTGTGGCTCGGCGTCCGCCATTTCGGCTGGGCCGTGGGCCTCTCCGCGGCGGCGCTCTACGCCACGTGGGGGGGCGGGCTGATGTTCTCCCGGGAGACGACGGAAGCCGGCCCCACCGCTTTCCTCTGGACGCTCTCGGCCAGTCTCCTCCTGGAAGCGGCGCGCCGGGGACGGCTCCTCGCGTGGATCGGCGCGGCCGTCGCGGGAGGGCTCTCGATCTACTTCTATCCCCCGGGACGGATCTGGCCGGTCTTCTTCGCCGTCGTGGTGGCCGGCCTCGTCGCGTCGAGCCCGCGTGTCCTGACGCTCCGCATTCTGGGAGGCGCCGCGGTCGCCGTCGCCGCCTATCTCGTGACGGTGACGCCGTTCATCGCGGCCATGAGGCGGGAGCCGGGCGAGTTCACGATCCGCGCCCGGGAGACGACGATCTTCCGGCGGGAGAATCTCGCGCGGCTTCCGTATTACCACCCCGAGTGGAGCCCCCCGCGGATCCTCCTGGAGCAGGTCGAACGATCCGTCGGCCTCTTCAACCGGTATCCCGACGCGAACTTCTTCTGGCCGGTCGCCCGGCCGGCGGCCACGGCGGGTTTCGCCACGCTGGGGCTCCTCGGCCACG
>DATIWM010000091.1:0-7687 GCA_035519355.1 Thermoanaerobaculia bacterium | reverse complement strand
CGATGCTCTTCATGGGTGAAGTCTAGGCGCGCCGCTTGACGGGGGGCGGATACTGATTCCGGCGCGAGGCGGATCGCCCGCGCGAATGTACCCGCCGGGTGCGAGACGGCCCCGGCGAGAGGAGGCACCATGGTTCACGGTGCGACGTTTCCCGGATTCATCCCCTTCTGGCAACGGCGGCGTGCGGCATGCGGGTCGTCGGTCCCGTTCGGGGCCGGCGTGGCCGCGGCCGAGATGTTCTTCTCGCCGCGCTGGCACGGCGGCTTCGAGGGCGGCGGCGAGGCCGACAGCCTCGGCGCCGGGTTCGGCGTCCGCCGGCCGCTCCGCTACCTCGCCTTCAAGCTCGACCTGTCGGAGGCCCAGATCGCCGAGCTGGCCGCCGTCCTCGACGAGCTGAAGATCGAGCGGGCGCAGGCCGCCCTCGACGGGAGGCGCTCGACCTCGGCCCTCGCCGACGCGGTCTCCTCCGGCTCCTTCGACGACGCGAAGGCCGCCGAAGCCGGCGCCTCGCGTGTCCGGAGTGCCGAGCGACTCCGCGACGCGGTGGCGCGCGCCCTGAAGCGGATCCACGCCATCCTGGACGACGAGCAGCGGAAGAAGCTGGCTTATCTTCTGAGGACGGGCGCCCTTTCGGTCTGAACGGTCCCGGCTCGGGGTCTCCGCGGCGTGCCGTCCCCGCCGCGGGGGCCCGCCTGGGTCGTCTGCCCCGGGTGACGGCACCGGGTTCCGGGGCTACATTAGCGGCATGAACACGACCCTGACGACCCCGGCCACGCGGCGCGGCGCCGCCCGCTGGAGCTTCTGGGAGTGGTGGGTCGACCGGAAGACCCGCTGGGTCCGGGACGAGGAGCACCAGCTCGACGCCGAGGTCTTCCGGACGATCTCCGTCGGAACAGGGCTTCCGCCCATCCACCAGAGGTCCACCTTCGCCTTCCACAGCGTGCGGGACGGCGCCGACCGCTTCCTCGGGATGTCGAAGGGGGGCGAGCGCCCCTACGCGCGGATCTACACCCGACTCGGAAACCCGACGACGGAGTACCTCGAACGGGTCCTCTTCCGCCTCGAGGCGCAGCACGTCATCGACAAGGCGCTGGCCGTGGACGAGCGGGAGCCGACGATCGGCTGCCTCATCACGAGCTCGGGCATGGGGGCGATCTCGGCGCTCGTGCTCGCGCTGACGAAGGCGGGCGACGCCGTCCTCGCCGGGAACATCTACGGCTGCACGGACAGCCTCCTCCGGAACCTGTCCAAGTTCGGCGTCGCGTCGGTCTTCTGCAACATGGGGAGCGTCGCCGTCGTGGAGGCCGCCCTCGAGGAGCACCCGAACGTCACCGCCGTCCTCCTCGAGTCGCCCGAGAACCCCACGCTGCGCCTGGCCGACATCGAGGCGATCTCGCGCCTGACCGAGCCCCGCGGGGTCGCCCTGATCGTGGACAACACGTTCTGCTCCCCCTACCTCCAGCAGCCGTTCCGTCTGGGCGCCGACTTCGTCGTCCACTCCCTGACGAAGTTCATCAACGGGCACTCCACCTCGGTCGGCGGCGCCATCCTCGGCCCCTTCCGCTTCATGAAGGAGGAGCTCTTCCCCTGGTACAAGGACCTCGGCTCGACCCCCTCCCCGTTCGACTCCTGGCTGAACGCCATGTCGGTCCAGAGCCTCGCCGTGAGACAGGAGGCCGAGAGCGCCTCCGCCGCGCGGATCGCCGCGTTCCTCCGCCACCACCCGAAGGTGGCCCGCGTGACCTACCCCGGATTCCCCGATTTCCCGCAGGGAGACGTCGTGAAGAAGCAGATGAGGAACGGCGGGTCGCTTGTGAGCTTCGAGGTGAAGGGGGGCGCGGCGGCCGGCGAACGGCTGATGAACTACTTCGCCCGCAAGGACACGCCGATGGAGCTGGCCGTCAGTCTCGGCGCCACGATCAGCTACATCCAGCACCCGGCGTCGATGACGCACGCCGTCGTCCCGGAGGCGGACCGTCTCGCGCGCGGCATCACGCCCGGCCTCATCCGGATGTCGGTCGGCCTCGAGGGGCCCGACATCCTGATCGACCACCTCGACCGCGGCCTCGACCTTCCCGAGTGAAGACGGCCGTCCTCCGCCGCGCCGACTCGGCGGAACTGATCGAAACGGCGCGGACGCTGTTTCGGGAGTACGAGAAGAGCCTCGGGATCAGCCTCTGCTTCCAGAACTTCGCCGAGGAGGTCGCGAGCCTCCCCGGGGATTACGCGCCTCCGAACGGCCGGCTCCTGATCGCCTTCGTCGGGAGACGCCCCGCCGGGTGCGTGGCGCTCCGCAAGATCGGCGAGGGCGTCGCCGAGCTGAAGCGGCTCTACGTACGGCTCGGCTTCCGCGGCATGAGGATCGGGCGAAGGCTGACGGAAGAGGTCCTGGCCGACGCCCGGTCGATCGGGTACCGGAGCGTCCGCCTCGACACGCTGCCGACGATGAAAGCCGCCCAGGCCCTCTACGTCTCCCTCGGGTTCGTGGACATCGCCCCCTACAACGACCACCCGGTCGCGGGGACGCGGTTCATGGAGAAGCGGCTGTAGGAACCGCCGCGCGCTTCGGCCGGCCTCACGGAGCCGACTTCACCGATCGGATCCAGGCGTCGATCCTCTCTTCGAGTACCGGAAGGGTCACCGTACCACCCGACAGGACCCTGTCGTGGAACTCCCGGACGTCGAATCGCGGCCCCAGCGCCTCCTCGGCCCGCTTCCGAAGCTCGCGGATCTTCAGCTCGCCCATCTTGTAGGCGAGGGCCTGCCCCGGCCAGGAGATGTACCGGTCCGTCTCGGTCGTGCATTCGTGCAGGGAAAGCGCCGTGTTCGCGGACAGGTAGTCGATCGCCTGCTGCCGGCTCCAGCCCATGGCGTGGAGGCCGGTATCGACGACGAGGCGGCACGCCCGCCACATCTCGTAGGTCAGGCGCCCGAACCGGCTGTAGGGATCGGCATAGAGGCCGATCTCCAGCCCCAGCCGTTCCGAATAGAGCCCCCACCCTTCGCCGAACGCCTCGATGTAAAGGACGCGCCGGAACTTCGGCAGGTCCTGCAGCTCCTTGGCGAGGGCGATCTGGAGATGGTGTCCGGGGACGGCTTCGTGGAGGGTCAGCGCGTCGAGGACGTAGAGCGGGCGACTCTCGAGCGCGTAGGTGTTGACCCAGTAGGTGCCGGCCTTCTTTCCGTCGAGCGGCGCCGGCACGTAGCGCCCTCCCGTGTATTTCGGGGCGATGTCGGCGGGAACCGGCTCGACGCCGTAGGGTTGCCGGGGCAGCCTCCCGAAGAGGGAGGGGAGCTTGGCGTCGATCCTCTTGGCGGTGAAGGCGGCCTGCTTGAGCAGCTCTTCCGGCGTCTTCGCATAGAAGCGAGGGTCCGTCCGGAGGAACGTGAGGAACTCGGCGAAGCTTCCTTCGAAGGCGGTCTCGCGGATCACCGCCTCCATCTCCGCACGGATCCGCTGGACCTCCGCGAGGCCGATCGCGTGAACCTGCTCGGGCGTCACGTCGAGCGTCGTGAAGTGCCGGACGAGAAAGGCGTAGTACTCCTTTCCCCCCGGCAGCGCCGACGCCCCCACGGTCGGCCTCGCGCCGGGAATGTACTCGCGGATCATGAACTCCAGGAACTCCGAGTAGGCCGGAAGGACCTGCTCGCGGATGGCGTCCTCCCCGGCCTTCTTCAGCCGGGCCCGATCGGCCTCCGGGACGCCCGGCGGAAACGAAGCGAAGGGGGCGTAGAGAGGGCTCTTCTCGGGCGATGCGACGATCTGCGCCCGGATCGGCCCGTCGTAGCCGGCCAGGACGGCGCGCGGAAGGGTCCACCCCGTCCGGAGGCCTTCGCGCAGGAGGTCTGTGTTCTGGCGGGCGAATCCGGGGAAGGCTCTGAGGCGCGCGATGTAATTCTCGTAATCGCGCGTCGTCGCGAGCGGGACCTCGTCGGCCAGGCGGGCGAACTCGGTGTGGAACCCGCTGTCGGCGTTGATCGGAAACCGATAGGTCTTCAGCTCAAAGGCGCGGATCGCGTCGTCCAGCTCCCGGCGAATGAGTACGTAGCTCTCGCGGTCCCCCTCGTCGAGCGCGGCCGCGTCGATCTCGAGCAGGCGTCTTCGAAGCTTCCGACGCTCGGCATCCCGCCTCGCTTCGTCGGCCGCGCCGACGGTAGGGAGCTGGCCGTCGAAGCGGTGGTCGCCGACGGCGGTGGCCAGGAGCGGGTCCTCGCTGAGCCGCATCTCCCAATCGTCGTCCAGAAGCGCGACCAGCCGCGTCTTCGCCTCCTTCGATTCGGGCGAAGGGGTCGCGGCCTGCAGCAAGAGCGGGCAAACCAGCAGAATGCAGGACAGACTGCGAAGCCCCACGACGCCCCCTTTCGGTGCGAGCGTCATGATAACGGAGGCCATTCGTCCGGGAACTGCTTCGACTGTTTCACCGATTCGCGCTCGCGGCGCCGCTCTTCTTCCTGCTCCATGACGAGCTTGTACGCGATGTGGTACTTGTAGATGTTCGCGACGTACGTCACGGTCTCCCGGCCGATCCCTCGGGGTACCTGGCCAGAAAGGCGTTGACCTCGGCCTTCAGGAGAGGGCTGTTCTTCCGGAACGCCCAGGCGATCTCGCCGCCCGTCCGGAGCGCGACGTCGGGGTGGAGGCTGATCGCGGGGAGGACTCCCGCCCAGAAACGCGCCAGAGAGTCGTCCACGACCAAATACTGGACGAGGCCGGCTCCGAGACGACGATCTCGGAGACGTTCTTCATGGTGGGGTTCGAGAAATCCGCCAGCTTCAGGCGCTTCATACGCGATGCCGCGCTGCGTCCCCTTGTCGATGAAGTAGTTCGTCTTGTTGTACGGGCTCATCCTCTCCCGCGGCGAGCGCCGGCCGGAAGAGCAAGAGGAGAAGCGGCGCGGCCGGCGAGAACAAATCGGCCCCTTCTATCGTAATCTGTCCGAGGGGCGGCCTATGAATCGAAAAACCAAGGTGATGCTGGTCGTGGGGGGGGGCGTCGTCGCCCTTCTGGCCGTGGGGGGTGCCCTCTCCTCCCGGAACAAGGGCGTCACGCGGGTGATCACCGGCAAGGTCAAGGAACAGGACCTCGTCGGGAAGGTGATCGCCAACGGGAAGATCCAGGCCGAGAACAAGGTCGAGCTGTCGGCTCTCGTCCAGGGGCAGATCGTGAACCTGGTCGTCCGGGAGGGAGACCGGGTCAAGAAGGGGGACTTCCTCCTGCAGATCGACCGGACCCGGGCGGCCGCCGAGGAGGCCAGCTCGGCCGCCGCCGTCAAGGCCGCCCTCTCGGACCGGGATTCGGCCAAGGCGACCCTCGACCAGGCTCAGCGCGACTACGACCGGGCCGCCAGCAACTACAACGCCAACATCACGGCCGAGGCCGACCTGCAGAAAGCCCGCGCGACACTCGACTCCGCCCGGTCGAATTACGACTCTCTCGTGAACCGCGTCGATCAGATGCGCGAGACGATGAACGCCTACCGCGACACGCTCTCCAAGACGACGGTCCGCGCCCCCCTGGACGGCATCGTCACGACGCTGCGGATCAAGTCCGGCGAGGTGAGCGTGATCGGGACGATGAACAACCCCGGGACGCAGCTGATGACGATCTCGGACATGTCGACGGTCCTGGCGGTCCTCATGGTGGACGAGACCGACACCCCCGGCGTCCAGGTGGGGCAGAAGGCCCTCCTCAGCATCGACGCCTACCAGGGACAGCTCTTCGAGGGGGTCGTCACCGAGGTGGGCCACTCGCCGATCCTGAAGGACGACCCCGACCTCGTGGGGCTCACGACGACGTCCGACGCCATCAACTTCAAGGTGAAGGTGAAGCTCCTGCAGCCGCCGAAGGGGATCCGCCCCGGGTTCTCCGTCAGCGCCGACGTCGTCACGGGGACGAAGAAGAACGTCCCGGCCGTGCCGCTGGCCGCCGTCGTCGTCCGCGACTCTCCGAAGGGAGAGAGGACCGCCTCGGGCCGGCTGAAGACGGAGGACGGCGTCTACACGCTCAAGGACGGCAAGGCCGTCTTCACCCCGATCAAGACGGGGCTGGCGGGCGAGCTGATGGTGGAGGTCGTGGAGGGGCTCAAGCCCGGGCAGGAGATCGTCACGGGCCCCTTCAAGGCGCTCCGTTCGATCAAGGACGGCGACAAGGTCGCCGTCGCCAGCGAGAAGGAACGAAAGGCCCTGGAGGGCGAGGGCACGGGCAAGTCGTGAGCGGAGATGCCGTTTCGTGAGCTGATCTCCGTCGCGCTGGGGGCGCTCCGGCTGAACAAGCTCCGGTCGGGTCTCACCCTGCTCGGCGTGATCATCGGGGTGATGACGGTCGTCTCGGTCCTCTCCGTCATCAGCGGGCTGAACGAGTACGTGACGAACAAGGTCGTCAACCTGAACCCCGACGTCCTCGTCTTCACGAAGTACGGGATCATCCGGAACCGAACCGAGTTCATCCTGGCCCGGAAGAGGAAGCCGGTGACGATGCGCGACCTGCACGTCATCGAGGAGGAGTGCGTCTCGTGCGGCGCCGTCGGCGCCCAGGCGGACCAGTTCGCCACGGTGCACGCGGGGCGCCAGAAGCTCGGCAGCGTGCAGGTGACCGGCTACAGCGCCAACGCGGGCACCCTCCTCAACATCGACCTGGAGGAGGGGCGCTTCTTCACGCCGACGGAGGAGCAGCACGCCGCGCCGGTCGCCGTCATCGGCTACGACGTGAAGGACCAGCTCTTTCCGACGCTCGACCCGCTCGAGAAGGTCATCTACATCCACGGGTTTCCGCTGCGCGTCATCGGGCTCCAGACGCGGCTCGGGAAGGTTCTGGGCCAGAACAAGGACAACGTCATCTTCGTCCCGATCTCCTTCCTCCAGAAGGTCCTGACGTCGGACGACGGGATCTCCGTCCTGGTGCGCCCCGTGGCGGGGATGAAGGGCCTGGCCGAGACCGAAGACGAGGTGCGGGGGATCCTCCGCTCGCTCCGCAAGACGCCGTTCCGCGTGGACGACCCGTTCGGGGTCGTCGGCTCCGAGTCGATCCAGGCGCTCTGGCGATCCATCTCGGCGGGCGCGTTCGCCCTGATGGTGCTGATCTCGGGGATCTCCCTCGTCGTCGGGGCCATCGTCATCGCCAACATCATGTTCGTGTCGGTCGTGGAGCGGACGACGGAGATCGGACTCAGGAGGGCGCTCGGGGCGCGGCGGCGCGACATCCGCCGACAGTTCCTCTTCGAGTCGGCGCTCCTCGCCGCGACGGGCGGGGCGGTCGGCGTCCTCGGCGGGGCGCTCGTGGCCCTGATCGTCAGCCAGATCTTTCCGGCCCAGGTGCGCCTGAGCTTCATCGTCCTGGGTCTCGGGGTGGCGACCCTGACCGGGCTCCTCGCGGGGCTCGCCCCGTCAGCCGCCGCCGCGAACCTGCCGCCCGTCGAGGCGATCCGGCATGAATAGGAGGGCGCCGTGACTCCCCTGAACGTCTCCTTCAGCCGCGGCTTCGCCGGGAACGTCCTCTTCGCGCTGACCGCCCTCAAGGAGCACAAGCTCCGGTCCGGCCTGACGATCCTCGGGATCGTCGTCGGCGTCACGACCGTCATCGCCATGGTGGCCATCGTGACGGGGTTCAACAACAACGTCATCGGAAACCTCCAGACCTTCGGCGCGAACCGGATCGAGATCCAGAAGTACGAAGACCGGTTCGGGCCCG
>DATIWM010000090.1:0-6328 GCA_035519355.1 Thermoanaerobaculia bacterium | reverse complement strand
AGCTCGAGAAGGTGCCTGCCCTCTTCGTGGTCGGCGAGAAGGAAGCCGCCGCCGGGACGGTCTCGCTCCGGGTCCGCCATGGCGACGAGTTCAAGGACCAGAACGCCGAGGAACTGCTTCGCATGATGAGAGGTGCGGTCGGCCGCCGCGCCCTCTCCTGGCACGAATCGTCAACGGCTCGCAAACAGTAAGGAGGACATCCCCATCGCATTCTTCAGAGGTGGTCCACGGATCCCCCCGACCAAGAACGCCCCGATCAACGAATACATCCTCCGCTTCCCGCAGGTCCGCCTGATCACCTCGACCGGAGAGCAGGTCGGCGTCGTCGATCCCCAGACGGCGCTCGCGAAGGGACGCGAAGAAGGGCTCGACGTGGTCGTCATCGCCGAGCAGGCCGATCCTCCGGTCTGCAAGGTGATGGACTTCGGAAAGTTCACGTTCGAAAAGAAGAAGAAGGAGCACGAGTCGAAGAAGCGGCAGAAAGTGACTCAGGTCAAGGAAGTCAAGTTCCGCCCGAACATCGACGACCACGACTACGGCTTCAAGCTGAGAAACATCGTCCGGTTCCTCGCCGAAGGCGACAAGGTCAAGGCGACCGTCCAGTTCCGGGGGCGCGAAATGTCGCGCATGGAGAACGGCCGGAAGGTTCTGGACCGCCTCATCGCCGACCTCGAGGGGAAGGCGCACGCCGAGGGGGGGCACGAAATCATGGGAAACCGGATGCACCTGATCCTCGGCCCGGCGAAGAAACACTGACATCCCACGCGAAGGAGCGACCCCAAATGGCCACCTACAAACGAAAGACCCACCGGGGAGCCGCCAAGAGGTTCCGCAAGACCGCCACGGGCAAGTTCAAGCGGAGCCATGCGATGAAGCGGCACATCCTCACGAAGAAGAACTCCAACCGGCTGCGCGCCCTCGACAAGGAGACGCTCGTCTCCAAGGCCGACACGCGCGTGGTCCGCACGATGCTCCCGTACGCGTGAGCACCCGGACATAAGGAGAAACGACGATGCCTCGCGTCAAGCGTGGACCCAAGAGAAAGAACCGCCGGGAGCGCGTGCTGGAGCTGGCCAAGGGCTACTACGGCACCAAGCACAACTGCTTCCGGATCGCCGAGCTGCAGGTCGAGCGCTCGCTCGTCTATGCCACCCGCGACCGCAAGCAGAGGAAGAGGGAGTTCCGCGGGCTCTGGATCGTCCGGATCAACGCCGCGGCCCGGATGCACGACATCAGCTACTCGAAGCTGATGGCGGGGCTCCGGAAGGCCGGCTCGGAGGTGAACCGGAAGATCCTCGCCGAGATCGCGGTGGAGGATCCGAAGGGTTTCGCCTCCCTCGTGGCCTCGGCCAAGAGCGCCCTTCTCGCCGCGGCCCCCGCGGGAGCCTGACGGACGACGTTGGGCGAGATCGCCGACGCGGTCGCCACGGCGGTCGATGAGCTCTCCCGGAGGCTCGGGAGGGCCGAGAAGGAGTCCGTCGAGAAGGGCGGACTGACGCCGGTCGAGGTCCAGGCGCTCCGGGTGGAGTGCCTGGGCCGCAGCCAGAGCCTCGTCACCTTCCTTCTCGCGCAGCTCAAGGCCGCGCCGAAGGACCAGAAAGCGGTCCTCGGCGCCATCGTCAACCGGGCGAAAACGGACGCCGAGAGCCGGATCTCGCTCCTCGAGGAACGGGCCGTCGAGCGGGAGCGGCGGGAGCGGGTCCAGGCGTCGGCCGTGGACGTCACGCTCCCGGCGCGCGTTCCCCCCGTGGGGCGCCTCCACCCGCTGACGGTCGTCCGCCGCCGGATCGAGGACGCCTTCCGCGCGCTCGGCTACGAGGTGGCGGACGGTCCCGACATCGAAACCGACTGGTACAACTTCGAGGCGCTCAACTTCCCGCCCGACCATCCGGCCCGCGACGAATTCGACACGTTCTTCGTGAAGGACGGCGGCGAGGGACGGGACCGGCTCCTCCTCCGGACGCACACCTCGCCCGTGCAGATCCGGACGATGCTCGCCGGAAAGCTCCCGATCCGGATCCTCATCCCGGGCCGCGTCTACCGGAAGGACGCCATCGACCCACGCCACTCCCCGGTCTTCCACCAGGTCGAGGGGCTGACGGTGGACGAGGGGATCACCTTCTCCGACCTGAAGGGGACGCTCGCCGCGGTCTTTCGCCAGCTCTTCTCGCCCAGGGCGAAGATCCGCTTCGGCCCGACCTTCTTCCCGTTCGTCGAGCCGGGCGTCGACGTGGCGGTCTCGTGCGTCTTCTGCGACCAGAAGGGGTGCCGCATCTGCTCGGGCTCGGGCTGGATCGAGATCATGGGGGCCGGCATGGTCCATCCGAAGGTCCTCGCAAACGGAGGCATCGACCCGGAGCGCTACAGCGGATTCGCCTTCGGCGGCGGCATCGACCGGATCGCGATGCTCGTGCACGGGATCCCCGACCTCCGCCTCCTCTTCGAGAACGACGTCCGCTTCCTGGACCGGGCCTGGTGAGAGGCCCATGAAGTTCCGGCAGGAATGGCTCGCGTCGTACCTCCCGGGAGAGCAGCCCGCGACGGCGCGACTGCGGGAGCGGCTGACGGCCGTCGGTTTCGTCGTGGAGACGGTGGAGGGGGAGGGGCCGTCGGCGGTCTTCGACGTGGAGATCACCGCGAACCGCCCCGACGCCATGAATCACCGGGGCCTCGCGCGCGAGGCGGCCGTCGCCCTCCGCCGCGAGTTCCGGGACGGTGAGGCCGGCCGGGGCGTGGCCGAGGGAACCACGCCCGCCGGGGCGCTCGCGAAGGTCGTCATCGAGGAGCCGTCGCTCTGCGACCGGTACTCGGCGCGGGTCATCGAAGGCCTCCGCGTCCGGTCCACGGGCGCGGCCGTCGGGGAGCGCCTCGCCGCCCTCGGCGCCGGCCTCATCTCCGGGCCCGTCGACGCGACGAACCACGTCCTCTGGGACATCGGCCAGCCGCTCCACGCCTTCGACCTGGACAAGCTGGCGAAGGACGCCGATGGCCTCCCGACGATCGTGGTCCGCCGGGCGCGCCCGAAGGAAAGGCTCGTCACGCTCGACGGCGTCGAGCGGACGCTCACGCCAGATCACCTCGTGATCGCCGACGCGAAGAAGCCCGTGGCCCTGGCCGGCATCATGGGCGGCCTCGAAACGGCCATCTCCGAGCGGACGACGCGCGTGCTTCTGGAGTCGGCGCACTTCGACCCCGGCGCGGTCCGGCGCGGGGCCCGTCTCCTCGGGATGCACACGGACGCCTCGCACCGTTTCGAGCGCGGCACCGACCCCGAGGCCACGCTCGAAGGGCTCGACCGCGCCGCCCGGCTCATCGTGGCGGACGGGGGCGGGACCGTGGCGAAGGGCGTGATCGACGCCAGGCCGGCGGCGCGCCCGGCGCGGCCCTTGACGCTCCGGATCTCCCACCTCCATGCGTTCCTCGGGATCGCCGTTCCGCCCGCGCGCTGCGAGGAGATCTTCCGGCAGCTCGGCTTTGCGCCGGTTCCGCGCGACGGAGCCCTCCGTGTCGCGGTCCCCTCCTGGCGGGTCGACGTGGAGTCGGAAGTCGACCTCGTCGAGGAGGCGATCCGGTGCGAGGGGTACGACCGCCTTCCGGAGACGCTCCCCGCCCCGTACGTCCCGGCGAAGGAACGGCGGGCCTTCTCGTTCGAGGACCGCGTCCGGGACCTCCTCGTCGCCCAGGGGCTTTTCGAGGCTTCGACCTACTCGTTCGTCTCGGAAAATGAGAACCGGCCCTTCGAGCCGGCGGCGCCCGGGGCGCCGGTCGCGCTCGAGAACCCTCTCGCCGAGCCCTTCTCCACGATGCGCGCCACGCCCGTCATCGGGCTCCTCCAGAGCGCGCGCCACAACGTCCGGCGCGGAAGCCGGGACCTCGGGCTCTTCGAGGTGGGGCACGCTTACGGCCGGATCGGAACGTCCGGCCCGCTCGAGGAGCGGATCCGCGAGGAGCGCCGGGTGGCGCTTCTCCTGACCGGCCGGCGGCGCCGCCACTGGTCGGAGGAGGCGCGGGACGTCGACTTCTTCGACGGGTCGGGGGCCGTCACGGCGCTCTTTCGGGGGCTCGCGCTTCCCGACCCGGCCTTCGAGGCCACGTCGCTGCCGTTCCTCGCGCCCGGACGCGCCGCCACGGTCCTCGGCGCCGACGGCGTGCGTCTCGGGTGGGCCGGCGTCCTCGCGGCGCCTCTTTCGGCCGCGTGGGATCTCGAGGATCCAGTCGTCGCGGACCTCGACCTCGGCCTCCTCGCGCAACGAGTCCCGCCGCCGCCCGACGCCGTCGAGGCGCCGCCCCGGCTCCCCGGGAGCGAGGTCGACCTGACCGTGACCCACGCGCTCGCCGTGCCGTGGCGGGAGCTGGAGGCGCGCCTTCGCGCGGGCGCGCCCGCCGAGCTCGTCGCCGTCGAGGCGAAGGGCCGCTACCGGGGGGCGGGGGTCGCGGACGGATTCGTGAAGACGGCGCTGACTCTCCGGTTCGCCTCGCCGTCGCGGTCGCTCTCCCGCGAGGAGATCAATGCCTGGCGCGACGCGGCCGCCGCGCGGCTCCTGGCTCTGCCCGAGACGAAGGTGGACGGCATTCCGGCGCCGGGCGCCTGAACGAAAGGACGGGAACGTCATGAACGCGAACGCGCCCAAGGGAAAGACCGAAAAGACCGCGGACCTCGATCCGCTCGAGGCCGTCTTCTCTCACCTCGAGAAGCGGGTCGAGGCGCTCGCCCAGCGCCTGAAGGCCACGCTCGAGGAGAACGGGAAGCTGAAGGCGGCCGCGGCCGCCGCGGAGGCCGAGCGCGAGAAGCTCCGCGCGGAGCTTGCCGAGGCGCGGAAGGCGGCCGGAAAGGGCGACGAGGCGGCGGGAGCGCTCAAGCGCTACGAGGCGGAGCGGGCCGAGGTGCGCGCCCGGATCGAGAAGCTGATCGCCTCCCTCGAGCGCGCCTGAGGGCTCCGCGGGAGCCGAAAATCGCTGAATCGGCGTGCTATTCTCGCGCCAGGCTCCCGCGCGGAGCCGCGGACGAGATGAAAAAGGCGACGCAGGCCACGCAGGTCGAGATCTACGGCCAGACCTACTCGGTCCGGGCCGCCGCGGACGCGGACTACATCCACGACCTGGCCGCCTTCGTCGACCGGAAGATGCGCGAGGTCGCCCAGGAGGCGGCCACGGTGGACGCGACGAAGATCGCGATCCTGGCGGCGCTCAACATCGCAGACGACTTCTACCAGTATCGAGTCAGGCTCTCGGAGGGGGATCCGGGGCACGTCGCGAAACGCGCGACGCGCCTGGTCGAGCGGCTCGACGAGATTCTGGGCTCTGTTCCCGGTGGTGTTCCGGCGAAAGCCGGAGAGGAATCGATCGGCGCCCTGCGCGGTGCGTGAATGGGTTTATGTCCTTGAACCGATATGAACGTCGAGGAGCTTTCGTTGACGGGCCACCCTGTGACGCCCCTTCGGGGGAACTAATGGGCTGCCCTGGAGGCTCCGCCCTGCGCTTAACAGGGTTCAATCGACAGCGCCCACACGGCCGAGGCGGGGCCCATTTCTTCCACTGTTTCCCCGGGAGAAGCGTCCGGAATCCCGTCTGACCGTCGTCGACCCGGGTCCCCCCCGCGAGCGAGAGCAGCGAGGGGGAGACGCCCGTGACGATCGAAATCATCGTGGCGATCCTGGAGGCCGTCGTCGGCCTCGGGTTGATCGCCCTGTTCCTCTGGGTTCTGAAGACCAAGAGCGCGGCCGACGTCGTGAAGGCCGAGGCCGAGCTCGAGGCCCGCAAGGTCTCCGAGGCGGCGCGCCTCGCGGCGGAGTCCGAGGTCCGCAAGGCCGAGGCGGCCGCGCAGCGGGCCGAGCTCGACGCGAAGGAACGGCTGCTCAAGGCCCGCGAAGAGCTGGAGCAGGAGACCGCCCGGCGGCGCGCCGAGCTGGCCGACATCGAGAAGCGGATCCTCCAGAAAGAGGAGACCCTCGACCGGAAGCTCGCCACCGTCGAGAAGCGCGAGCAGGAGAACGAAAACCGCGCGAAGAACCTCGAGAGGCGGGAAGAGCGCGCCGAGGAGATCGAGGCCGAGGCGAAACAGGCGGCCGAGGAGCTCGTGTCGGCGCAGCGTCGGAAGCTCGAGGAGATCGCCTCCCTCACGGCCGAGGAGGCCAAGCGGACCCTGGTGAGGGAGCTGGAGAACGAGGCGCGGCTCGAGGCGACCGGCCTCGTCCGGTCCATCGAGGAGGACGCGGTCGAGAACGCCAACCAGAAGGCGAAGCGGCTCCTCTCGATGACCGTCCAGCGGATGGCGTCGGAATACGTCGTCGAGACGACGGTGTCGGTCCTCGACCTGCCGTCCGACGAC
>DATIWM010000089.1:0-8705 GCA_035519355.1 Thermoanaerobaculia bacterium | reverse complement strand
CTCCTTCAGGATGACCTGCGGGCGCGACAGGGCGAACTCGAACCCCTCGCGGCGCATCGTCTCGACGAGGATCGCCAGGTGGAGCTCGCCGCGCCCCGAGACCTTGAACGCGTCGGGGCTGTCGGTCTCCTCGACCTTGAGCGCCACGTTCGTCCGGAGCTCCTTCGTCAGGCGGTCGAAGATGTTCCGGGAGGTGACGTACTTCCCCTCGCGGCCGGCGAACGGCGAGTCGTTCACGCGAAACGTCATCGAGACCGTCGGCTCGTCGATGGCCTTGTGCGGCAGCGCGTCGGGGCTCGACGGGTCGGCGATCGTCTCGCCGATCGTCACCTCGTCGAGCCCGGCCACGACGACGATCTCCCCGGCCGCGGCGACGTCCGCCTCCTTGCGCTCGAGGCCTTCGAACGTCATCAGCTTCGTCACCTTGCCCGCGGCGACGGAGCCGTCGTGCCGGCAGACCGCGACGGGCTGGCCGGCCAGGATGGTTCCGTTCCGGATCCGCCCGACGGCGAGGCGTCCGAGGTAGTTGTCGTAGTCGATCGAGGAGACGAGCAGCTGGAGCGGGGCCGAGGCCTCGCCGACGGGCTCCGGCACCTCGACGAGGATCGTGTCGAGCAGGGGGCGGACGTCGGTCTCCAGGTGGTCCACCTCGCGCCGCGCGAATCCGTGTTTGGCGGACGTGTAGACGATCGGGAAGTCGAGCTGCTGGTCGGTGGCGCCGAGGTCGACCATCAGGTCGAAGACCTGGTCGATGACCTGGTGGGGACGGGCCTCGGGTCGGTCGATCTTGTTCACGACGACGATCGCCGGGAGGCCCAGCTCCAGCGCCTTCCGGAGGACGAAGCGCGTCTGCGGCATCGTCCCCTCGGCCGCGTCCACGACGAGGAGGACCGAGTCCACCATGTTCAGGACCCGCTCCACCTCGCCGCCGAAGTCGCTGTGCCCCGGTGTGTCGACGATGTTGATCTTCGTCTCGTGGTAGCGGATCGAGGTGTTCTTCGCGAGGATGGTGATCCCCCGCTCCCGCTCGAGGTCGCTCGAATCCATCACCCGCTCGACGACGGCCTCGTTCGCGCGGAAAGTCCCCGACTGCTTCAGGAGGCAGTCGACGAGCGTCGTCTTGCCGTGGTCGACGTGGGCGATGATGGCGATGTTCCGCAGCCCCGGCATGGGACGCGGAGCGTAGCAGACCCTATTTCTTCTTCAGGCTGCTCGACTGGAAGGCGACGAACTCCCGCCCGGGCGGGGCGATGTCCAGCGCCGTGTCGAGGCCGCCGTCGGCCCGGCGGGAAAAGACGACGCGCGCGCGGGCGCCGGCCTCGAAGTTACCGAGCGCCGGCGCGGTCATCCGGATCACGCCCTCCGCCGGGATCTCCACGTCGCAGGCGCCGAAGACGCCGGTCGAGAAGTAGAAGGTGGCCACGTACCGCCGCTTCTCGCGGTCGTAGGTGACGCAGCCGAGCTCCTCCGCGGCCTCCTCCGGCTTCCCGTCGCCCGCCGGAAAGATGGTGCTCCCGCGCTCCACCAGGACCGTTCCGTTCAGCTCCATCGTGAAGCGGACCACACGCCCGCCGATCCGGCCGCCGGTGGAGGTGGTTCCTGACCAGGAGCCGAGCAGAAAGGCGAATTCGCCGAAGGGACGCCAGGCCGGCGCCGCAGCCGTCGGAGCCTGCGCCCCGGCGGGCCCGGCCGCCAGGAGCAGAACCACGAGTCCCACAGCGACCCGCCTCACGGTTTCTTCGCCTGCCTGAGCGGAAATTATAGACTCGGCATCGCATGGCCGGGATACGGCCCGGGGACCCGGAGAACCGGACGAGTCCGCTTCTCGTTTCTGATTCACGGAAGATGCCGCCCGCCTTTCACCCCGACGCCGACCTCGTCTCCCGGTGCCAGCGGGGGGACGACGGGGCCTGGTCGGAACTGGTCGACCGGTACGGCCGGAAGATCTACGGCATCGCTTGGCATTTCACCTACGACCGGGCGGAGGCCGAGGAGCTGACGCAGGACTGCTTTCTCAGGCTCTGGGAGAACCTGGACCGGTACGAGCCGTCGGAGGCGTCGCTCCTGGCCTGGATCGCCGCCCTCTCCCGGAACCTCTGCATCGACCACTACCGCAAGCGTCGACGGGAGAAGGGGTTCCGTTTCCTGACCGACGAGGCGGTCACCTCGATTCTTCCCGCCGGCGACGATCCCCAGGTGGACGCCGTGCGTCGCGAGCGGTTGAGGTTTCTCCTCGAGGCGCTCGCGGACCTTCCGGACGAGCTGGCCGAGGTCGTGATGCTCCGGGACCTCGACGGCCTCGACTACCGGGAGATCGGCGATTTCCTGAAGCTCCCGGACGGGACCGTCAAATCGAGGCTGAACCGCGCCCGGATCGAGCTCGCCAGGACGATCCGCAAGCGGATCGGGGAGAACGCCGACGGACAGGGCTCGGTCTTCGTGTCGGCTTCCGGAGGGGCGTCGTGAGCGCGAATCTCCGGACCGCCTGCCGCGCCTTCGAGGAGGCCCTTCTCCGCCGGCTCGAAGAGGCGGGGCCCGACGCTCCCGTGCCCGCGGGCGACGGGCACCCGGCCGACTGCGCCGATTGCCGGAGGCTCGTCACGATCCTGAACGCCACGGGGGAGACGCTCTCGGCCCTCGCGCGACCGCGCCCTTCCGTCCGGCTCCTTCGCTCGCTGTCGGCCGCTCCCGCGGATTTCGCCTCCCGGCGAGAGTCCGCCGCGGTGCTCGACTTCCTGACTCCGGGGGCGCTCGCCTTCCCGGAGCCGTCGCCCGAGCTGATGGGAAGGCTCCGCTTCCTCCCGACGCGGGCCGAAGCCGCGACCCAAGCCCGTGAAGGGACGAGGCCCCTCTGGCGTCGCCTTCTCTCCGACTGGCGGTTCGCGGTGGCGGCCGCCTACGCCGTCACGTTCACCATCGTGGCGTTCCTCGGGGTCGACCCGATGTCGGCGGCGCGCGGCGCGGCGTCGAGCCTCACGTCCGCCGGCGAGCGGGCCGTGGAGGAAGCCCGGCAGACGGCGCTCGCGCGCCTCGACGCCGCCGCGCGGGCCGAGGCGGAGAAGCCCCTCACCGAGCGGCTCGACTACCGGATCTACCGGACGTTCGCCCAGGGCAAGGCGCGCGCCACGGCGATGGCCCAGATCGCTTTCGAGAAGGTATTCGGCGCCGCCGCGGCGGAGAATGCCGCGACGCCCCTTCCCCGTCCGACCGGCGGCTCGGAACCGCAGCGCGAGCGCCGCGCTCCTCCGACTCCAGAACCGAACGCGAGGGTTTTGCGTTCCTGAATCTGAAAACGTACCGGGCGCGTCCCGGACGTGAAAAGGTGAAGACGATGAACGACACGAGCCAGCCCCCGACCCCGACCTCACCGGCCCCGTCGGCCTCGTGGCCGGCCCCGCCGCCCGCCGTGGTGACGACAGCCCCAGCGGCCCCGCCGGTCGCCTACCCGCCTCTTCCGGCCGCCCCGTCGCCGCAGGCCAAGAACCCCGCCGCGGCGGGACTCCTGTCCGTCATCCCCGGCCTCGGACACGTCTACCTCGGGCTCTACCAGCGGGCCGTCATCTTCTTCGCGGTCTGGGTGGTCGTGATTTCGATGGCGGGACACGTTCCCGGGCCGGCCAATCTGATGATCCCGTTCTGGTGGTTCTTCGTCCTGATCGACGCGGTCCGCCAGGCCAAGGCGATCAACGCGACCGGGGCCCCCGAATCGAACCTCCTGCCCAACGAGAAGCCGATGAACTTCAGCGGCAGCCTCACCTTCGGGATCTTCCTCGTCCTCGTGGGCGTCTTTTTCCTCCTCGACCGCTACTTCCGGATCAACCTGTCGTTCCTCTTCGATTTCTGGCCGGTCCTGCTGATCGCGTTCGGCGCCTGGCAGATCTGGGCCTACTGGAAGTCGAAGCAGCCGGCCGAGCCGGCGGAGCCGAAGATCGGGAGCTGAAGGGACCGGGAGACGGCGGTTCCGCCCCGAGGGCCGGCTCGCGCGCTCAGTTCTCGAAGGACGTGACCAGCACGACCGTCTTCTTCGTGATCCTCCCGTCGCGGGGGTCGATGAGATGGTCCTCGATGGCGATGGAGAGCCGCTCGGCTTCGCGGGTCCAGCGGGCCGACCGCCCCTGCTTCCCCGCCGCCTCGCGCACCCGCTCCCGGTCGGCCTTGATGGCTCCCGTGCGGATCGCCTCATCGAGGTCGGCCCCGAGGTCGCGCACTCCGAAGACGAACTCGGCGCGCGGAACGGTCTTCTCGTAGAAGGCGGCCACCTCGTCGAAGGGGCGCGCCGTCGTCATGACGGCGAGCTTCATCGAGACGAGCTTCCCCCGGATCTCCGCCTTCTCCTTCTTCGAGAGTTTGCGGTCCGCGTCGAGCTGGGCGAACGCCTGCTTCCGCTCGACGTCGGCCTGCTGCGTCCGGAGACGCGTCAGCTCGGCGTCGACGGCTCCGTCCGGAGGGAGCGGCACGCCCGGAATCGGCGACGGGATGACGGCGTAGGACGGGCCGGCCGGCGTCGGCGTCGGAGCGGAGACGGCGAGGAGGAGCGCGAGAACGCTCCCGGCGGCGGCCAGCATGTGCCGAGTCTATCCGTCTCTCACGGCTTCCGGGAGCGGCAGGGTACCTCCATCGCGCCCTACACCTTCTTCGCGGGTTTCGTCTCCTCCTCGGGCCTTATCCCGAGCTTCCCGAGGAGAACGCTCATGTCGAGCCCGAGCGCCTGCGAGAGCTGCATCACCTGATACATCGTCGTGGGGACCGTCTGCGCGAGGCGGTTCACCGTACCGCCCCCCTCGCCTCCACCCCCTCCGTCGATCATGACGAGCTTGTCGATGTTACCGAGCGGCGCGGCCACGGCGCCGGCGACGGGGGCGAAGGCCTTGATCAGCTCCGGGAACCGCTCGAGGACGAGGAGTGTCCGCGACGACTCGTCCAGCTTCTGGAACGCCTCCGCCTTCTTCAGAGCGCCCTCCGCCTCGGCGAGGAGCTTCGCCTTGATCCCGTCCGCCTCCGCGAGGAGCTTGGCCTTGTTGCCTTCCGCTTCGGCGAGCAGCTTCGCCTTGTTCCCCTCGGCCTCGGCAAGGAGCTTCGATTTCAGCGCCTCCGCGGCGCCGAGTCCCTCCATGGCCAGCCGCTGTCTCTCGGCGTCGGCGATCGTGATGACCGCCGTCTTCTTTCCCTCGGCCTCGAGGATCTCGCGCTGCTTGGATCCCTCGGCCTGCAGGATGACCTGCTGCTTGGCCGCTTCCGCCGGCTTCACGACCTCGGCGAGGAGCTGTTTCTCGCGCCGGAGGGCGTCGGCCTCGGCCACCTCGGTCTGCTTCCGCGTCCGGACGAAATCGACCTGGACCTCCTGCTCCACGACATTCTGGCGGGCCGCCGCGTCGGCCAGCGGGCCGGCCTGCTTGGCTGTCGCCTGCTGGGAAAGGACGTCGGCCTGGTACTGGGCCTTCCGGACGTCGCGTTCCTTCTCGGCCAGGGCCACGAGCGCCAGGTTCTCGTTCTCCTTCTGCTTTCCTTCGCGAAGGGCCGTCGTCGACTGGATGGTCGCCTCGCGGGCCGCCGCGGCCTCGCCGATCTGCGCGTCGCGCTTGACTTCGGCCGTCCGCTTCTTGCCGAGGGCCTCGATGTACCCCTCGGAATCGCTCACCTTCTGGATCGTCAGGACATCGACCCCGAGTCCGATCTTCGCGAGGTCGCTCGTCGCCTCCATGAGGACTTCCTGGTTGAACTTCGAACGGTCGCGGACGATCTCCTCGACGGTGAGGCGGCCGATGATGGAGCGGAGGTGGCCCTCGAGGTTCTTGTAGGCGATCTCCTTGATTCCCTGCGACGTCATGCCCAGGAATCGCTCGGCCGCGGCCGTCAGCGACTGCTCGTCGCTCCGGATCTTCACGTTCGCCACGGCCTGCACGCTGACGAGGACGCCGTCGATGTTCGGGACGTCCCGGACATCGAGGTCGATGGGGAAAACGGTGAGTTCGAGGTAGGTGACGTTCTCGAGGACGGGCCACTTCCACCCGGCGCCTCCCGTCACGAGCCGGAAGCCGACGAGCTTGCCGTCGGGCGCCTTGTGCTTGCGGCCGTAGAAGACGGCCACCCGGTTCGGCGGGACCTTGATGTAGTTCCGAACCGCCGTCATCAGGACGACGAGCACGACGACCGCGACGAGGACCAGAAGGACCGGGAAGATCAGGCTGGACATGGGAGCGACTCCTTCGCTTCGGAGGCCGGGGAGGGAGTCCCGGCTTTTCAGTTCGCGGGTTCGACCAGAAGCACGTCTCCCTGGAGCTCGCCGACGCGGACGAGCGCCCCCTCGGCGATCGGCTGCCGCCGCGCCGAGCGAGCCATGCGCCGCGTCGTCTGGGACTTCAGCCGGCAGGTCACCTCGCCGAGGCCCTCGGCCGGGATGGCCACGGTCACGAGCGCCGTCAAGCCCACGAGCTCGCGGTCCTCGATGAGAGAGCTGGCCTGCTGCGAGCGGATGAGCTGCATCGCCGCGACATAGAGGCCGTATGTCAGCACGCCGGCCAGGAGGCCCCAGAGCGAGCTCACGATCGGCGTCCGGTCGGTCCACCGGACGAGGGCCCCGACGGTTCCGAACGTCATGATGAAGATCGAGAGAGCGCGCAGGCTGAAGAGGCCGACGCCGCCCACCTCCAGCTCCGGATGGGCGTCGAAGTCGTGTCCCAGAAACGCGGAGATCGCCACCAGGACCATGCCGATCACCGCCAGCGCGATGAAGATGAACATGAGACGGTGCCTCGGCCGGATTCTATCCCCGGGGATTCAGCCGCGAGGCTTCACCACGATCTCGGCCGGCTCGCCCCGGACGTACCGGAGCGAGCACTCGGCGAACCCCTCGCACTTCAGGCAGATCCCGTCCTTGTCCCCCTTGAAGTCGACGGGCTTGCAGATGTTGACGCCGGGGACGACGAGCTGTTGAAGCTCTCCCTCGAACCCCCGGAGCTTCGGCGGCGGTTCGCCCCCTGCCCTGGAGGCGAGCCGCAGCTCCTCCACGCGCGGGAAGAGGTCGCGGTTGCGCCGCTCGAGAGCCGCGTCCTCGCGGATGGCGCCGGCGGACTTGAGCGCGGCGACGGTCTCGCGCCGGGCTTTCTTTGCCTTCTGGGCGCCGCGGTGCCGGATCCAGAAGAAGAGGAACCCGGCCGACGCGCCGACGAGGTTCGCCAGGCCCGCGCCGGCCCGCCCGGCGAAGAGCGCGGCGAGGAACGTCCAGACGAGAAGCGCCGCCCCGAGCCACGCCATCCACTTCACCTTCACGGGGACGACGAAGAAGATCAGGAACTGCGTCTCCGGGAAGAGGACCGCGTAGGTGAAGAGCATCGAGACGCCCGTGATCTGCCAGCCGCTCGTCAGGATCCCGCCCGTCGCCCACGCCGCGAGCGAGCCTCCCAGCGTCGCGACGAGCCAGAACGCCGTGAACTCCGGCGTCCCCCACTCCGTCTCGAGCGCCATGCCGAGGATGTAGAGCATCATCGTCCCGAAGAAGAGGCCGAGCGCTCCCGAGTTCAGGAACTGGTAGGTCACGAAGGTCCAGGGCATCTCGAGGGCCGCCCCGGGCTGGAACGCGAAGAGCCGGTAGGCCCGCTCCGGGTCCATCTGGATCAGGAAGAAGAAGACGAAGTTCAGGCCGCAGAGCGGCATCGTCAGGCCGAGGCGCGGGGCGAAGAGGTCGCGGCCGTCGCTCACGTCCGCCTCCCGAAGCGCTTCTCCAGCTCGAGGTGGTCGAAGGTCAGGAGGATCGGCCGCCCGTGCGGACAGGTCCACGGGTCGCGGCACCGGGCCAGGTCCGAAAGGAGCGTGAGCGCCTCGGCGGGCGCGAGGAGCGTGTTCACGGTCACGGCGCCCCGGCAGGCGAGCGAGGCGGCCAGCGCCTCGCGCCCCTTCGCGCTCCCCGGGTCGCCCCCCTCGGGAATCGCCGCGAGGCGGGCGAGGAAGTCGCGGAGGAACGGGACGACGGCGCTCGCCGGCGTGTCGGCCGGCGCCGCCGAGACGACGAAGCTCCGCCCCGACCTCTCGGAGACGACGAAGCCGGCCGCGGCGAGGAGGCGGTCGGCGCGGGACAGAAGAAGCGCCTCCTCCGCCGTCGCCTCGAAGCTCACCGGGAGGAGGAGACCCTGCGACGAGGCGGAGGAGGACTCCAGCCGGTCCAGGATCCGTTCGTAACGGACCCGCTCGTGCGCCACGTGCTGGTCGATCAGGACGAGCCCCCGCTCCCCTTCCGCCACGAGAAAGGAGCTTCGGTACTGGCCGAGGAGGCGGAGCGCTCCGAGCGGCGACGCCGCGACCGAGGACGGCGGGTAGGCGGAGCGCGCCACGTCGGCGGCCGCGGGCGGCGCGAGGGCTCCGCCCCACGCTTCGAGGGTCTCGGACATCGACGCGGCGGGGCGCGCGAACGGCTCGGCGCGGCGGAGCGTCCAGGGCGCCTGTGCCGTCAGGGCCTCCGCCTCGACGCCGGTGGCTCCCTTCGCCCCGCCCAGCGCGGCGAGAAGGCCCCGGTGAACGAGGGAGTGGACGGCGCTCGGGTCGCGGAAGCGGACCTCCAGCTTCTGCGGGTGAACGTTGACGTCACAGGCGTCGGGAGGGCAGGCGATGAAGAGGGCGAACGCCGGGTGCCGCCCTTCGCGGATCGCCTCCCGCGCGGCGAGCTGCGCCGCGTGCGAGGCCGTGGCGTCCTTCACGGCCCGGCCGTTCAC
>DATIWM010000088.1:0-5225 GCA_035519355.1 Thermoanaerobaculia bacterium | reverse complement strand
CATCCGGTGGAGCCGGTGGAGGAGTTCGAGGGCGGCGAAGAGCGGCGAGGTTTCCTCGACGCTCATCGGGTCTTCGAACCGGGCACCCGCCTCGACGGCGTCCTGGAGCCTCCGGTCGGAAACGCCGAAGAGGAACGACTTGAGGGCTCCGACGACGGCGATTCCGTCGGTCGGGTTCTCGATCGCCCGGAGCGCCAGGACGACGGCCGCCACCTCCTCGCGCCGGTAGTAGCTCTTCCCGCCTTCGAGGACGTACGGGATCCCGGCCTCGGTGAACGCCTCCTCGAGGAGCCGGATGGTGTCGTTCCGCGGGACGAGGACGGCGATCCGGCTCCAGGGCTTCTCTCTCCCCGAGAACCGGTCGAGAAGAAGGAGGTTCGCGACGGCGCGGGCCTCCTGCGCGCGATCCGTCAGGTCGTCTCCCTCGCGCTCCTCGTCCCCGCCGGGATCGGGGGGTGGAGGCGCGAGGAAGAGGACGGCCGGTTCCTTTGCCGCCTTCGTCCGGTCGGACGGCTCGAGCGGCTCGTACGGGGCGGCGTAGTCCGCCCCCCCGGCTCCCGGCAGGAGCCCGGGGCCGACGTGGTTGACGAAATCGAGGAGGGGCTTCGAGGAGCGGAAGTTGCTCGAGAGAACGAGCCGGTTGTCAGGGGGGAAACGCTTCCGGGTCCTGGCGTAGGTCTCGATGTCGGCCCGCCGGAACCGGTAGATCGACTGCTTCGGGTCGCCCACGATGAAGAGGCGTCCCGGGGTCGGCGACAGGGAGGTCCAGTCCCTCCCCTGGGGCTCGGGCGGGGCGGCCAGGCGCATCACGATCTCGGCCTGCACCGGGTCCGTATCCTGGAACTCGTCCACGACGAGGGTCCGGTACTTCGCGTGAAAGTGCTCGCGCGCGGCGCGCGAGGTCCGCAACAGGTCGCGGGCGTGGAGGAGGAGGTCGTCGAAATCGAGCAGGCCGTCCCGCCGCTTCGCCGCGTGGACCACCGCGAAGAACGAGGTCCGGATCTCCTCCACGAGGGACGTGAGGATCGGAACGAAGGGGAAGGCCGAAAGGAGATCCTCGAGGGTCTTGACGTCCGGCCGCGAGTCCAGGACGGTCTCCTTCACCTCCTCGGGCCACTTTCCGTGGAGATCGATCTTGAGTGATGGCGCGGCGCCGCGGAGCGCTTCGTCGTTTGCGGTCGAGAAGATCCGAAGCTCTTCCAGGACCTCCTCGACCCGGGTTTGCCTCTTCGCGTTCTCCTTCGAAGAGAGCGACGGGAGAATCCGCTCGTACGTCGCGCGGAGGCGCCCGGCCAGCTCGCGAATCTCGTTTCCGGGATCCGTCGGAAGCTCCGCCTCCGCGAGGAGCAGGCGATGGTCGTGCAGCTCGAAAGCCAGGTCCCGGATCGCCTGCGGTGTGGCGCCGGCCCGGAGTGCGGCGGGGACGGGGCCGGGATCGCGGCGAGCCGCGGCGTCGAACCAGTCCCGGTAGACCTCGGCGGCGAGGTCGGAGGCAAGGAGCTCGTCGCCGGCGACGAAGTCGGGGTCCACGCCCGCCTCGACCGGCCGCTCCCTCAGGAGCCGGGCGCAGAAGGAGTGAATCGTGGAGACCTCCGCGGCGTCGAGGTCAAAGGTCGCCCGCTCGGCGCGTACCTTCCGGTCGCCCTCCGGGCGCTTCGCGAGGACCTCGTCGAGCGCTCCTCTGAGCTTCGTCTTCATGTCGCCGGCCGCCTTCTCGGTGAAGGTCATCGCGGCGATCTCGCGCAGGGGAAAGCCCTCCTCGACGACGAGGTGGACGATGCGGGAGATCAGCGTCGTCGTCTTCCCGGTGCCCGCCGAGGCCTCGACGATGAGAGACGACCCGGCGTCCGATCTGGCGCGGGCGCGGTGGCCGTCGTCGCGGTGCGTCACGGGATCGCCTCGAGCTTCCGGAGGGGGTTCGGACGCCCGCTCGCGGCTTCCCCTTCCCGCTTTCTCTGGTAGACCCGCTCGTGGCCCGGCCCGCAGATGTCCCGGTATTCGCACCACGCGCACGGGTCATCCGCGCGCAGCGACACCGTCTTGGGGAGGTAGAGGCCCGACGCGACCGCCTCGTCCATGAGAACGATGGCCTCCTTCAGCCGCGCGACGGCCTCCGCGGTTCGGCTTTCGTCGAATGTCGTCGGGGTGACCTTCGGCGCCCCTTTGTGGAAGCGGACGAAGAGGTACTCCGAGGCGACCTCCCGGGCGCCGAGCTGTCGTGCCGCGAGCGCATAGACGGGGAGCTGGAGCCGCTCGCCCCCGGCGACGAGCTGCTCCTTCCCGTTGTCCTCACCGTAGGGAAGGGGCCTGCCGGTCTTGTAGTCGACGACGCGCGCGCGGAAGGCGCTTCGGTCCAGCCGGTCGATCCGGCCGGTGAGGAAGACTTCGAACGGGAGTCCCGGAACGGGCACGGGCTCGCTCGTCGAGAGGGCGGGGTCCTCGTCGCGGTCGGCAGGGTCCGAAGCCGGAGGGCCGAACCGGACCTCGGCCCCGGCCGTGGAGATCTCCCCGGGCGTATCTCGCAGGCGCTCGTAGAGCGCGGTCAGGAGCGCCTGCAGCGCCGCCACCTCGATCTCGACGAGGACGGGAGGCGGCGCGGCGCCGCCTGCTGCTGCGGCCTCCTCGACGGCGCGACGGGCCGCTTCGCGCGCGAGACCGGGGATCTCCGCCGGCGAGAGGTCGGCAAAGTCCCCCTTCCTCGCGAGGAGGTCTCGCGTGAGATCCCGGACGGCCGCGTGAAGAGCGTTTCCGCGGGAGACCGCGTCCAGTCGGAACGGCATCTCGTCGTCGACCTCGTCGCGCGGCTCGAGGCGGAGCCCCCGCTCCAGGAACGCCCGGTACGCGCACCCTGCGAATCGCTCCAACCGGCTCGCCGAGACGGTCCGTCGGCGGAGGGCGAGCCCCGAGGCGGCCCGGCCGGTCTTTCCTTCGTACTCCGTGAAGAACGGGAGCTTTCGCGCGTCGGCCCTCGCCAGGGAGGCGGCGGCCGGGGCGGCCGCGGCGGGGAGCCGCTTGCGCAGGACGGGGGACGCGAGGAGCGCCCGGCGGAGGGCGTCCTCGGCGTCGAGAGGCGGGTCGTCGAGGACGA
The DNA here is from genome assembly GCA_035519355.1 of Thermoanaerobaculia bacterium. Lineage (GTDB taxonomy): Bacteria > Acidobacteriota > Thermoanaerobaculia > UBA5066 > UBA5066 > DAOMFB01. The sequence continues at coordinate 2,137 of DATIWM010000088.1, read as the reverse complement.
GGCGCCCGGCGGGATGCCACCGGATGCCGGCCGGGAGCGGCGTGCCGCTCTCCTCAAGCTCCCTGGCGCGGAGCGCTTCGCGGCCGATCCCTCCCGCGATGTCGAGGAGGAAGGGAGAGAGAAGCCGCGGCCGGTCGGCCGAGACGTCCCTCGCCGCCGCGAGGAGGATCAGGCACCTCCTTGCCGACGTCCGCGCGAGCCAGAAGAGGAAGCGCTCCTCGCGGAGCGGCCGCTCGTCGGCTCGGGTCGGAAGCTGCCGCCCGGAGGCGCGCGTGATGGCCTTCCTCTCGACGTCGAAGAGAAGAGGGTCCGGCCGGGAGGGACGCGGGAACGATTGCTCGACGAGCCCCGGAACGACAACGACGTCGAAGAGAAGGCCGCGCGCCGAGACCGGAGAGAGGAGCGCCACGCCGTCCTTCTCGAACCGGCCGTGCCGTTCGGGCGAGAGGTCGAGCGCCTCGGGGAGAAGGGCGTGAAGGGATCCGACGTCGGCATTCCCCATGGGCTCGATCGCCGAGAGCGCGGCGATCGCCTCGACGGCGGGCGTCAGGCGGTCGGCGTCCGGCGCGGCCGCGAAGAGGAGATGGAACGAGCGCTTCAGACGCGAGGACCAGTCGGCCCAGGGCGCCGCGGCGGTATCGGGAAGGGCCCGGGCGACAACCCGGACCGCCCTCTCGACGCGGACGAGCTCCTCCCGTTCCCGGGAGCGGCGTTCGGCGAAGCGGCCATCGGGATCGTCCGCGGCCTGGAAGGGGCGGTCAAGCCGCGAACGCGAGGCGTCCAGCCGCCGGCCGAGGTCTTCGAGGCCCCCTGAGAAGCCGAGAGCGGAAAGGAGGGCGCGGGTCGCGCCGACGGAGACGTCGCCGAGGCCGAGCGGGGAGAGAAGGCCGAGGGTCTCGAGGAGGTCCAGAAGCTCGCAGAACGGGTCGCGCGGAAAGCCCTCGGCCGCGAGACGGACGAGGCTGCGGGCCGCACGTCCGAGAGGCGCGCGCGAGAAGCCGGGCCCGGCGGGGCGGAAGTACGGGATCCTCCTGAGGTCGAGCTCGATGGCCAGGTTGGCTTCCTGTCGCTCGGGGTTCCGCAGGAGGACGGCGATTCGGTGGAGGGGGATCCCGTCGCCGGCGGCGCGGAGAATCTCGCGGACGGTCTCGCGCGCCTCGCCGCCGTCCGAGGGGGCCACGACGATGCGGGTCGCAACGCCGGAGAAATCGCCCCCGGTAGGACTCGTCGTGGCGACGCCGAGGAGCTTCTCGAAGAGAGGGCGGCGCGCCGGGGGCGCCCCCTCCGTCTCGGGCCCGCCGTCGTCGGGGACGAAGGCGAAGACCGGGCGCGATCGCGCGACCTTCGTGAGAAGGCTCTCGCGGATTCCGCCGAGGTCGTAGAGGCCATAGACGAGGAGCGGATCGGGCGACGACGGGACCGGGAAGGTCGCGGCGCGCTCGAGAAAGGACGTCGCGTCGCGGAACGACCTCCGGGAGGCCTCGAACGCGACGAGGACCGCGGCGAGCGCACGCAGGTGCGCGCGGCGATCGTCGAGATCGGAGGCGTCCGCCAGAAGGCGAGGGAGGTCCTCCGGTGCGATTCCGGCCTCGCGAAGGTCGTTCGCCGTCGAGGCGAGGGCCGACGCGAGCGATGGGCGGTCGCGGAGGGCCCCGAAGGCGGCGGCCTCGAGGGTCTCCCTGAGCACGCGGCGCGCGAGCAGTCTCTCGCCGAGGGCCGGGAGCAGAGGCCTCGGATCGCCTTCCGGGACGATTTCTCTCGCGAGGTCGAGGAAGGTCAGGAACCGCAGGTTCGCGACGGCGCCGAGCGTGGAGGCCGCCCGCCGGCGAAGGTAGACGGCCAGGAGGTTCGACCCGACGAGAATCGGGACCGGTCGAAGCGGATCCGTTCGCTTCAGACCGGCGACGGTGGAGAGAAACTCCGGTTCGAGGGCCGCGAACGGGCCGCAGACGAGACGATGCGCGAGGAGGGGCCGGGCCACGGACGGAAGTGTAGCGACGGCGGAGGACAAAAGGCTTCCGTGTGATCATCCGCGCCGATGGAGTCGCTGAGGCTCTCGCTTCCGACGCTCGTCGTCATCCTCGTCTACCTCGTCGGGATCAACCTGCTCGGGGCCCTCCTCGGACGCGGGCAGAAG
>DATIWM010000087.1:0-21131 GCA_035519355.1 Thermoanaerobaculia bacterium | reverse complement strand
TTCGGCAACGGACGCTGACCCCCCCGCGCTGCGACGCCTTAAGATCGCCGCAATGAGCGACTCTCCCTCCCGAACGAACGGAAACGGCGTGGCGCGCCGGGTCCCGAGGCCGATGCCCGGCCACCTCGACATCCCGGGGATCGTCGAGACCTTCGCGGAACGGATGATGTACTCCGTCGCGAAGGACGAGCACACCGCCACCGACGTCGACATCTACTTCGCCCTCGCCTACGCGGTCCGGGACCGCCTGATGGAGCGGTGGTTCCTGACGCAGGACACCTACTACCGGACCGACGCCAAGCGGGTCTACTACCTCTCGATGGAGTTCCTGCCGGGGCGGGTGCTCCTTCACAACATCCTCGCCCTCGGCGCGCACCCCGCCTACGCGCGCGCCGTCGAGAAGCTCGGCTACGACCTCTCGGAGATCGCGGAGAAGGAGGTCGACCCGGCGCTCGGCGGCGGCGGCCTGGGCCGGCTCGCCGCGTGCTTCGTGGAATCGGCCTCGACGCTCGCCCTCCCCTTCTTCGGCTACGGCATCCGGTACGAGTACGGCATCTTCCGCCAGCGGATCAAGGACGGCTTCCAGGTGGAGGCGCCGGACAACTGGCTCCGATACGGGAACCCGTGGGAGATCCCGCGGCCCGACTCCGTCATCCCCGTGAAGTTCTACGGCCGCACGATCAGCTTCCGCGACGACGCCGGAAAGCCCCGGACCGAATGGGTCGACACGGAGGACGTCTACGCGATGGCGTACGACATGCCCGTCGTCGGCTACCGGAACGACACGGTCAACTCGCTTCGGCTCTGGTCGGCGCGCTCCACACGCGAGTTCGACCTCGCGACCTTCAACGCGGGCGACTACACGCAAGCCGTGGAGGACAAGACCCGCACCGAGAACATCTCGAAGGTTCTCTACCCGCCCGACCAGGAGCTGGCCGGAAAGGAGCTGCGTCTCAAGCAGCAGTTCTTCTTCGTCTCGGCCACCCTTCAGGACCTCCTCCGGCGGTTCAGGAAACGGCACGACCGGTCGTGGGACGACCTGCCCGACAAGGTCGCCATCCAGCTGAACGACACGCATCCGGCCGTGACGATCCCGAGCCTCATGCGGATCCTCGTGGACGAAGAGCGGCTGGAGTGGGAGCGCGCCTGGGAGATCACGCAGGCCGTCTGCGGCTTCACGAACCACACGGTTCTTCCCGAGGCCCTCGAGACGTGGCCGAAGGAGCTGTTCGGCCGGCTCCTGCCGCGGCACCTCCAGATCGTGGAGGAGATCGACCGACGCTTCCGCGAGCAGGTCCGCCGCAGCTTCCCCGGAGACGAGGAGAAGGCGAAGCGGACGGCGATCCTCTCCGGTGACGGCGGGGGCCTCGTGAAGATGTCGCACCTCGCCATCGTCGGGAGCCACGCGGTCAACGGCGTCGCGAAGCTGCACACCGAGATCCTGAAGCGCGACACCTTCCGGGACTTCCACGAGATCTTCCCCGGGCGCTTCCGGAACAAGACGAACGGCATCACGCCCCGCCGGTGGCTCCTGAAGTGCAATCCCGGCCTTTCGGCCCTCATCAGCGACGCCATCGGCGAGAAGTGGGTCACCGACCTCGATCAGCTCGCCCGGATCCGGCCGCTCGCCGACGACGCGGCCTTCCGCGAGCGCTGGGCGGCGGTCAAGCGCGAGAACAAGGTCCGGTTCGCCGAGATGTGCGGCCGGCACCACGACTTCGCCCTCGACCCCGACGCCCTGCTCGACGTGCAGGTCAAGCGGATCCACGAGTACAAGCGGCAGGTTCTGAACGCGCTCCACGTCCTCGCGCTCCGGAGGAGGATCCACGAGGGGCGGGAGGCGGGGCCGCCGCGCACCGTCCTCTTCGCCGGGAAGGCCGCCCCGGGCTACGCCATGGCGAAGCTCTCCATCCGCTTCCTCAACGGCGTGGCCGACGTCGTCAACGGTGACCCGGCCCTCGCGGGAAAGCTCCGCGCCTTCTTCCTCCCGAACTACGGCGTCAGCTGCGCCGAGAGGGTCTTCCCGGCCACCGACCTCTCCGAGCAGATCTCGACCGCCGGCCTCGAGGCCTCCGGCACCGGCAACATGAAGGCCGCGCTGAACGGCGCCCTGACCATCGGCACGCTCGACGGAGCGAACATCGAGATCCGGGAGCAGGTCGGGCCCGCGAACATCTTCATCTTCGGCCACACGGCCGAGGAGATCGACGCCCTCCGCCGCGCGGGCGACGACCCGAAGAGATGGATCGCGAAGAACCCCGAGCTCGAGGGCGCCCTCGCCGAGATCCCGAAGCTGGAAGCGGGCCAGGCGGGGCTCTTCCGCCCCCTCCTCGACGAGCTTCTCGGGCGCGACCGCTACTTCAACTGCGCCGACTTCGCCTCCTACGTCGAGACGCAGGAACGCGTCTCGAAGCTCTACGGCAGCGAGGCCTGGACCCGGATGTCGATCCTCAACGTCGCCGGCATGGGCTTCTTCTCCTCAGACCGCGCCATCCGCGACTATGCCGAGGACATCTGGAACGTGACGCCCGTCCCGGTCAGCTTCGAGGGGTGATGCTGACTACCGAAATCCGCGATCCGAACCTCCGTGGAGCGCGTCCCTTTCGATCATCGCCTGTACGCTTCGGCGCCAACCTATGATCGAAAATCGAGACGCGACCCCGGTAATCCCGGCTCGGCGTAGCTAACCAACGGGCTGCTTGCTCCGACCGCCGGCCGCGGGGACGCCGCGATGCCGTCTAGAATGGCTTCCATGGTTACGGGGGTTGGCGCTCGCACACTCGATTCGGAGGCGGCCCGGCACTTCAAGGGGACGCCCGGGGAGAGGGTCCGCTCGTCGCTCGAGGCGGGAGAGATGGCTCTCGAACTCTTTCTCTCCACGCAACCTCCGGGCACGAGCCGCGAGGCCGCCCGTCGCCGGCTTCAGCGGGCAGCCCACCATGGCCGCCGCCCGTCCCGTTCCAACGACGGGCCATGAAAACGGTGGTTCTCGCCGGCGTTCTCGAGGCGCTCGAGAGGCGAGGCGCCCGGCCGGCTCTCATCGGCGGAATGGCGCTCGCGGCACACGGTATCGGCCGCGCGACCCAGGATCTCGACATTCTGGTCCTCGATCCGGCGCTCCTGGCCGCCGAGTGCTGGGACGGGCTCCGGGCTCTGGGCGCCCAGGTCGAGATCCGGCGAGGAGACGCAGGGGACCCGCTTGCGGGCGTCATCCGGATCTGGAAGGAAAGCGAGGCCCCTGTCGACGTGGTCGTCGGACGACGGCCGTGGCAGGAAGGAATCCTCGACCGTCGAAAGATCCTGCGGCTCGAGGGGATTGATGTGCCGGTGGTCGAGGCCGCGGACCTCGTCCTCCTCAAGCTCGATGCCGGAGGGCCGCAGGACCTTCTTGACATCCGGCTGCTTCTGCGCGGGCCGGGCGGTGCGGATCTGCGCGCCGAGGTGGAACGCCGGCTCGCGGCCCTTCCGGAACCGCTCCAGCACGTCTGGCTCACCCTGCGCGACTAGGCCTCCGCAAGAGCGCGGGTCTCGAGGGAAATATTGGAGCCGGAACTCGAACGCTATAATTGATAATTGAGACGCGACCCCATCGACTGCGGGTGATGACCGTTGCGCGGTCGGAGAGCCGACCCCCCAGCTCCGAGTACCCGAAGTCCTGACGGATCGGCCGGAGGATCTCGACGTCGTGAAAGGGTCCGCCCCGGCGTCGCCGGGACGCTATAATCAGGACGCACCGTAGCGCCCCGGAACCGATCGCGCGCAGGACGTCTCCGACCCGGCGCCTGCGACGGCCCGTTGAAAGGACCCGCTCTTGGCAAGAACAAACTACTCGTTCGAGAGACGCCAGCGCGACCTGGCGAAGAAGAAGAAGGCCGAAGAGAAGCTCGCGCGGAAGGTCGCGAAGTCGAAGGAGAAATCCGGAGCGGTCTCGCCGGCGCCGGCCGGCGAAGAAGTCCCCCTCCCGCCGCCCGACACGGCCAAGGAAGGGTGAGGCCCGGCCCGCTCCCGGACGAACGACACGGAGCGAGAGGCGGCACGCGCGTCGCCCTGACGCGCGAAGTGAGCCCGGCGATCGGACGGTGCGAGCTGACGCACCTCCCGCGGGTCCCGATCGACGCTGAGCTCGCCCGCGCCCAGCACGGGAAGTACGAGGCGGCGCTCGCGGCGCTCGGCTGCACCGTCGTCCGTCTCGCTCCCGAGCCCGATCTGCCCGACGCCGTCTTCGTCGAGGACACGGCCATCGTCCTTCCCGAGATCGCGGTCCTCACCCGGCCCGGCGCGGCGTCGCGCCGTCCGGAGACCGCCTCGACGGCCGCGGCGCTCGCCGCGCACCGTCCGCTGGCCTCCATCGAGGAGCCCGGGACGCTCGACGGCGGGGACGTCCTGCGCCTCGGGACGAGGCTCTGGGTCGGCGCCTCCGGCCGGAGCAACGCACCGGGGATCGAACAGCTGCGCGCCCTTCTCATCCCCTTCGGCTACGAGGTGAAGGCCGTGCCGTTCACGGGCTGCCTCCACCTGAAGTCCGCCGCCACGGCTGTGGCGCCCGACCTGATCCTCGTCAACCCGGCGTGGGTGGACCCGGCGCGCTTCGACGGCGCCTCCTTCCTCGAGACGGATCCGGCGGAGCCGCACGCCGCCAACGCCCTCCTCGTCGGCGAGGCGGTCGTCTATCCGGTGTCGTTCCCGCGGACTCGCGCACGGCTCGAGGCGAGCGGGATCGCCGTGACGACGGTGGACCTCTCCGAGCTGCAGAAGGCCGAAGGGGCGGTCACCTGCTGCAGCCTCGTCTTCGAGGCTGGCTAGAATCCCGCATGAACTCCACGACCCGGATTCCGTCGGCCGCGCGCGCCGCCGCGGCGGCACTCCTCCTTCTCCTCATCTCCACCACGGCGGCCGCGGGGGAATTCTTCGACGACGTCCCGACGAAGAGCTACGTCCGGGAGGACGTCGCGCTCGACGTCGTCGCCGCCTCCGACCGCGGCAGCGACGTCGTCGCCCGGGTCCGCTACCTGCGGCTGTTTCTCGATCCGGGACGGCGGGACGTCGCGCCCGACCTCTGGCCCCAGCGCGAGATGCTCCTCGTCGAGCGGGCGTCGGGCGAGCGCGTCGTCTTCGAGCGCCTGACGGGAATCCAGCCCTCGACGGACGGCGAGGCGCTCACGCCGCAGGGACGCGTCGGCCTCGAGCGCGGCGCGGTCGAGACCTTCGCCCGGACGGCCGCGGGCTCCTGCGCGGCGCTCGACGGTCTCATCCGGTCCGGGAGCCTGGACCTTCCCGTGGCCCGCGCGGACCTCTCCGCGCCCACCGTCCGGCTCGGGATCGCGCAGGCGCTCGGGGCGACCCTCGACGACCGCGACATCGACGTCATCGCCGGCACGGTCCCGATCCTCCTCCGCGCCGAATCGCAGGGACTCCCCCTCGGTCCGCTCCAGCTCCTCGAACTCCTCTTTCCGGGCCGATCGTTCGCCCGCTCGACCGCGGCCCTGACCTTTCGCGTCTCGGCCGCGACGCCGCCGAGTCCGGCCGACGCACCCTGGTCGTCGATGACGCAGGCGCCCGAGCTGACGCCGGGCGTTCCGGCCTACTGAGAGGGCGCCATGACGAGCCGCGCCGTTCTTCCGATCTTCGCCTTCATCGCCTTCCTCGCCTCGTCGACCTCTTCCGCCGACGAGCCGGCGATCTCGATGGTCCGCCTCTCGGACGAGGGCTCACTCGTCGTCTCGATCGTCCGTGCCGAGCGGGGTCAGGGCGCGGAGGCGACGGTCGTCGTCGTCCTTCAGGGCCCCCGCGGAAACAGCCTCCTCTTGAGGCGCACCCGTCCCGAGCCGGGGGTGACGCTCCACGAGGCCGGACTCGGACGGAACGCGGCCGTGAGCTTCACGCGCCGCGGCGGCGATCCGGTCGTCTTCGAGGCGGGTGGACGCACTCTCCGCTTCTACGAGGCTGATCTCGGCCGTGCCACTGTCCGCTGCTGGCTCGCGGCCCTCGTGTCGAGGGTCGACCCGAAGATCCTCGAGGCCGCCGCCGGGATCCGGCTCCTGAAGGAGTGGACCGGCGCCTCGGAGCCCGGGGACGCCTTCTATCCCGCGAGGGTGCTCGCGGACGTCGCCGAACCACTCGACATCCAGCCCCGCGGAGCGGTCCGGGTGGAGCGCGGCCCGTTCACCGGGGAGCCGTGGGACCAGCTCTCGAAACGCGCCGTCGGCGAGCTGGGGAGGCCCTGAATCGACAGGTGTCGTTGCGGACAGGATTGATTAGTTCCGCCCGAGCCGGCGGGCCAGGATCTCGACCCCGCGCATCACGACGTCCGGGGGGGCGGCCGTGTAGCAGACCCTGAGGTGGGTCGGGTAGGGGCCGAAGCTCGGCCCCGGCGCGGCGAAGACGCCGTCGTCGGCGCACCCTTCCAGGAACGCCCCAAGCCCTCCCCCGCCGACCGCGGCCGCCACGTCGAGGAAGAGGAACGTGCTCCCTTCCGGGGCCGGCACGCCGAGCCGCGCGGCGGCCCGCCGACCCGTCCCGGCGTACGCCGCTCGGGCCGAGGCGACCCAGGCCTCCCCCACCCCGCCCAGCACGCGGAGCGCCGCGACCTGCGAGGCCGTCGGCGCGCTGTAGACGTTGTGCGTGTGGAGCTTCAGCGCTCCTTCCATCGGGGCCGCGGGCCCGGCGAGCCAGCCGCACCGGTAGCCCGCCATCCCGAACCCTTTCGAGAGCGAATACGCGGCGAAGGCCCGCTCCGGCGCGAGGGAAAGGCCCGACACGTGGGTTCCCTCGTACTGGAAGTCCTCGTAGACCTCATCGAAGAAGAGCCAGAGGTCCTTCCGACGCGCCCAGTCGACGAGCGCCTCGAGCCAGCTCCGCGGAACGACCCGCCCGGTCGGATTGTTCGGCGTGTTGACGTAGAGCGCCACCGTCCGGGACGACGTCTTCGCCTCGACCGCGCGCGTGGCCGCCTCCGGCGAGTCGACGACCCCGAAGAAGGGGACGTCGACCGGAATCGCGCCGTACGTCCGGCAGATCCCGTCGATCAGCGGCCAGTGCGGGGCAAGAAGAAGCACCTCGTCCCCCGAAGAGGCGACCGCCCCGACGGCGTTCGCGAGCCCGGCCGTCGCCCCGCCCGTGATGAAAAGCCGCGACTTCTCGAGCGGCACCCCCGTCCGCGCGCGGACCCGTTCGAGCGCGGCGTCGACCAGCGCGGGAAGCCCCTGAGGCGGCGTGTACCGGTTGAGGTCCGGGTGGTCGGCCGCCCGGATCTCCTCCATCGTGCAGCCGGAGGGGGGCGAAAGGTACGTGTCGCCCACATGGAACGGGTAGACCTCGCCCCGGTGCGCGAGAAGCCGGTGGAGGAGCTTCGAATAGACCGACCCCTTGATCCCCGCGACGGGGCCGGAAACGTGCGGCGGGCGCGGCATGCGCGAATCGTAGCGCCGGGGGAGAATCGGGCCATGGAATTCGGCATCTTCGGCCTCGAGCTCTCGGGCAAGACGACGCTCTTCTCCCTTCTGACGGGCCACGCCACCGCCGCCGCCCCTCACAAGCGCGAGGCGCACGTCGGGATCGCCCACGTCCCCGACCCGCGCCTCGACCGGCTGACGGCACTGTTCAAGCCGAAGAAGCACACCCCCGCCACGGTCCGTTTCGTGGACGTCCCCGGCGTGACGAAGGGGGGCGCCCAGAGCCTGAATCTCCCCGAGCTGCGTCAGATGGACGGGCTCGCCGTGGTCGTCCGCGGCTTCGCCTCCGAGGCCGTTCCCCATCCTGAAGGCTCGATCGACCCGGCGCGCGACCTCGAGCTGCTCGAGACGGAGATGCTCCTCTCGGACCTTTCGGTCGTCACGAACCGTCTCGACCGCGTCGTCAGGGACATCATGAAGAAGAAGTCGCCGGAGCTGGAGGCGGAAAAGGAGCTCCTGACCCGCTACAAGGCGACGCTGGAGAAGGGCGACGCCCTCCGGCGGTTCGAGGTCACGCCCGACGAGCAGAAGCTGATCCGCGGCTTCGGCCTCCTGACCGCCAAGCCGATGCTCGTCATCTTGAACGCCGACGAAAAGGACGCCGGCGACCTCGCGGGCGCCATCGCGCGGGCACGGTTCGACAAGTGGAAGGGGCAGCCGCGGATCGGCTTCTCGGCCGTCTCGGCCCCCATCGAGCAGGAGATCGCGGCGATGTCGCCCGAGGACCAGGCGGAGTTCCTGAAGGGCCTTGGTCTGCCGGACCGCGCGCTCGACCGTCTCCTCCGCGCCGCCTACGATCTGCTCGGCCTCATCTCGTTCCTGACCGCGGGCGAGGACGAGTGCCGGGCGTGGTCGGTCCCGCGCGGGACGCACGCGGTGAAGGCTGCCGGCGTGATCCACACCGACTTCGAGCGGACGTTCATCCGCGCCGAGGTGGTCCCGTTCGAGAAGCTGATGGAAGCGGGGTCGCTCGCCGCGTGCCGGACGCACGGTTCGTTCCGGCTGGAGGGGAAGGACTACGTCGTGGCGGACGGCGACGTGATCAACTTCCGCGTCGGGGCGCAGTAGCCGTCAGGGCTTCGGCGCCGGCGGCGGGAGGTCTCTCGCCACGCAGGCGTCCTGAAAGCCGATCCTCCCGTGCGTGCCGTCGCAGAACGGCTTCGCGGCCGACTGTCCGCAGCGGCAGAGGCTGATCCTCGTCCGGCCGCTCAGGCCGAACGCCTTCTCGGTCGCGTCGACGACCGTCATCTCGCCCTCGATGACGTACGGGCCGTTGCTCCGGACCAGGATTCGGGTGCTCATCGGAATTCCTCCCTTCAGCGCTTCACGGCGCTCTCCTTCTCCATCTCCAGAAGACGGGCCGCCGCGCCGTCGATGAATTCGAGCGTCTTCTTTCGCCCGACCCAGCCGGCGAGCCGCACGGCCTTCCCGGTGCCCGGCCGGGCCACGACCAGCGTCGGAAACCCCTGCACGTCGAACCGCCGGGCGAGATTTTCCAGCCCGGCCGCGTTGCCCCCCTCTTCGCGCTCGCGGTCCTCGAGGACCACGGGAACGTACCTCTTTTCGATGGCGGCCGCGGCCGTCTCGTCGGCGAAGACCTGGTCCACGAGGACGTGGCACGGGCCGCACCAGTTCGCGGTGAAGAAGTAGAGGACCGGCTTACCGGTCTTCTTCGACTCCTTTTCGCCGGCGGCCAGGGCGCGCCAGCGGACCGCGTCGGCCTTCCCGCGGCCCGCCGCGGCGGACGCGAGGACGAGGAGAAGGAGCGCGGCCGAACCGATGAGAGCCCGTCTCATGGGGGCGGCATCTTACCGGACGCCGGCGGCCCGTCCCGCTTCGGGAGCGCCCCCGCGCCCGGCACGTCGGTCAGATAGACGCGGAGCGTCCGAGGCCACTCGGACGGAGGCGCCGCGAGTGCCCGTTCGAGCGCGGGCGTCCTGAGGCGCCTGGCCGCCTCGGCGAGAAAGCCCCGCGCCACGTCGTCGGACCCGGCGTCCCGCGCGATGAGCGCCTGCTCGAGATTGACCGCCGGCGACAGCTGCGCCCGTTCGGGCAGCTCCCGGAGGAACGCCCGCGCCTCCTCCCGCCGCCCCGAGAGACGCAGGCACTCCGCATAGACGGCCGCCGAGTAGCCGGACGGGAGCTGTTCGTGGAGGAACGCCGCGAGCTTTACGGCCCGCTCGGGCCTTCCGATGTCGAGATTGCGGAAGACCTGGTCGGCCACCCCGTTGCGCCAGACATTGTTGAACGTCCCGGGCGGCTCGCCGTCGCGCCTCTCGAGCGCGGCGCCCAGGTGCGGCCAGCGGAAGGGGGCGACGAGGTAGTTCGCGAGAGGCGTGACCGTCGTCAGGACGGGGGCTCCCGCCGAGATCCGCGGCCGCGCGTCCGGATGCGACCCGAGCCAGGGCGCCGATTCCAGCCTTCGGGCGAGATCGGTCGCGTCCGTCGCGGCGAGCCGCTGGCGAAGGAGAAACGCATGGAGCCGGATCGGCGCGAAGGCCGCGTCGTACCGCGCCACCTGGTTCCGCGGGAGGATCTCTTCCGTCTGTCCGGTCGCCTCGCGGAAGGCCGCGGGGAAGGTTTCGAACTCTTCCCGGCTCACCCGGACGCCCCCCGTCGACGCGACGTAATGCGTACTCGCCGCCTCCGTCTGGAGCACCCCGAGCAGGTTGACGAGGAGACCGAGGAGCGCGAGGGCGACGGCGATCCGCCGGAGGCGTTTCGACCGGTCGGCCGCCGTGCCGGCCGCGGCCGCGAGAAGCGGGAGCACGGGCACGAGCAGGCGCGGACCCCAGCCGTGGCTGCCGTCCCACGCCCACCACCCGGCGTAGAGCGCCCAGACGCCCGCGGCCGTGCCGCCGATGGCGAGCGCCGCCGCCCGGCTTTCCCTCGCGCGGACGAGCCGGACGATCCCGAGGACCGAGAGCGGAAGGAGCGGAAAGTAGAGGAGGAGCCCCTTGTTCGGGCCGACGAGGAGCCGCCAGAGGCCGTCGACCAGGGAGTGCGTGAAACGCTGCGAGGTGTAGGAGGAGAACGGCTGTCCGAAGCGGGCGATCTCGAACGCGAGCCACGCCAGGGCCGGCGGCGCTCCTCCGGCGGCGGCGGCGGCCAGGAGAGGGAGCCGCCGCCGGAGGGCGATCCGCCCCTCGGCATCGAAGAGGAGCGGAGCCGCGAGGAGCCCCGCGAAGACGACGTTGACGCCTTTCGTCAGGAGGGCGAAGCCCGCGAAGAAGCCGGCCGCCGCCGCGAGCCGCCTCGCCGCGGCGCCGTCACCCGCCGCATCCCGCGCCGCCGCTCCCACCGCGGCCGCGGCCGCTCCCGCGAAACAGAGCGCCTGAAGCGGCTCCGAGAAACCGCAGGCCACGTACGCCCAGAGCGGCGAGGCGAGCGCCGTCCCCGCCACGGCGAGCCCCTCCCCGAACCGCCCCGCGCCGAGCCCCCGCGCCAGGAGGCCGGCCAGCGCGGCCGATCCCGCGACGAGGAGGACCTGGAGGAAGACGAAGAGCGTCTGGGAGGAGTGCTCCCCGAAGAGCGACTCCCAGGACCGGGCCGCGAGGGCCGCCGGCGCCTCCAGGAGCGACAGCCCCATCCCGTACGGGGAGACCGCGTCGCCCGCCGGCCGCGGAACGCCGAAGATCTGGCCGCGGCCGATTCCGATCTCGCCGAACGTCGCGAGCGAGACGGCCGTGTAGAGCATCTGCTGCTCGTCGGAGACCGTGCCGAACGTCCGCTCCTCCGCCGTGCCCGAAAGGACGAGGACGACGGCGACCGTCACGGCGGCGAGGAAGCGGTTGCGGCCGGTCTCGCCGCGCGACGGCTCCGGCGCCGCCGCTTTCCCTACGCGCCTTTTTCCCATCCGGCCAGCGCCCGGCGCACCGCTCCCTCCGGCGTCGTCTCGACGGTGAAGTGTTCGCCCGGGTCGCGAATGAACCGCTCGTCGGCCATCCGCGCGACCGCCGCGAGGAGCGGGTCCCAGAAGCCCGAGCCGTTGAAGAGGACGACCGGACGCTCATGATGCCCGAGCTGCCTCCACGTCACGATCTCGAAGAACTCGTCGAGCGTCCCGAAGCCGCCGGCGAGCGCGATGAAGCCCGCCGCCGATTCAGCCATCCGCTGCTTCCGTTCGTGCATGGTCGAGACGACGTCGAGGCGGGTGCAGCCGGGATGCGCCATCTCCTTCTTCTCGAGCCCCGCGGGAATCACGCCCCAGACCGGCGCCCCCTCTTCGAGAGCGGCCTCGGCGAGCGCCCCCATCAGGCCCACCCGCCCCCCGCCGAAGATGAGGCCGGCGCCGGCGCGCGCGATGGCCCGGCCGATCCCCTCGGCGTCCTCGGCGTGCCGCGTCGAGACGCCGGAGTGCGAGCCGCAGAAGACGGCGACGAGCGGGCGATCGAAGAGGCGCGCAGGCACCGGCTCGATCATGCCCGAAAGCTCCGGAGGCTGCTAACGTGCCGGCGTGATCGCGCCCGACCCGTCCCGCCTCCGGCTCGCCGAGGCCCTCCGGCGTCACGCGCCCGCCGACGAGGAGGAGGCGCGTCACCGGGACGCGATCCTCGCCCTCGTCGAGAACGAGCCCGCCTGCTTCGAGAGGACGACCTGGGTCCCGGGACACGTGACGGGCAGCGCCTTCATCGTCCGCGCGGACGCCCGCCAGGTCCTCCTCCATCACCACCGCCGCCTCGGCACGTGGCTCCAGATGGGCGGACACGACGACGGGGAGCACGACCCGTCCGCCACGGCGCTCCGCGAGGGGGCCGAGGAGTCGGGTCTGACGGACCTGGCCTTCCTCCGTCCCGGTATCCTCGACCTCGACGTTCACGCCATTCCCGCGCGCCCTCTCCAGCCGGCCCACCTGCACCACGACGTCCGTTTCGCGCTGATCACCCGCGACCCCGAGGCGATTCGCCTCGACGCGGAGGAGTCCCTGGACCTCCGCTGGTTCGCGCTCGACGACGCGGAGCGGATCATGGCCGAGCCCGGGGCACGTCGTGCCCTCGCGCGCATCGCGCTCCTCCTGGAGTCGCCGACGACGGTGTGATCCCGACGCGGCGGTACCGGGCGCTCCAGGAACGCCCGGGTCCTCTCACCGGAGCCGCTCGGCCAGCGCGGCGGTCGGAAGAAACGTGACGGCGAGCGGCACGGTCTCCCCCGCGCCGACCGTCACCAGGCGCTCGAGCCGCAGATCCGAGAGCTGAGGGCAGGTGAAGACGACGCGGTACGTGCCCGGCGGAACGGTCAATGCGAGATACGGCGTCACGGCGCCTTCGAGAAGCGGCAGCGGCTTGTCGCGGCCGATGTCGGTGATCGACACGACGCGCGCCCACGGGGTGGCGAGAAGCTGCAGTCGTCCCGGGGCGGTCGCGGCCCGGGCGCCCTTCGGCGTCGCCTGGAACGGGCCGGCTTTCCGGGCGGCGGAGGCCGGATCCGCCGTCGAGGGTCGATCCGCCAACCGGACGATCCAGACCGCGAGGGAGACCGCAACCAGAAGGCCCGCCGCGACGGCGACGAGCGGCCCGCGGCGCCGGAGACGGAGCCGGAGGGTCGGAGGGTCCTCGGGACGGCCCACCGGGGGCGACGAGACGAGAGCGGTCGCGGCCGTTCCCCCGGACGGGTCGAGCGGGACGGGACGGGGCGCCGACGGCGTCGTCACGGCGGCACCCGAATCGCGCAGCACCGCGACGAAGCGGTCCACGATTTCGCGCCAGCTCCCGGGACGGTCCTCGCGCCGCTTCTCCAGCATCTGGGCGACGAGCCGCACGATCTCCATCGGGAGCGGAGAGGCGCCGGGGGGCGCCGCGACGGGCGCGGGAACGACGTTGAGATGGCCGGCGATGTACTCGACCGGCACCTTGCCTTCGAAGGGGCGCGCGCCCGACAGGACCTGGTAGAAGATGACGCCGAGACTGTAGACGTCGCTCCGCCAGTCGAGAGCCGTCCGCGCTCCGAGCGCGCCGAGCTGCTCCGGCGACCCGTAGGCGACCTTTCCGAGGAAGAAACCGGTGGCCGTGAGCGATTCGAGGCCGGCCCCGCGTTCGAACATCTTCGCGACGCCGAAGTCGAGGAGCTTGACGATCCGCTCGCCGCCGCGCTGGATGACGAGGACGTTGTCGGGCGACAGGTCGCGGTGGACGATGCCGCGCGAGGAGAGGTACTCCAGCCCGTGCGCCGCCTGGACGAGAAGCGGGACGGTCTCCGTCCAGGGGCGCGCGGCGAACGTCGTCAGGGGAACGCCCTCGAGGTACTCCATCGCCAGGTAGGGGGTCCCGTCCTCCTCACCGATTTCGTAGAACGCCACGACGTTGACGTGAAGGAGGCCCCGGAGGATCTCCGCCTCGCGTTCGAATCGGACGCGAGCCTCGTGGGCGTGCGCCGCATCGTCGTCTCCCGACGTCTCCGATTCGCGGATGACCTTGAGCGCCACGAGACGGCCGTCCCGCTCGTCGAGCGCCCGGTAGACGATCCCCATGCCGCCACGGCCGATCCGTTTCAGGATCCTGTAGTGGGCGATCCTCTCGACGCGGCCCGCGGCCAAGCCGTCACCTTCCCCCAGCGGCCATCGTTCGTCTCAACTTCCCGAGCCTCCCCCTTCTAGAATCGGCTCGTGACCCCTCTGCAGTGCATCTTGTTCCGACGGATCCAACGCGCCGGCGCAGGGCTCGTTCTCCTGGTCCTCTTTACCAGCCGGGCGCTTCTCGCGCAGGCGACGATCTTACCCCGCGACGCCGCCGTGAGAGAGTACGAGATCGGCCTTCAGGCGTTGAAAAAGAAGGACTTCTGGACCGCGATCGACCGGATGAACGCCGCGCTCGCGACGGGACACACGCGACCGTCGGAGAAGTTCGGGACGAGCGGGCACGAGCTCGAGTGGTACGACCCGTACTACTGGCTCGGAGTCGCTTACATGGAACTCGGAGAGAACGCGCCGGCTCGCCGGTACTTCACCCGCTCGCGCGAAGGCGGCGTGATCGGGAAGCGGGCCGAATCCGCCGACCTGGACCGGCGGATGCGGGTTCTCGACGCGCAGGAAGCGGCGCGTCGCCCTCCCCCGCCGCCCCCGGCGAAGACGACCAGCTCGACCGGGCCGCGTCCGGCACCCACCGTCCGGATCCGCCCCGGAAAGGTCTCCCTGATCCCGCTGATCGAGGCGATCGCCCAGGCCCGCTTCGGAGAGGCCGATGCGGAGCTGACGAAGGTCCGTGCCGCGAGCCCCGAGGCCGCCGAGCCCGAACTGCTCGCCGCGGTCCTCTACGCGTCCCGCTTCGTCCTGGAAGGGAGCGTCGACGGGACGCTCCTCGCCCGCGCGAAAACGAGCCTCGACACCTTCAGGCAGCGCGGCGGCTCCCACCGCGCCGAAGAGGCGTGGCTCTCTCCCGCGCTCCGCGCTCTCCTCGGCGGCTGAGGCGGCCTCAGCGCTTCTTGACGACCTGCGTTCCCGCCGCGAGGTCGTGCAGGGCGCGGCGGTCCTTCCGGAACGCCGCGATCCACCAGCCGAGACCGACGGGGATGCTGCCGACCCCCATGACGATCCACCGGACGAAGGCGGCGCCCCACCCGATCCCGTCGCCCGGCCGGCCTTCCCCGCGGACGATCGCCAGCCCGAGGAGAGCCTTCCCGGGCGTCCGCCCGCGAAGCGCCCAGAGGCCGACGGTGTAAAAGAAGTTCGCGACGACGATGAGAACCCCGCAGAGGATCGCGATCCCGACGAAGATGTCGTCGGAAGTCACCGGAGTCGATCGAACTGCAGGTCGAAAGAACCAGACCAGAAGTACCGGAGACCCCAGCATGACGGTCATCGCCGTGGCGATGACGGCATCGACGAGCAGGGCGGCGAGCCGCGCGACGAGGCTGCCCGGGCGCTCCGCCTCGGGTCCCGGCGTCCCGGCGCGGCGTTCGTCGGCGCCCGCGCCCGGCGGGGCCGCGGTCGGGGCGGCGGACCCGCCGATCTGGAGCGGCACCTCCGCCGCGCTCGGCGGGCCGGACGGCGCCTCTTCCGGCGGCGCCTCCGGAAGCCGGGGCGTGCGGGCCGGGAGGACGTCCTCGAGTATCGCGTTCTCCCCGGCCGCCTCGCGGGCCTGCCGGTCGATGTCGGTAAAGAGGTTCGACGCCGTGAAGGGCACGATCGTCGGCGCGGCCGGATCCTCCCGGAGGGAGATCTCGGGGGCCGGCGCCTCGGCCTCGCCGGGAAGCGCCGCTGGCGGGGGCTCCGCCGCCGGGGGCTGCGTCGAGGTGTCGAGAAGGGCGGTCTTCTCCGACGGGAAGGCCGGCGGCACGATCTTCAGCTCCACGACGGCCGCGCCCAGCTGAACCCGCCCCCCGTCCGCGAGGCTCACCTCTCCCGCGATCCGGCGGCCGCCGATCCACGTCCCGTTGGAGGAGTTCAGGTCCCGGATCCTCACCGCGCCCCGGTGGAGCGTCAGGAGCGCGTGCGACCGCGACACCGATTCGTGGTCGAGCCGGATCGTCGAGGTCCGGCTTCGTCCGAATGTCGCTTCGCCGTCCGTCAGCTCGACGGGGCGCCCCTCGACCGTCAGCTGATACCGCCAGATTTCCTCGTTCACTCTGCCGCCGATTCTACCGTCGCGCGGAACGCCGCCGCCGTCGCGCTCGTTCCGTCGGCGAGAAGACGCGCGGGCGGACCCTCGAAAACGACCGCGCCGCCGCCCGGACCTCCTTCGGGTCCCAGCTCGATCAGGTGATCCGCCGCGAGGAGGAAGGCGGGGTTGTGCTCCACCGCCACGAGGGAGTGGCCCGCCGCGAGGAGGCCCCGGAAGACGCTGAGGAGAACGCCGACGTCGGCGGCGTGGAGACCGGTCGTCGGCTCGTCGAAGACGAAGAGGACCCGTCCCGGCGCGCCGCCCCGCCGCAGGAAGGCGGCCACCTTCAGACGCTGCGCCTCCCCGCCGGAGAGCGTCGCCGTCGACTGGCCGAGCGCCAGGTAGCCGAGGCCGGCCGCGGCGAGCGGGGCCAGCTTCTCGACGAGCGCCCGGACGTCGGCGAAGAGTTCGCGCGTCTCGTCCACCGTCGTGGCCAGGAGCTCGTCCACGTTCCGTCCGCGCAGGCGCACTTCGAGAACCTCCGGTTTGAAACGCCGTCCGTCGCAGACGTCGCAGACGACCGTCACGTCGGCGAGGAACTGCATGTCCACCGTCACGCTGCCCGACCCCTCGCACCGCTCGCACCGGCCGCCGGCCGAGTTGAAGCTGAAGCTCCCCGGCCCGAGCCCGCGGCTCTTCGCCGCCGGCGTCCGCGACAGGAGGGCGCGGACGTCGTCCCACGCCTTCGTGTAGGTCGCCGGGTTCGAGCGCGCCGAGCGGCCGAGCGGCGACTGGTCCACAAGGACCACGTCGGTGAGCGCCTCGAGCCCTTCGAGCGCGTCGTGGGCCCCCACCTCGTCCACGCCCGCCGGAAGCCCCTTTCCGAGCCGCTGCCGCGCCGCCGCGGCCAGGATGTCGACGACGAGCGACGACTTCCCCGACCCCGAGACGCCGCAGACGCCGACGAGCCGTCCGAGGGGAAAGGACACCGAGACGTTCTTGAGGTTGTTCGCCCGGGCTCCGACGATCCGAACGCCGGGAGATCCGCCCCGGTCGAAGGCGCGAACTCCCTCTGCCACGCGAAGCTGCAGGTCGTCGCGCAGAGGCAAATCACTTTGTCGGTATTCCCCCTCAATGAACCTCCTCTCTCCGAGGGCCCGCCCCGTGGCCGTGTCGGCCTCCTTCAGCTCCTCCGGCGTTCCCTCGAAGACGAGGCGGCCTCCGTGGACCCCCGCCCCGGGGCCGAGGTCGATCACGTGGTCGGCGGCACGGATGACCGCGAGGTCGTGCTCCACGGCCACGACGGCGTTGCCGCGCCCGGCCAGACGCCGGACCGCCCCGAGGAGCCGCGCCGTGTCGCACGGGTGGAGGCCGACCGTCGGCTCGTCGAGAACGTAGAGCGTTCCCGTCAGGGCGTTGCCGATGGCCGAGCCGAGCTGGAGACGCTGCGCCTCGCCCCCCGAGAGCGTCCGCATCGGGCGGGAGAGGGTCAGGTAGCCGAGCCCGAGCTCCCGGAGCGTTCCGACCCGTTGTCTCAGATCCGCGAGCAGGGCGCCCGCCCGCTCGCGCTCCCCCGGCGTCCAGTCCGTTTCCGCGAGGAACGCCTGCAGCTCCGCGAGGGTCCGTCCGGCGAGCTGCGCGATGTTCCAGCCCCGGACCGTCACGGCGAGCGCCTCCGGAACGAGCCGCGCCCCGCCGCACGACGGGCAGGTCGCGTAGCCGCGGTAGCGAGACAGGAAGACGCGGACGTGGACCTTGTACCGCTTCTTCTCCAGCCACTCGAAGAGTCCCTTCACGCCGTACCAGTCGCCATCCCCGTCCCAGACGAGCCGCCGGTGACGCTCGGAGAGCCGGTTCCACGGCACGTCCCGCCGGATCTTCAGCCGGCGGCAGGCCCGGGCGAGGTCGGCGTAGGCGCTCTCGTACGCGGGCGAATTGAACGGCGCGAACGGCCTCTGGGCGATCGACCGGCCCGGATCCGGAAGGACCCTGGCCGGGTCGATGCCCGCGAGCCGTCCGAATCCCTGACACGCGCCGCAGGCCCCTCGCGGGGAGTTGAAGGAGAAGAGCGCCGGCACGGGATCGGCGAACGCCCGGCCGCAGACGTCACAGAAGAGGCCGCGAATGAAGCGGCGGGCGGAGGAAAGCTCGGCGCCGTTCTCGAGGCCGAGAAGCTCGCCGTCACCGGTGTCGAATGCCATCGAAAGCGAAGAGAGGACCTCCGGATCGGCGCCGGAGAGAACATGCCGTCCCACGAGGAGCGGGACGCGCCCCCGTGCGTCGACCGGCGTCTTCTCCTTCGAAGAGACTTCCAGCACCTCTCCCGCCGCGGAGACACAGCGGAAGTAGCCGAGCCTCTTCCATGCGGCCGACTCCGATTCGAACGACGACGTCGCCCGGGGCGCCACGACGAGGATCCGCGCGCCTTCGCCGAAGGCTGCGAGAAGGTCTCTCCGGACGCTCTCGGGCGTATGACGCCGGACCGGCGTGCCGTCGTCGGGACACGTGAGCGTCCCGATGGCCGCGTAGAGGAGCCGGAGGACGTCGTGAATCTCGGTGGCGGTCCCCACCGTCGACCGCGCCGATCGGGCCGGCGCCCGCTGCTCGATGGCGACGGCCGGCAGGATCCGGTCGATCCGGTCGACGTCGGGGCGCTCGAGCCGCTCGAGGTACTGCCGGGCGTAGGTCGACATCGACTCGACGAAACGCCGCTGACCCTCCGCGTAGAGCGTGTCGAACGCGAGCGACGACTTGCCCGAGCCCGAAGGCCCGGTGACGACCGTCAGCTTCCCGACCGGAATCGAGCAGGAGACGTTCCGGAGGTTGTGCGTCCGGGCGCGGACGATCCGGAGGGACCCACGCGGCACGCCGGGGTTTTAGCACCCCTTAAGATGGGCGCCCATGAGGAGCGCGCCCGTCACCCTCCGCGGCGCGAGACCGGAGGACGTCCCGGCGATCGCGGGGCTGATCCGCGACCTCGCCGCCTACGAGCGGGCGCCCCGGGAATGCCGCGCCGACGAGACGCTCCTCCGCGACCACCTCTTCGGGGAGCGGCCGTACGCCGAGACGATCGTCGCCGAGCGTGAGGGCGAACTCGGCGGTTTCGCCCTCTTCTTCCACAACTACTCCACGTGGCTGACCCGGCCCGGCCTCTATCTCGAGGACCTCTACGTGAAGCCCGAGCTGCGCGGCCTCGGGATCGGAAAGGCCCTCCTCGTCCGCCTCGCCGAGATCGCCGTCGCCCGCGGCTGCGGCCGGATGGAGTGGTC
Organism: Thermoanaerobaculia bacterium; assembly: GCA_035519355.1. Classification (GTDB taxonomy): domain Bacteria; phylum Acidobacteriota; class Thermoanaerobaculia; order UBA5066; family UBA5066; genus DAOMFB01. The sequence goes on along the minus strand of DATIWM010000087.1, from coordinate 1,877 downwards.
GGTCCTGACGTGGAACGAGCCCGCCATCGGCTTCTATCGGAGCCTCGGCGCGGTCCCGATGGACGAGTGGCGGATCTACCGCCTTTCGGGAGAGGCCCTCCGCGCCCTCGGGAGGGGCGGGGCGTGACGGGGGCCCCGTGGCGCCGGAGTCCCGGGGGTCGCATAATGCGGGGCTGGATCACCCCGGGTGTGAAGAAGTTGTGACCACGCGGCGCACGCCTTCCGGCATCTACCCGGCCACGCGCGAAGGTCGTCGGCCGGCCTCCGGCGTCATGGCCAAGAGGACGCCCTCGGCGGTCCTCCTGACGTCGCCCGACCCGACGGCGCTCTTCGGCGACGACGGCCGCGTCCTCTCGCTGAACGACGCGGCCCTCGCGGCCGGCGCCCCCTCGCAGACGGAGGGCGAGCAGGCGGTGGAGCGGTTCCTTCCCTTCTGGAGCGAGCCCGAGGGGCTGGCGCGGCTCCTGGAAGGGGCCCGCCAGCCCGACGGCGTCCGGAACCTCGAAGTCGTGGTGCCGGGCCTCGGGCTCGTCCCCGACCGGATCTTCTGGGTCTCGACGCGGCCCAGCCCCGATGCGGGGAACGGCTGTTTCGTGGCGGTGGCCCGCGAGGTGACGGAGAAGAGCACGGAGTTCGAGCGGATCAAGAAGCTCTACAACGAGCTCGCGGAGCACATGAGCCGCGACGGCCTCACCGGGTTCCTGAACCGGGAGAACTTCCGCTTCGTCCTCGACCGCGAGATCGCGGACGCCGACCGGACCGGAACGCCCCTCGCGCTCGTCTACGTCGGCCTCGACCGGTTCAAGTCGCTGAACGACACGCACGGCCTCGCGGCCGGGGACGAGTATCTCCGCGTCCTCGGGGATTCGCTCCGGGCGGCCATTCCGCTGTCCGACCTCCTGGCCCGCGTCGGCGGCGACGAGGTGGCCATCCTCCTGCCGATGACGGGATTGCAGGAGGCCGGCCAGAGGGCCGAGGCGATCCTCGAGGTGATCGCCGGGATGGCCCCTGTCTGGGAAGGGATCGCCATGAGCCTCTCGGCGAGCGCCGGGGTCGCCATCTACCCGGACCACGCGGGCGGGGCCGCGGACCTCGTCCGTGCGGCCGACCTCGCCATGCACCTGGCCAAGCGGCGCGGCGGAGCCCGCGCCCTGATGCACGATCCCGACGACCGGGAGCGCCACCGGATCTCCGGCCTCCGCGAGCAGGCCGACCGGGTCCGGGCGGCGCTGGCCGAGCAGCGGTTCGTGCCGGTGTTCCAGCCGGTGGCCGACATCGCGACCGGGCGGATCGTGGCCGTCGAGACCCTGGCGCGCATGAAGGAGCCGAGCGGCCACCTGACGTCGCCCGCCTCCTTCCTCGACGCGGCCGAGCGCTTCGGCTTCGTCACCCAGATGGACCGGCTGGTCATCGCCGGCGCCTTCGAGCGCCTCGTCGCGGCGCGCCACAAGACCGTCGCGAACCTGGAGATGGCGATCAACCTCTCCGGCCTGGATTTCGAGGACGACTCCCTCGTGGCGGACATCTCGCGCCTCGCGCGGGCCAAGGGGATCCGGCCCGAGCGCGTCACCTTCGAGATCACCGAGACGGCCGTCCTCCGCGACCTGGCCCGGGTCCAGCACTTCACGCGGGCCCTGACGGCGGAGGGCTTCCGGTTCGCCCTCGACGACTTCGGCATCGGCTTCTCGTCCTTCCGGTACCTCCGCGAGCTGCCCGTCTCGTCGCTGAAGCTCGACATGAGCTACATCCAGAACCTGGCGAACCAGCCGGAGAACCGGGTCTTCGTCCGCGGCATCACCGAGATCTGCCGCGGCCTCGGCGTCAAGACGGTCGCCGAGGGGGTCGAGTCGCGGGAGATCCTGGAGATCGTCGGGTCG
>DATIWM010000086.1:0-24277 GCA_035519355.1 Thermoanaerobaculia bacterium | reverse complement strand
TGACGGGTAATGTCGCGGTGCTCGAGCCGCTCGCGTTCGACACGGTCAGCGAGACCGTGTACATCCCCTTGCTGAACGTGTGCACCGGGTTCTGCTCGGACGAGGTCCCGCCGTCAGCGAAGTCCCAGGACCACGACGTCGGGGGCCCGGTCGAGCTGTCGGTGAACTGCACCGGCTGACCGGCCTTCGGGGTCGTCGAGAAGAAGGTGAAGCTGGCGACCGGGGGCGTGCCGATGATGGTCAGGGGATAGTCCTGCGAGAAGGCGCACGCGTTGGCGTCGGATCCCAGGACCGTCACGGTCCCCGAGAAGGGAGCCGTCGGCAATCCGCCGACGGTAACGGCGGGCCCGGTGGGGGCCGAGGTGACCGAGAGCCCGGCAGGAAGACCCGCGACGCTGAAGGTGAACGGCAACGTTCCGGGGGTCGGCGTCAGCGTGACCGGCCCGTAGGCCGTGAAGGCGGTGCCGGCCGGCAGCGACGAAGGGGACAGGCCGATCGTCGGGCACTGGCTCCCCCCGAACCAGCCGATGTCGTGGAAGAGCGCCGGCGTGATGTCGACGCCGATCGGGAGGTCCTCGTTGATGTAGGGCTCCATCAGGAGGCTCGGGACCGCGCTCGCATCGAAGTGGGAGACCGACGAGCCGGGCTCCACCGGATTCGGCGCGTAGAGAAGAACGCGCCCCAGGGCGTCGGTGCCGGCCAGCTGGACAGCGTCGAGGCCGATCTTCACCGTCGCCGGGAGATTCGCCCGCAGATTCGCGCCGTCCGACTGGCTGACGGAGACGACCGGGATCGTGATCGTCGAGTCGGTGCCACTCATGAACACGACGCCGCTGGCGTTATTGGCGATGACGAGGCCCGTCGCCCCCGCGTCTTGAACGTTCTTCGCCTTCACGGTGAAGTTGCAGCTTCCCCGGTCGACGAGCGCGATCTTCCCCGAGACGGCGTTCGTCAGCGGCGAACAGGCGTCGGTCGTGAGCGCTCCCGCGGAATCCGACGGATCGAGCGCGGCCGCGAGCGGCCCGGAGACGCCGGCCACCGTGAGGGCCGCTCCGAAGTCCGCCGTGCCGATCTCCATCTTTCCGGCAATGGCCGCCGGGGCCGTCACGTCGAGGATCGGCTTCTTCGAGAGATAGGCCGCCGCGGCCGCGTTCGTTGCCGTGCCGCTCCAGACGAGGTTTCCCGTGTTGATGGCCGAGGCACGCCGCTGGCTGTCGGAATCCATCTGCGTCCAGGTCTTTCCGGCGGTCGTGTCGAGGAGGTGTTTGCTGAAGATGTCGCCCCGGTCCCCGAGAAACGACCCCGTGCTCTCGTCCGCCGTGGAGAGGAAGCCGAGGCCGTGAGCGAACTCGTGGAGGCTTACCGTCAGGAAGTTGATATCTCCGGAGGGAGTGTTCGTGTCGAAGCCGTAGTAGAAGAAGTGGCCGGTCAGGCACCCCGTCTGGCCGAGCTTGCTGTTGAACTGGGCCGCCATGTGCGACTCGCCGGGCTCCAGGTCGGCCCCGGCCAGCTGGTTGGCCTCGGCCACGACGTACCAGAGTTCGAAGTCCGGGGCGTTCGTGAACTCGGATTCCACGAAAGTCGGCGCCGTGCCGCCGAGGGTGGCGGACGTGGCGGAGCAGGTCATGAACCCCCCGGAGATGAACGAGGCGTCGACCTTGATTTCGACGCTGCCCGGAAGGATCTCCCCCCAGATGCGGGCCGCCTCCTTGAAGACGTTCATCCGCTGCTCACCCACCGTCGTCCCGGCGTTCCCACCGACCGGCACGGCGCTCGTCGGGTCGCAGAGGCCCGTGTTGTGCGTCGAGTCGCAGAGCCCCGTCGAGGAATTGGCGTCCTTGTTGACGATCGTGATCGTGACGGCCGAAGCCTCGGCGGCGAGAAGCGCGCCGAGAAAGGCGGGCGCGGCGAGAAACGCGATACGGCGCACGGCGTCACTTCTCGGCCGGGGCCGGAGCCGACGGGGCCGGCGCCGGCGGGGCGGCCGCGCCGGAGACGGAGCCGGCCTTCCCGGCGGGGACGCATTCAGCAGAGAGCGTTCCGTCGGGGTTCACCCGGACGACCGAGTAGCGCACCTGCTCCGGGCCGAGCCGAGCCCGGACCCGTCCGTCGGGGAGCCTCTCGACGAGCGTCGGCTCGAGGGGGCCGGCGAGCGCCTTTTTCGCTCCCGCCCGCAGCGCTTCACGCTCGGCGGCCGTCGCCGCGCGCAGCTTGCCGGTGTCCGGGTCGACGGCGACGATCACCTTGGGCGCCTCCCGGGGCGAGGGCTTCTCCGCGGCCGCCTCCGATTTCCCTCCGGCCGGCGCCGTGTTCTTCTCGTCTTCTGCCTGGACGGGCGACGACACAAGGAGCGCACCCGCCACCACCAGACATCCGAAGGCTGACCTCATCGATGAATCCTCCTGCCCCCTGCCGCGGTCACGCTGACCTGATCGGGCCGGGGAACGCAATCTGCGTACCGGCCTATTGAAGCGAAGTGATCGTCATAACTCAAGCCTTTCGGTCGGCCGCCGCCCGAAAGGCGATGACCGCGCGGTCAATGTCGGCCTCGCCGACGTCCGCATGTGTGACGAGCCTCACGGTATCCGAAGCGGCGGCACCGCAGAGGACTCCCTCGGCGCCGAGCTTCGAAACCAGTGACGGCGCGTCTCCGAAGATCGCCGGATCGAGCCCGACGAACAGGATGTTCGTCTCGACCGAGGCGGGATCGATCCGGAGGCCGGGCAATTCCGCGAGTCCCTCCGCGAGGCGCCGGGCCCGCCGGTGGTCGACGGTCAGGCGGGAGCGCTCGTTCGTCAGGGCCACGAGGGCGGCTGCGGCGATGACGCCTACCTGCCGCATGCCGCCTCCGAAGAGCTTCCGGACCCTCCGCGCCTCTGCGACGAAGGCCTTCGACCCGGCGACGGCGCTCCCGACCGGAGCCCGGAGCCCCTTCGAGAAGCAGACCATCACGGAGTCGAAGCCCTGAGCGAGCGACGCTTCGGAGACGCCGCGGGCTGCCGCCGCGTTCCAGAGCCTCGCGCCGTCGAGGTGGGCCGCGAGGCCGCGCTCCTTCGCCAGCGCGAGGATCCCGGCGACCTCCGCCTCGCGAAGGACGGCGCCGCCGGCGAAGTTGTGCGTGTTCTCGAGAGCGACGACCGACGTCCGGGGGAGGTAGGAGACCGACTCCGGCCGCACCCACGGCTCCACGAGCGCCCGCGTCAGGCGCCCCCCGTCGCCGGCGACCGGGCGCGGCAGGAGGCCCGACAGCGCGGCCATCGCTCCCATCTCGTAGTGGAAGATGTGGCACCTCGCCTCGAGGATCACTTCCGTCCCGGACCGGCCGTGGACGCGGAGGCAGACCTGGTTTCCCATCGACCCGGTCGGGACGAAGAGGGCGGCTTCCTTTCCGAGGACCTCCGCCGTCTTCTCCTCGAGCGTCCGGACCGTCGGGTCCTCGCCGTAGACGTCGTCCCCCACCTCGGCCTCCGCCATCGCCCGGCGCATGGCCGGCGTCGGCTTCGTCACCGTGTCGGAGCGGAAGTCGGAGGGCTTCATGGCGGCGAAGTGTAGCTGGATGGCAGAATCGCCGCGCCATGCCGCTCGTCCTCGTCGAGACGTTTCCGGTCGGCCCGCTCGGCTGCAACTGCGCGGTCGTCGCGGACCTTCAGACGAGGGAGGCCGTCGTCCTCGACCCGGGGGAGGAGCCAGACCGGATCCTCTCCGTCCTGGCTCGGCACGGCCTCACCGCGGTCGCCCTCGTCCATACGCACGCCCACTTCGATCATATGGGCGTCTCGACGCGCGTCAAACGGGAGACGGGCGCGCCGATCCTGCTGCACGAGGCGGACCTCCCGCTTTACGAGCGGCTCGAAGAGCAGGGGCGAATCTTCGGATTCCGGCCCGAGGCGCCGGACGCCGTCGACCGCTTCCTTTCGGACGGCGACCGGGTCGCCTGCGGCGGCGGCTTCCTCGAGGTTCTCCACACGCCGGGGCACACGCGCGGAAGCGTCTGCTTCCGTCTGGGCGGCGAGGCCCCGCTCCTCTTCTCGGGCGACACGCTCTTCCGCCGCTCCATCGGCCGGACCGACCTGCCGGGGGGCTCGATGAAGGAGATTCTCTCGTCGATCACGAAGCGGCTCCTGACGCTGCCCGGCGACCTCGCGGTCCTCCCGGGACACGGCGAGGCGACGACGATCGCCGAGGAGGCGCGGCTCAATCCATTCGTCGGATCGCGAAGCCGGAGGCTGGTCTAGTCCGTTTTCTCGTCGGGCGGCGGGAGCTTCGGCAGGTGGACCCGGAACGTCGTGCCGCGCCCCGGCTGGCTCTCGGCCGCCACCGTGCCGCCGTGCAGCTCGACGAACGCCTTCACGAGCGAGAGGCCGATCCCCATGCCGCGGTAGGCCCGCGTCGCGGATCCGTCTCCCTGCCGGAAACGTTCGAAGATGTACGGCAGGTCCTTCGGGTCGACACCGACGCCCGTGTCGCGGACGACGAACTCGACGCCGGCCTCCCCCGCCCGGGCCTCGAGAGCGATCCGCCCGCCGCGTGGCGTGAACTTGACGGCGTTGTGGAGGAGGTTCCATAGAACCTGTCGGACCCGGACGGGGTCCAGCCGGACGGTCGACTCTCCCGCCGCCGGCGCGACCACCTCCAGCGAGATCTCCTTTCCTTCGGCCATCACGGAGACCGGCTCGACCGCGTCGCGGACGACGACCGCGAGGTCGGACTCCTCCGGCTCCAGCTTCGTCCGTCCCTCCTCGAAGCGCGACAGGTCGAGGAGGTCGGAGATCAGGGTCAGCAGGAACTGCGCCGAACGGCGAATCTGCGCCATGGCCGTCTGCATCGTCTCGGGGTCGGGGCGGTCCTCCGCGAGGATCTCGCTCCAGCCCAGGATCGCCGTGAGCGGCGTCCGGAGCTCGTGGTTGACGTTCTGGAGGAAGTAGTCGCGGTTGCGCTGCGCGTCGCGGAGACGCTCGTAGCTTCTCTGGAGCTCGTCGTAGAGGCGGGCGTTCCGGAGGAGGAGCGCCGCCTGGTCGGCGAAGCTCTCCAGCGCCGCACGGTCGTCGGCGTCGAGGTCCCCCGGCTTGTCCGCGACGACGAGCACGCCCAGGACCCCGGCCTCCGTCTTGAGCGGCGCGAACGCGATGTTCCGGGAGACGCCGAGTTCCTCGACCGCGGCGAGCGAGAGCCTCGGATCGGCGAGGACGTCGTTGACGAGATTCGTTTCACCGGTCCTGTAGCTCTCCACGGCGAGCGAGCGCTCCGAGAGGCCGAGGCGCCGCCCGCCGAGGGCACCGTCCGGAACCCCGTGGCCCGGCGGCGTCAGGACCAGCGAGCGGGTCTCCGGCTCCCAGAGAGCCAGCCAGCACTTGCCGGCGCCGATCCCCTCGGCGACGAGCCGCGTGAGCCGGGCGAACGTCTCCTCCGGGCTCGTCATGACGGAGGCGGTCTGCGCCAGCAGGTGCGTGCTCTCCATCGTCGAGATCCGGCGACGGATCCGCCGCTCGAGGTTCCGCATGGCCGACACCAGACGGCCCACCTCGTCGACCCGGCCGAGGTCTCCGAGGTCGGGCGGCGGCTCTCCGGCGGTGAGGGCGTCGGCCACGCGCGCCACGCGGCGAATCGGCTCGACGGCGCGCCGGAACGCCGCGACGACGAGCGTGCCGAGACCGAGCATGGCGGCGAGATAGGTCAGCCGGAGCCGGTTGCGCCGTCCGACGTCTGCCGCGAAGACGGTGCGCGCCTGCGCCTCGACCTGCGAGCGGACGGACGTGAGCGACGTGTAGCGGACGTAGAACCACGGAAGTCGGGACAGGCGCCGGACGGCGACGAGATGCGCCTCGCCGTGCCCCGTCAGCTTGTGCAGGCCCACCGCCTCCCGGGCGACGAGGTCCTCGAGAGCGGCGATCTCTTCGGACGTGAGTCCCCGCTCGGGCCGGACGACCGGCGGGAGGTTTTTTCCGGGAAAGAGGACTTCCGCCTGGTCGCCCTCCCCGGGCTTGTCGCCCCGGCTGAAGAACGACTCGAGGGCCAGGTCGGCTCCGACCTGGCCGAGCCCGGCTCCCGCCGGCGTGCGGACCAGCCGGAGGGCCGTCACCAGCGCCCCCTTCCCGCCGTAGACGTCCTGGTAGACGTCGGTCCAGACGACGGTGTCGGGACGGACGCCCGGCTCGAGGAGCCGGTTGAGATGGCGGGTGGGGGCCTTGAAGTCGAGCGGAAAACCGCTCTCGCGGACCCAGCGTCCGATGTCGCCGGCCGGAACGGCGCGAAGGATGCCCGAACGGGTGATGACGAAGAGCGTCACGATCTCCGGCTGGCCCGTCAGAAGGGCGAGGAACGGTTTCTCGAGAGCCTCGGTGGCGGCCAGGTCCCGGGCGGCACCGGGTGTACCGATCCCGGCGCGGCTGATCAGGGCGGCGCTGGCACCGTCCCCCTGCTCCCGGACGACCCCTTCCGGGAGCTTCTCGAGCGGTTTGGGGGACGGGAGCGTCCGGGCGGGCCGCTCGAGCGCGGCGAGCGTCTCGGCCGCCGCTGCGCCGAGGGTCTCCTCGATCCGCCCCGTCAGGAGCTCCAGTTCCCGCACCCGGGAATCCGCCGCCGACTGGAGGCCGGCCCGCTCGTGCTCGGTCGCCTGGTCGAGGAGGATCCGGACGACCTCCCGCTCCGACCTCGACTCCTCCCGGTCGGCGAGAAACCAGTAGAGGGAGATCGGGACGAGCGCCAGCGGCAGGAGCAGCCAGAGGAAGCGCACCGCCAGCGAGCGGCGTGGGCTCCACCACGGCGGGCGAGCCGCGACCGGATGCTCCCCGGACGTCCGGGACTCCCTTCGGGGCAGAAGCACGTCGCTCACGCCGCGCGAGCTTAGCGTGCCGGGCCGCTACTCGTAGCGCAGGGCTTCGATCGGGTCGAGGCGGCTCGCCTTCAGCGCCGGGTAGAAGCCGAAGGTGATGCCGACGAGGGCCGAGAAGACGAATGCGAGGGAGATGGCGTTCGCCTCGACCGAGACGGGCCATCCCGCGAAGCGGGCGACGAGCTTCTGGATCCCGATCCCGACGCCGATCCCGATGGCGCCGCCGGAAATCGCGAGGACGACGGCCTCGACGAGGAACTGCGCGCGGATGTCGCCTCCCTTCGCCCCGATCGCCATCCGCACGCCGATCTCGCGTGTCCGTTCGGTCACCGAGACGAGCATGATGTTCATGATTCCGATCCCCCCGACGAGGAGCGACACGCCGGCGATCGACCAGAGGAGGGCGCTCATCGTCCGGCTCTGCTCCTCGGCCTGCTGCAGCATCTCGGTCTGGGTCCGTATCATGAAATCGTCGTCCTGCCCCCGGCCGATCTTGTGCCGCTGGCGGAGGAGCGCCGTCAGCTCCTCTTGCGCCCTCGGCACCAGGTCGTCCGAGGCCGCCGAGGCGAGGATCGCTCCGACGGCCGTCGTCCCCATGATCTTCTTCCGGACGGTCTGGTAGGGGGCGACGATGAGGTCGTCCTGGTCCTGTCCCATCGTGGAGCCTCCCTTCGGCTCGAGGACTCCCACCACCCGGAACGGGATGTTCCTGATCCGGATCGTCTTCCCGACCGGCTCCTCGTTCGGGAAGAGGGTCGTGGCGACGGTCTGACCGAGGACGCAGACCTTGGCCGCGGCCTTGTTGTCGGCGTCGGTAAAGAACTGGCCCGAGGAGAGGTTCCAGGACCGGATGAGGGGCCAGTCGACCTCGCCCCCCTGGATCGACGTCGACCAGTTCTGGTTGCCGTAGATAACCTGGGCCGCGGTCCGGATGGTGGCGGAGACGTAGGCGAGCGACCCCACCTCCTTCTTGACCGCCTCGACGTCGTCCTCCGAGAGCTTCGAGTTCGAGCCCATCCCCATCCGGACGCCGCCGGCCGTCGTCGTCCCCGGGAAGACCATCAGGAAATTCGTCCCGAGCGAGCGGAGGTTGTTCTCGGCCTGGATCCGCGCCCCTTCACCGATGCCGATCGTCGCGACGACGCAGGCGACGCCGATGATGATGCCGAGGGCCGTCAGGAGGGACCGGAGCTTGTTGCGTCCGAGCGCCCGGAAGGCCACCTTGAGGATGTTCGTCGTCTTGGTCATGACGCCTTCCCTTCGGCAGGCCGCCCGGCGTAGCGCCGCCGTGCGACCGGAACGTCGCTCAGGATCCTCCCGTCGCGGAACATCACGATCCGCTTTGCGTGCTCCGAAATATCCTGTTCGTGCGTGATAAGGACGATCGTCTTCCCCTCCTCGTTCAGCTCCTGGAAGATCGCCATGACCTCCACCGAGGTCTTCGAGTCGAGGTTGCCGGTCGGCTCGTCGGCCAGGAGGATGGCCGGATCGTTCACGAGGCTCCGGGCGATGGCGACACGCTGCTGCTGCCCCCCCGAGAGCTGGGCGGACGTGTGGTCCCACCGGTCCTCCAGTCCGCACCGCTTCAGGGACGCCCGGGCCCGGGCCCCGGCCTCATCGTCGGTCATCCTCGACTTCTTCGAATAGAGAAGTGGAAGCTCGACGTTCTCGAGGGCGTTCGTCCGCGGGAGGAGGTTGAAGTTCTGGAAGACGAACCCGATCTTGTCGTTCCGGATCTCGGCACGGGCGTCGCGGTCGAGGCCCGAGACGTCGACCCCTTCGAGGACGTAGCGGCCGGCGGTCGGCCGGTCGAGGCAGCCGACGATGTTCATGAAGGTCGATTTCCCCGAGCCGGACGGGCCCATGATCGCCACGAACTCGCCGGGCTCCACACTGATGGTGACGCCATCGAGGGCGCGCACCTCGGTCTCGCCCATCGTGTAGATGCGCGTCAGGTTCTCGATCTGGATGACGGGACGGCTCACCGGCGGCGCTCCGTCAGAAGGGACGGCGCCCGCCGCCCGCTCCGCCGCCGGCCGGGCTGCCTCCCGGCAGGCCGGCTCGCGCCGTGGCGAGACCGACGACGACCTCATCCCCTTCCTTCAGGTCGGGCGACTCGACCGCCGTCAGGTTTCCGTCCGTGAGGAGCGTCCGGACCGGCACCGCATTCAGCTTCCCCTTCGTCCCCGGAACGTCGATGTAGACGGTCCCGCCCCTCGACCCGCCGGAACGGGAGGACGGCGCCCGCGCTCCGGTCGCTCCGCCCGCGCCACCGCCGGGACCGCTCCGGCCGGCGATCCGCTCGCCGCCCGTCCCGGGAAGGCCCGGCTTTTTCGACTCCGTGCCGGGCGCAGCCGCTGCCGTCCTCGGGGCCTCCCCTTCGGCCCCGTTCTCGGGCGCGCCCCCCTTCGGCGCCTTCTTCGCCGGATCGACCCAGAGGTCCGCGGAATCGGGCCGGAACCGGAGCGCAGCGTTCGGGACGCGAAGCACCGCCGTTCTCGTGTCGACCGGCACGAGGACGTTCGCGGTCATGCCGGGCCGCAGCTTGAGGTCCGGATTCGGCACGTCGAGCATGACGGGGTAGGTCACGACGTTCTGGATCGTCTGGGGCGAAAGGCGAATCTGCGACACGCTCGCCTTGAAGGTCGTGTCCGGGAAGGCGTCGACGGTGAACGACGCGACCTGTCCGTCCCGGATCCGTCCGACGTCGGACTCGTCGATGTTCGTGAGGACCTGCATCTTCGTCAGGTCCTGGGCGATCGTGAAGAGGACCGGCGCCTGAAACGAGGCGGCCACGGTCTGGCCGATGTCGTAGGCGCGAGTCACGACGACCCCGTCGATGGGCGAGGTGATCTTCGTATAGGAGAGATTCGTCTCGGCCTGCAAGAGCGCGGCCTGCGACTGCGCCACCGAAGCCGCCGCGGCGTCGCGGTTGGTCTGAGCCGCATCCAGGTCGGACTGGGCCAGGAGCTGCTGCTTGAAGAGGTTCTTCGAGCGGGTGAGGGAGATCTCCGAGTTCCGAAGCTCCACTTTCGCCTTCTCGAGGTCCGCCTTGCGCTGGTCCACCGTCTGCTGGAACGGCGTCGGGTCGAGCTCGGCCAGGAGCTGCCCTTTCTTGACCTGCGAATTGAAGTCGACGAAGAGCTTCGCGATGATCCCCGAGACCTGGCTCCCCACGTTCACGGTCGTCACGGCGGAGAGCGTCCCGGTGGCGGTCACGTTCGCCGTCACGTCGCCGCGGTCGATCTTCGTCCAGCGGAACTTTGCCTCGCCGTTGCTGCCCCGTTTCATGTAGATGGCCCCCCCGGCGGCGGCGAGGAGGACGAGGAGTCCGACAAGGAGGGCGGCTTTCTTCATGAACACACCACAGAGTACAGACGGTCGGCGGCGGATCCGGTTGACATGATGCGGTTCATCTTTTCAGAAGCGGAGCCCGAGGCCGAGCCGGAAGGCGTCTCCGGCGATCCGCCGCCCCGGCTCCGTCAGGCGGCGGGTCAGGAACTCGATCGTCGCCTCGATCCCCTTTCGCGGAGCCCAGACGACGGCGGGCTGGAGGAGCCACTCGCTCGCCCCCGCTCCGAGATAGGACCACTGAGACCAGACGATCCGATAGGTGACGGTCGGAAACTCCGCGCGGAAGGAGACGAGCCACGCCCGCCCGTCATCATAAGCGAGAAAGAGGCGATCGCCGGGCGTCCGAGGCTCGCCGTCGCGAGCGAAGAACTGGCCCGCGAGAGCGAGAGGCCCGGCGGTGAGAGTCAGATCGACCGCGGCGTCGCTCATCCGGAAAGACGGGCGTCCGTCGTCGTGCCAGACCCGGAGTGTCGATCCGGAGAGTCCCGCCCGAAGGGTGAGGAGCCCCTTGTAGACGAGGTAGGTGACGCGGGCCGAGACCCCGTCGCCGACCTTCGTGCCGGGGTCCGACGAGGCTCCCCGTCCCGTTTCCTCCCAGGAGCCGGCCTTCTCCCCCAGCCCCTCCCACAGGACGGCCCATGACAGGCTGTCGACGCCGAGGCGCGTTTCGCCCGCGACGCCCGCGCCCCAGAAGGGGTTTCGCGTGACGCCGTTGTCGGAAAAGAGCGTCCCCGAGAACGTGTCGTCCGCGAGGCCGAAAGCGCGCTCGCTCTTCCCGGCCCGGAGGTCGCCGGCCGGCGTCACGGCCCAGGCGGTGCCCTCCTGCAGCCAGACGTCCGTGTCGTAGTAGGGCCGGAACCCGCCGGGCGTCGCGCGGACGTCGGCGCGCGCCCCGAACCCGGCGGGGGTCCAGGAACCCGAGATCGACGCGTACCAGAGGCTCGGCTTCGCGTCGCCCTCAGAAAGCGGAATGAAGCCCGTCGCGATCGCGGCGAACTCGACCTTCGGCGCCGGCCCCGGGGACGGCGGCGCCTCGCCCTCGGGAGAGGCGGCTGCCGGGAGGGCGGCGAGAAACAGGAGCGCCAGACGGCGCAGGGTCGAGGACCTCAACGCGGCCCGTATGATACGGACCGTCCCGGAGAAGCGTTGCCTCCGGTACGCTCACCCCGATGAAGCTCGCCTTCGACATCCCGTGCGAGACCCGCACGCTTCCGAACGGCCTTGCGGTCGTCGTCGCGCCGCAGCCGGGCCTCCCGGTCGTCACCGTGGACGTGACGTACGACGTCGGGAGCCGGGTCGAACCCGAAGGGAAGACGGGCTTCGCGCACCTCTTCGAGCACCTGATGTTCGAGGGGTCCGAGAACGTCGCGAAAGGCGAGCACTTCCGCCTCGTGGCGGAAGCGGGCGGGACGATGAACGGCACGACCTCGGAGGACCGGACGAACTACTACGAGACGCTTCCCGCCGAATGCCTCGACCTCGCCCTCTTCCTCGAGGCCGACCGGATGAGGGCTCTGGTCCTGACGGAGGAGAAGCTCGCGAACCAGCGGGAGGCCGTGAAGGAGGAAAAGCGGCTCCGGGTGGACAACCAGCCCTACGCCCCGTCCTTCGAGACCGCCGACGCCCTGGCTTACGACGCTTTCGCCTACCGGCACCCCGTCATCGGCTCCATGGACGACCTGGACCGGGCCACGCTCGACGACGCCCGCGACTTCTACGGACGGTACTACGCACCCGGGAACGCCCTCCTCTGCCTCGTCGGGGACCTCGATCCTGAGGACGCCTTCGCCCGCGCCCTCGGCGCCTTCGGAGGGGTGCCGCCCCGCACGACGCCGCCGCCGTTCCGGCTCGAGGAGCCGGCGCCGCGCGGCGAGCGGCGCGCGAGCCTCCGCGACGTCCATGCCGCCCTCCCGGCTCTCCACGTCAACGTGAAGGGCCCCGCGCGGCGGGAAGGCGACGCCCTCGCCCTGCTCTATGCCGAGAAGGTTCTTGGCGGCGGTGAGAGCGGGACGCTCTGGAGGCGGCTGGTCAAGGACGAGGAGAAGGCGCTGTCGCTCTCGATCCACTTCGACGAGCGGCGGGGCCCGTCGCTCTTCCGCGTCTTCGGCATCTCCCGCCCCGGCGTCCCTCACGCCGTCCTCGAGGCCGGGATCCGGGAGGGGCTCTCCCGGCTCGCGGAAGACGGGCCGTCGTCCGCGGAGATGGAGCGGGCCCGCCGGCAGCTCGCGGCCGACATGGTCCGCTCCACGCAGACGACGCAAGCCGTGGCATTCCTCCTGTCGGAGTACGGTCTCTACGATGCGGACCCCGCCCTCTGGCGGGAAGACTTCGAGCGGATCCTCTCGATGGACGCCGCCGCCGTTCGCGAGGCGGCCCGGAGGGTCTTCACTCCCGAGCGGATCTCCGTCGTCGAGGTCCATCCCGGCGAGGCGCCGTGACGACCGCCCCGCCACCGCCCGGACCGCCGCGCCCTTTCTCTCCCCCCCCGTTCGTCGCGGCGCGTTTCGGATCGGGCCTCGCCGCGCGGGCCGCGCGCTGGGGGAAGCGGCCGACCGTCGCGGTCTCGATCGTCTTCCCCGGCGCGGGGGGCGCCTCCGACCCTCCCGGCCACGAAGGGCTGGCCGATCTGACGGCGGACGTCTTCCTCGGGGGGACGCGGCGGCGGAGCGCCCGGCAGCTGGCCGCGGCGATCGACGACCTCGCCGCCATCCTCGAGGTCTCCGCCGGAAGCGACGCGTCCGTTGCGCGTCTCTTCGTCCTGGAGAGCGACCTCGACGCCGGGCTCGCCCTGCTCGCGGAAGTTCTGACGGAGGCGACCTTTCCCGAGGATGAGTTCGACAAGAGCCGCCGGCGGCTGATCGACACGCTCACCGAGCAGCGCTCCGAGCCCGACTTCCTCGCGCGCGAGCGGCTCCTCGACCGCCTCTACCCGGGACACCCGTACGGGCGCCTGACGCCGACCGAGCGGGGACTCGGCTCCTCGAGCCGGGACGACGCGGCCCGCTTCGCGGCCGAGCGGCTCTCGCTCGGCCGGGCCACCCTGCTCCTCTCCGGCTCGCTCGATGCCGAGCGCCTCCTCCGCGCGGCCGAGAGCGTCTTCGGCGACCTGCCGGTTCCGGAGACGGCCCCGCCCCCCGCTGTTCCCGACGCGCCGGCCATCCCGGGCTTCACGGTTCACCTCGTCCACCGGACCGGATCGGTCCAGACGAATCTCCTGTTCGCCCGCCCGGCCATCCCGCGGAGCCATCCGCGCTACCTCCCCGCCGTGGCGGCGAACCAGTCGCTCGGGGGCGGCGCGTCGTCCCGGCTCTTTCGCGTCCTCCGCGAGGAGCGCTCCCTGACCTACGGCGCCTATTCGTCCCTCTCGCCGCGGGTCCGCGCCGGACACTTCGGGGCCTCCATCGACTGCCGGACCGAGGTGACCGGGGAGGCGCTCGCGGGGCTCCTCGATCTCATCCGCCGGTTCGCGGCGACCGGGCCGACGCCCGACGAGCACGATCGATCGCGGCGCTACCTCTCGGGCCACTTCGTCCTCGCGCGCGAGACCCCGGGCGCCATCGTCCAGGACGAGGTGTCCCGCCTCCTGAACGGGCTTCCCGACGACGAGTTCGCGACGTGGCGGGAGCGCCTCGCGGCGGTGACGGTGGCCGACGCGCGCGCCGCCGCACACGACTTCTTCGACCCGTCCGTCGGCGTCCTCGCGGCCGTGGGAGACGCCGGGCGGCTCCGCCCGGTCCTCGAGCCGTTCGGCGAGATCACCCTCTGGGACGCCGACGGCCCGCGGAACTGAGCGGGCCCCGCTCCGGTCACCGTCCGGAGGACGCCTCCGGCACCTCGCCCGGCTCGGCGGTGCGGTAGCGCGCGGCGCGCGCCTCGAGCGTCCGCCGCAGGCGGGTCCGAAACGTCAGCACTTCCAGCTGCCGCAGCCGCTCCGCCTCACCCGAGCGGCGGCGCTGCTGCGCCCGGGCCACGGCGAGGAGGAGGGCGCTCCGCACGTATTCGCGGCGTTCGTCCGGCCGGCCGAAGCGCTTCTCGGACCAGCGCCGCCAGGGCAGCTCGAGGGCCGCGGCGTCCTCCGCGGGGAGAAGGCCGAGCCGCACCTCCTCCTCCAGCTCGCGCCGCACGCGGTTCCGCTCCACGAGGACCGCCGGAGCCCAGGCCAGCAGCGCGAAAGAGAGCCCGGCGGCGAGGAGACCCGGAGCGGCCTTTCGAGGCGCCGGCGCGGCGAGATCCGCTGCGGCCGCCACGAGGGCGGAGGCCGCGACGACCGCCCAGGCCAGGAGCGCGCTGCGGCGCCCTCCCGAATCCGCCGCGGCGCGGACCGACTCGGCCGAGAAAAGCGAGAACGCGGCGAGGACGACGGCAGCCGCCGCCGCGGATACCACGGGCCCGTGTCCGCGGGTGGCGAGCGCAGCCATCGCCGCGGCCGGGAGGCCGAAGAGCGACCCCGCGAGCGCACCGTCTCCCGTGATCGGGAGCCAGCGTGGATGGAGCGCGAGCAGGCCGAGGGCCAGGAGGGCCAGCCCCGAGAGCCCCGCACCCGCCGGGCCGGGAACGGGCGAAGGGCCCCACCCGAAGGCGGCGAATCCGGCCAGGAGCCCCGCTGTGGCGACGGCCCACCGGCTCCCCGCCCGACCGATCAGGACGGCGGCCCCGGCGGCGAGCAGGCGGAGCCAGACCTGTGTCGTCACGGGACCGGGTTCCGGAGGAAGTAGATCCGGGTCGCCTCGACGTCCTTCCGGATCTGGGCGGTCAGCTCGAGCATCGAGGGAAAGGTGCGCTCCTCCCGCAGCCGGCCGAGAAAGGCCAGCCGGATCTTCTCCCCGTAGACATCGGACGAAAAGTCGAGCACGAACGATTCGATCGTCGTCGCGTAGTCCTCGTAGACCGTCGGACGTCGCCCGATGTTCGTGACGCATCCGAAGGTCCGCTCGAAGGACGGGAGGAACATCGTGGAGAGGTAGACCCCGTCCAGCGGCAGGAGCTCGTTATCGGGCATCAGGTTGATGGTCGGAAAACCGATCTTCCGCCCCATCCGGTCTCCTTTCGCCACGAAGCCGTCCATGGCGTAGGGCCGGCCGAGAAGGCGCGCGGCGAGGACGACGTCCCCCGACGCGACGGCCTGCCGGATCCGGGTGGAGGAGATCCGCGTCTCGCCGTCCGTCACGTCGGCGATCCCGACGACGGCCATTCCCCCCTCCGCGCCGACACGCCTGAGCAGCGCGAGGTTTCCCCCCTTCTGGTGCCCGAAGGTGAAGCGCTCGCCGACGTGGACCTCCCGCGCCGCGAGCCGCCTGAGGAGGAGCTCGCGGACGAAGCTCTCGGCCGGCGTCAGCGAGAAATCCCGCGTGAACGGGATGATCAGGAGATGCTCGATCCCGCACGCCTCGATCGCTTCCTCGCGCTGCCGGAGGGTCTGGATCATCTTCGGCGCCTCCTCCGGCCGGAGCACCTTCAGGGGGTGCGGATCGAAGGTGACGACGACCGACGGGACACCGAGGGACGCGGCCCTCTCCGCCACGTCGCGGAGCATCTTCTGGTGCCCGATGTGGACGCCGTCGAAGTTGCCGACGGTGACGATCCCCCGTTTCGGGAGGTCGGCGGCGCGAAGCGGGTCGCGAATGACGATCACGGAGGCGCGATGCTACAGGAGAAGATCAGGAGACGACGCGGCCGACGAGGTCGTACGGGTGAGCCGCCGTGACCTCCACACGGACGAGTTCGCCGACGCGCGGCGTCCAGCCATCGGGAACCTCGTTGATCAGGACCCGCCCGTCGATCTCGGGCGCCTGCGAGGCAAGGCGTCCCTCGAGGAGGAGATCCGATTCGGCGCAGGGGCCCTCGAGGAGAACGTCGAAAGCCTTGCCGCGCCTCGCGCGGTTCTTGGAAAGAGCGATCTTCTGCTGAACTTCCATCAGGAGGTCACGGCGGGAAGATTTGTCTTCGAATGAAATCGGGTCCCCGAGCGGCTCGGCGCCCGAGCCCGGCTCCGGCGAGTAGGTGAAGACGCCCACGTTGTCGAAGCGGACGGCCTCGAGGAACTCCTTCACTTCCAGGAAATCGTCGTCTCTCTCCCCCGGGAAGCCCACGATGAACGTCGAGCGCAGGGCGATGTCCGGGACGATCGATCGAATCGTCTCGAACTGTTTCCGGTAGGTCGTCCCGTCGCCGCCCCGCTGCATCGCCGCCAGGATCCGGCGCGAGACGTGCTGCAGCGGGATGTCGACGTACGGGACGAAGCGGGGCTCGGCGGCCATCAGCTCGAAGACCGACGGGTGAAGCGTCTTCGGGTAGGCGTAGAGAAAGCGAATCCAGGGAAACGACGTCTCCCGAAGAAGCGCTTTCACGAGTCCGGCCAGGCCCGTTCTGCCGAGGCCCAGGTCCTCGCCGTAGCGGGTGGTGTCCTGCGAGATGAGCACCAGCTCCTTCACGCCCTGCGCCTCGAGCGACCGGGCCTCGGCCACGATCGAGGGGACCGTGCGCGAGCGCATGAGACCCCGCATCTGGGGAATCGTGCAGAACGTGCAGGGGTTGTTGCATCCTTCCGCGACCTTCAGGTAAGCGTAGCCCTTCCGGCTCGTCAGGACGCGGGGCGAGAGCTCGTCGTAGAGACGCGTGGCGAGCGGCTTCTCGGTGAATCGCGGAAGTGACGGAAGTCCGAGCGCCGCCGCCGGCGCCTTCTCCAGCTCGTCGAGGCCGAGGAAGTGGTCCACCTCCGGGATCTCCGCGGCCAGCTCGCGTCCGTACTTCTGGACCATGCAGCCCGCCACGACGACCCGGTCGAGCTCACCGGCTTCCTTTCGCGCCACCTCGCGCAGGATGGCGCCGACGGACTCCTCCTTGGCGGCGTCGATGAAGCCGCAAGTGTTGACGATGACGACGCGCGCGGCTTCGGGGTCTTCGAGCGACAACCCCTCCTTCTTCAGGTGCCCGAGCATCACCTCGGTGTCCACGAGGTTCTTCGGGCAGCCGAGAGAGACCACGCCGACCGTCGGGAGTCTCGTCACGAGAGGAGACCCTCGCGAGCGAAGGTTCCGCTCGCCGCGGGCCGGTTCGCGCGCGGACTTCCCTTGCTACACTCCGGCACGGCGCTGACCGCACCGCCTCGCGGGGCGCGCGCAGATGGGACGCAGCAAGAGGAAGGCGCACCGACAGACGGCGTCGCCGACCGCCGTCGTGGAAGCGACCGGCGGTTCACCGCTCGCCGATGCCTTGTGGGGACTCGCTGCAGGGTTGACCTTCCTTTCATTCGGGTACACGATTATGCAGGGCGCGGATCTCTGGTGGCATCTCGCCGCCGGACGGTGGCTCATGAGCCACGGCCTCTTCTCGCTCAACGACCCGTTCTCGTTCACCCGGGCCGGGCAGCCGTGGCTTCATCACGAAGCGCTCTCCGATCTCGTCTTTCACCTCTGGGGCACGGCCCTCGGCATTCGCTCCCTGGTGATCTGGAAATGGATGGTCGTGGTCGCCGTCTTCCTCATCCTGTTCTACCTGCTCCGGCGGCTGGCGGGGAACGGCCCGGCCTATCTGAGCTCCCTTCTGGCCGCCGCCGTCGCCGCCCCGTTCCTCGACATCCGCCCGCATCTCTACTCGCTCCTCGGATTCGTGCTCCTGCTCCGGCTGACCCTGGTCTCCAGAAAGAGCTGGCTGCTTCCTCTCCTGTTCCTCGTCTGGGTGAACCTGCACGGCGGATTCTTCTTCGGCCTGATCACCCTTCCGATCCTCCTCCTGCCTTCGGCGCTTTCGGGAGGCTCCCCGCCGGCGTCTCCCGATCCGAAACGGCGTGCCGCGCTCGTGGTCCTGGCCTGTGCCCTGGTCTGTCTGCTCAATCCAAACGGCCTGGAGGCCTTTCTCTACCCGCTCAAGTATGCCTTCGACACGAGCTCTCCCTTCCGACTGCTCGGGGAGTGGCGCCCCCCCTTCGAGCCCGGAGGCATCCAGGCTCCCCTGTATCCGTGGGCCATCGCCCTGTTCGCCGGAGCGGCCGTTCACGCTCTCGCGTCGCGCCGTTACCGGAGAGACGGCGGTCTTTCGCTCGTCGGAATCGTCCTTTCGGGACTCACCCTCGCGATGTCCCTGAAGAGCCGGCGCTTCATCCCGCTCTTCGCGATCTCCCAGACCCTGGTCGTCGCCCCGTCGCTCGCGGATCTCCTCGCGGCGCTCGCGCGAAGGTTCCGGCCCGTTCTTGACAGAGTCGGCATTGGAAAGGTCCTCGAGCGGCGAATCCTGGGAGAGAAGGCCGGATCGCTCCTCGCTCCCCTGCTCGCTCTTTTCCTGGGCGCGGCGCATCTCGCCCGCTACCCGCTCTCCGCCTCGACCGCGTTCCACTACCTGACGGTCGAGGACAGCTATCCGATCGACACCGTGGACTTCATGGAAGCCAACGGCCTGACCGGCAACGTCCTCGCGTATTACGACTGGGGAGGGTATCTGAATTTCCGGGGCGCCGGTCGCCTCAAGGTGTTCATCGACGGGCGCGCCGACACCGTCTACGACTCGTCCACGTACCTCGACTATCTCCGGATCAAGTACGAGCAGGGGGACTGGATCGGCGTCGTGGAGAGGTCGGGCGCCGACTTCCTCCTCTGGCCCCGAACCCGGCCGGGCGTCATCGAGGGGCTCGCCCGGACCGGCCGCTGGCGCCCCCTGTACAAGGACTCCGTGTCGGCCCTCCTCGTCCGCGCCGAGAGGCCGATGCCGTCGCCCCTGAAGCCGCCCCCCGACTCCGCCTATCACGAGCTGACGCTGGCGGAGGACGCCGTCTCCCGGAATCAGTTTCCTGACGCCGAAGCTCATCTGAGGCGTTCGCTGGCCGAAACGCCGTACCTGGCCTCCGCCTGCTACCGGCTGGCGGTCGTTCAGGCCTGGCAGGGGCGCGTCGAGGCCGGCCGGCTCACCGCGGACGGATGCAACCGGATCTTCCCCTATCCGGAACGCCTCAGGGGCTTTGCCGCCTCGGTCCAGCGAGCCCAACCCCCGCCGCCCTGAGGGGGGTCACGGGTAGATCCGGTAGAGCATCCGCGGATACGGGATGCACTCCCTCAGGTGCGGCACGCCGCACATCCAGGCGACGAACCGCTCGAGCCCCATGCCGAAGCCCGCGTGCGGGAAGGTGCCGTGCTTGCGCAGGTCGAGGTACCACTGGAACGGCTCGACCGGGAGATCGTGCTGCTTGAGCCGCGCCAGGAGAAGGTCGTGGTCGTGGATCCGCTGCGACCCGCCGATGATCTCCCCGAACCCTTCCGGCGCGAGCACGTCCAGGCAGAGGGCGACGTCGGGGTCAGCCGGGTCCGGCTGCATGTAGAAGGCCTTGATCGAGGTCGGGTAGCGCGTGACCATGACCGGCGTGTCGAAGCCCTCGGTCAGCGCCGTCTCCTCGTCGCCGCCAAGGTCGTCGCCGAACGCGACGGGCATCCCCTTCTTCTGCAGGATCTCGATCGCCTCGCGGTAGTTCATCCGCGGGAACGGCTTCGCGAGGACGGGATCGAGCTTCGCGACGTCACGCTCGAGACGCTTCAACTCCTCTTTCCGGCGGTCGAGGACGCGCGCCGCCAGCTCCTTGACAAACTCCTCGGCCAGGTCCATCAGTCCGTCGATCTCCAGGAAGGCGACCTCGGGCTCCACCATCCAGAACTCGCGGAGGTGGCGGCGCGTCTTCGACTTCTCGGCCCGGAACGTGGGGCCGAAGCAGTAGACCTTGCCGAGCGCCGCGGCGGCGGGCTCGAGGTAGAGCTGGCCGGACTGCGACAGGTAGGCCTTTTCCTCCTCGGTGTACTGCGTCTCGAAGAGGCTCGACGTCCCCTCGCAGGCGTTCGGCGTCAGGATCGGCGAGTCGACCCGCGTGTAGCCCCGCGCATGGAAGAAGTCGTGGATGGCGCTCTCCACTTCGCTCCGGACCTTCAGGATGGCGACCTGTCTCGAGGAGCGGAGCCAGAGGTGCCGCTGCGACAGCAGGAAGTCGACCCCGTGTTCCTTCGGCGTGATCGGGAAGTCGTGCCCGAGGTCGAGGATCGTCAGGTCGGTAACTCCCAGCTCCACGCCGCCGGGCGAGCGGGGATCGGAGCGGACGACGCCCGTCACCCGGAGCGTCGACTCCTGCGTGGCGCGGGTGGCGTCGTTCCATACGCTCTCGGAGACATCGGCCTTCGACACGACCGCCTGCAGATACCCGGAACCGTCGCGAAGCACGAGGAACCAGATCTTCCCCCCCTTGCGCCAGTGGTAGAGCCACCCCCGAAGCGTGACACTCTCGCCGACGTGGCGCGGCAGGTCCGAAATGGCCGGAAACGTGCCGCTCATGGACGCCGGAGGATACAGGAGCCGGAGCCGGGGTCAGCCGCCGCCGGGCCGCATCCGGCTCTTCCAGTTCTGGAGCATGACGACCCCCTGCGAGAGCCGGAGAAGCTTCCGGTTCTTCTGCTGAACGGCTTCCGCCTGGTCCTGGGGGATGAGCTGCCCCCGGAGGTCGCGGGAGAGCTTCTCGATCTCCTGGAGCAGGGCGTCGATCTCGTGCCGCTCGTACTTCTTGAGCGTCACCGGGTTCAGCAGGAGGTAACCCTCGGCCAGGTCGCTCGCGGCCTTCCATGCGGGGGTCGCCATGCGGGCAGGATGCTACATTCCGCCGCGCACCGCAAAGCGCTCCGGGCGCGAGCGGAGGGGGGGACCGTGAGCTTTCCCGGCGTGGACTTCTACGGGATCGAGGAGATGCTCTCCGACGACGAGCGGGCGGTCCGCGACCTCGTCCGGGAGTTCGTCGAAGCCGAAGTGCTTCCCATCATCGAGGAGTGCGCCTGGGAAGGGCGCTTCCCCCGGGAGCTGGTTCCGAAGATGGCGGCGCTCAATCTCTTCGGGGCAACGATCGACGAGTACGGCCTTCCCGGCCTCGGAAACGTCTCCTACGGCCTCATCATGCAGGAGCTCGAGCGGGGCGACTCGGGGCTCCGGTCGTTCGTTTCCGTCCAGTCCTCGCTCGTGATGTTCCCGATCCACGCGTACGGCTCGAAGGAGCAGAAGGACCGCTGGATCCCGAAGCTCGCGAAAGGCGAGGCGATCGGCTGCTTCGGCCTGACGGAGCCCGACTTCGGCTCGAACCCGGGCGGGATGCGGACGGTGGCGAAGAAAGACGGAACGGCGTGGGTCCTGAACGGGGCCAAGGCCTGGATCACGAACGGCTCCATCGCCGATGTGGCCGTGGTCTGGGCGAAGGTGGGCGACTCGAACGGGCCGGTCCGCGGCTTCCTCGTGCCCCGCGGGACGCCGGGCTTCACGACCTCGGAGCACCGGATGAAGATGTCCCTCCGCGCCTCGGTGACGTCGCAGCTCGCCTTCGAGGACTGCCGGATCCCCGAGGAGCACGTCCTGCCGGGCGTCGAGGGCCTCAGGGGTCCGCTCTCCTGCCTCACCCAGGCGCGTTACGGCATCGCGTGGGGCGCGATCGGCTCGGCCATGGCGACCTACCATTGCGCCGTCGAGTACGCGAAGAGCCGGAAGCAGTTCAGGGACCGCCCCATCGCGGCCCACCAGCTGGTCCAGTCGAAGCTGGCCTTCATGATCACCGAGATCACGAAGGGGCAGCTCCTGGCCCTCCGGCTCGGCCGCCTGAAGGACGAAAAGAAGATGAAGCCCGAGCACGTCTCGATGGCCAAGCGGAACAACGTCTGGGTGGCGCGGGAATGCGCGAAGCTGGCCCGCGAGATCCTCGGGGCGAACGGCATCGTCGGCGAGTACCCGGTCTTCCGCCACCTCGCCAACATCGAGTCCGTCTACACCTACGAGGGGACGCACGACATCCACACGCTGGTGCTCGGACAGGCCGTGACGGGGATCCCGGCCTACGACCCGCCGGCGGAATAGCCGCACCCTCTAGAATCGAGCCAATGGCCATTTCCGGAAGCCTCCGGACGATGCAGTTCTCGGAACTGCTCCAGTGGCTCTCCACCGGCGTGAAGAGCGGCACGCTGATCGTGCGGGGCGCTCCGGGAGAAAAGCGGATCTACTTCCAGCGCGGGAAGATCGCCTCCTCGTCCTCGACCATCGAGCGCGAGTTCCTCGGCCGTTTCCTCGTCGGATTCGGCTTCATCAGCGAAGAGGAGCTGCTCCGCGCCCTCGAGGTCCAGCAGGAGTCGAAGATCCTCCTCGGGAAGATCCTCGTCATGATCAACGCCATTCGCGAGGAGGAGCTGGCGGACCTCCTCCGGCTGAAGGCCGCCGAGACGATCTACGACGTCTTCCTGTGGGAGGACGGTTCGTTCGCGTTTCTGGACGGCGAGATCCCGGCCCTGCCGATGGTGACGATCTCCTCGGACGTGACCGGCATCGTCATGGAAGGTCTCCGCCGCTACGACGAGTGGCAGCGAATCCGGACCCGGATCTCCTCGCTGAGGCAGATTCCCGCCGTCCTGATCCCGGTCGAGGAAGGACTGAACGACCGCGAGAAGATGATCCTGAGTGCGATCGACGGCGTCCGCACGATCGAGGGAATCGCCGCCGCCACCCACAATCCCGATTTCCACGTCGCCAAGTTCGTCTTCGACCTGCTCGAATCGGGCCACCTCCAGATCGTCGGCGAGGGCGAGGAGGAACGGACCTCGCCGGAGCGGCTGGCCGCCGAGCTCCAGGCCGAGATCCTGACGTCCGCCTCGGCTCCGGAGGTCTTCGGACTCCTCCGCAGCGAGTCGGCCCACCCCCAGGTGCCGGCCGAGGAGGCGCTCCCGCCCGCGCCGCCCTCCCTCGTCGGGGAAGCCGTCGAAGCCGACGTCACGGTGCTGGCGCCGGCGCGGCCGGCGTCGGGACCGCCGTCGCCGCCGCCGGGGCCCCCCTCTCCGCCTCCGCAGGACTTCAGGAGATTCCTTCGTCGCGACGATTCCGACTCGCGCTCGAGACGCATCCCGGCCGGACGTCCTGCCCCGCCGTCTCAACCGGCGGCGCGCGCCGCCGAGGCGGATCTGCCCGAGGCGGTCGAAGCGGGCGACTCAGTCGGGGGCGAGCCGGTCCGCCCGAAGGCCCCCGGCCCGCCGTCGGAACCGGACGCCGCCATCGCGCGGCGGATTTCCCTCGCCTCGATCCCGCGCCTGACCAAGCCGATGGAAGAACTGATGTCGTTCTCCTTCACGCCCAACGAGGCGTTCATCGTCTCCCGGATCAACGGCCTCTGGGACGTCCGTTCCATTGCCCGCATCAGCCCGTTTCCCGAATCGGAGGTGCTCCGCGTCTTCGCGAAGCTGGAAACGGGCGGAGTCGTCACGTTCCGGTGAACCCGACGGCCGTCGCGCCCTACGCCCTGGCCGCCCTCCTCGTGGCCGCGGTCGTCGCGGCCTTCGTGCGGCTCCGGCGCCGCGGGCGGCCGCGCGGTCCCGAGCAGGAGCTGGCGCGGGCAACCCGCGAGCTCCGGACCCTCCGTGAGATCTCCGTCGCCTTCTCGGCCCTCGGCCCGGACCGCGAGGCGTTCATGCGGCTCTTCGAGACGCTCCGCGCCGGCTTCCCCGTCCGCGCCCTCGCGGCGGTCTCCTACGACGAGGACCCCGAAGGCTTCCCGTCGACCACGCTCGCCGGAGAGGTCGTCCTGTCGCGTCCCGACTTCCAGGACTGGCTCGCCGGCCAGCGCGATCTCGAAGGGCCGTTCCTCCCCGCCGCCGCCGAACCCCGCGTCTCGCGCGGCGCGAGGCGCGACGTCGTCCTGAATCCCCGGCTCGACGTGCAGGTGTTCCTCCCGCTGCAGACGCCGGCCGTGATCGCGGGGCTCCTCGTCCTGGAGTCGGACGACCCGGAGCTCGCTTCGCCCCGGACCCTCCAGGAGCTGTCGGTCCTCGCGGACCACGTCGCGATCTCCCTCCAGGACCGGAACCTCCGGCGGCAGATGCAGACGGTCAACGACCGGCTTCAGAGCCGCGCCGAGACGCTCCAGCGGATCCTCGAACTCTCCAACGAGCTGAAGGCCCACCTGACGCTCTCCCACGTCCTCGAAGGCGTCGTCCGTGCGGTCCGCCAGAGCCTCGGCTTCAGGACGACCACGCTCTACCTCTACGACCGGAACGGAAACACGTTCGAGCGGAAGGCGCGCGCCGCCGAGGCGCCGACGACGGACGAGGG
>DATIWM010000085.1:0-4390 GCA_035519355.1 Thermoanaerobaculia bacterium | reverse complement strand
CTCCCCTCGGGGCCGGGCGGCTTCGACTCCGGCACGCTCAGGGTCGAGCCATAGGAGTAGATGACCTCCTGCTTCCGGACATCGAAGATCTGCACCTCGGTCAGGATCTGCCGCTCGGCGAGCCCCTGGCGGACGAAGCGGTCGATCTCCGTTTGCTTCAGCTTGACGATGTAGGGGTCGCCGGCCGACTTCTCGGCCACCCCGCGCGCGATCCGCTCGGCGTCCAGGCGCGACAGGAGGAGCGCGTCGTTGACCACGTCCCGCGAGAGCGTCTTGAAGAGGAGGTGGCCGAAGAGGGCCACCGACCCGGCCGTCAGGAGGCCGAGAATGGCGAGCACGGCGGTGAGCCGGCCCCGGAATCTCCGGGCTTCGCGATCGTCCGCCATGCGGGCAGTTTACGGCGGCGGACGTCTACTCGTGCCGCTTCAGGTAACGAAAGTCCTTGACGTCGTACTGCTTCATCTTGGCGATGAGGCTGCCGCGCGAGATGTTCAGGAGCCGTGCGCCGAGCGACTGGTTGCCGCGCACCTTCCGCATGACCCGCTCGATGACCTGGCGCTCCACCTTCTCGACGATCTCCTTCAGGTCGTCGCTCTCCTTCAACGCCAGCTCGACGTGCTCCCCGGAGAACTTCTGGTCGAGATCGGCGAGCTTCACGGTTCCGGAGGCCACCAGCGCCGCGAGCCGCCGGACTTCGTTCTCCAGCTCGCGGACGTTTCCGGGGTAGCCGTAGCCGAGGAGCGCGTTCATCGCCTCGACGTCGAAGCGGTCCGCCGGCGGTCCGCCGTGCCGCGTCGCGAAGGCGTCGAGGAGCGCCGGAAGGTCCTCCTTCCGCTCCTTCAGCGGCGGAAGACGGAGCGTCAGGGCCGAGAGGCGGAAGTAGAGGTCGTCCCGGAAGTGGCCGTCCTCGACGGCACGTGTCAGGGGCCGCGACGAGGTGCCGATGACCCGAACGTCCACCGGGACGGTCCGCCCGCCCGGCGCCGTCACCTCGCGCGCCTCGAGCAGGCGGAAGAAGAGCGCCTGCGTGGGCGCCGGGAGGTCGCCCACCTCCTCGATGAGGAGCGTTCCCCCTTCGGCCTCGAAGAGGCGCCCGCCGCGCTTGCGCCGCTCCGACGCCGCCAGCCCGCCGAGGAGGTCCTCCTCAAGCGCCTGCGCCGTGGCGGCCGTCGCCGCGATCCGGATGAGCGGCCGCGAACGGCGCGGCGAGAGGGCGTGGAGCGTTTCGGCGGCCAGCGTCTTTCCCGTGCCGACGTCGCCGACGAGGAGCACCGGCGCGCGCGCCGCCGCCACCCGCGAGAGGGACGCCTTCAGGTTCTGCATCGCGAGCGACTGGCCGACGAGGAGGGAGAGCGGGTCGTCCACCGACGCGGCGACCGGCGCCTGGGCCGAGAGGCCGCCCCGTTCGCCGAAGGTCGGCTCGCTCCGGTAGGCATGGACGAAGCCGAGGGTCGCCGCGAGGTGGGCGACGAAGTCCCCCCAGACGGGGTCGGAGACCGTCTCCAGGGGAACGACGACCGCGGCGACCGCTTCGCCGCCCGGAGGGATCACCGGGAAGAGCCGGACCCGCGTCCCGCCCTCGAAGACGTCCGACGGGCCGCCCCGCTGCTTCAGGTCGGCGAGCGTCCGCGGGGAGAGCCTCGGCAGCGTCCCCTTCCAGAGGGCCGCCAGGGCCTCGCCGGCGCCGGGCTCCTCCAGCGACATGAACGCGATGCTGTGGAGCGGCGACCCGCTCGAAAGAAAGGACGCCATCTCCTGGAGCGTCTCCTCGTACGAGCCGCCGTGCGAGAGGCGGGCGAAGACCCCGTTCCAGAGCTCGGTCGACCGGGCCGCCGCCGGCAGGCGCTCTTCCTCGGCCCGGCGCGGCGCGGCCTCGGGGGGCGGAACCGGGGAGCGCGGCGGGGCGGCGGGGGAGGGCGCGGGGGCGACGGCCGTGTGGTTTCCTCCGCCGAGAGCCGCCGTCGCGACCGAGAGGGCGTCGCGGCCGCGCGGGGGAGGCGCCGCGATCCGGTTCGGGTTCGGGGCCGGTCCGTTCAGGAGCGTGATCGTCGCCTCGCCGATCGAGATCCGGTCGCCCGCGGCCAGCGAGGCCGACCGGACGACCGAGCCGTTGAGCGTGACGTCCGAGCCGGGAGAGGTTCCCAGGACGTCCAGGCGGAGTTCGTCACCGGACACTGAGATGCGGGCGTGCCGGCCGAGAACACCCCGCGCCCGCACGACCAGGTCGTTTCCGGACGAAGCGCCGATGTGGATGACGTCGCGGTGGACCTTCCGGACTTCCGACTCGCCGCCGGCCTTCCGGACCTCGAAGCTCAGCATGGAAGGCTGCCTCCCGGGAGCACAGGGGGGATAATTGAACAGATCGATCCTAGCACGCATCGCCCCGGTTGTCCGCCCACGGGCGTCAGCTTTTGAACGGTCCCGCTCCCCGCCCCTCCTTACAATCGGGTCCCAGGACGACCGTGGCGCGCCCCCCCGCTCCGCCCCCCCCGTTCCGGGCCCCGCACGACGCGGTCCTCTTCCGCGCGGTCGAAGCCGTCCGCTCCGCCCTCGATCCCGATGCCGCGGAAGTGGAGGTCCACTATCTTCCCGAGCGGCTCCGGTACCGGCGGCGCTTCCTCCCCCACCGGGTCTCGGCGGCGCGCACCGTCCGCCCGGCCGCCCGGCCGGCGGCCCCCGCCCACCGCCTCGAACTCTCCTTCCGCTGCCCCGGCCTCGTGGAGGGGCGGCTCGTCCTCCTGCGCCGCACCCCGCGCCCCTGGACCGGTCCGGAGCGGCTCCGGTTCCAGCTTCTCGCCCCCTTCGCCGCCCAGCTTCTCGAGCTCGCCGCGCAGTGCGAGATGAAGGGAGACCGGTCGCGACCGGCTCCGCCGATCACGCCCGAGCAGATGTGCCCCCGCTTCAGAGCCCTCGGGCTCTCCGGGCGCGAGGCGGAGGTCGTGGCGGCGCTTCTCCGGGGGCTCCGGAACGCGGAGATCGCCCGCGAGCTCTTCATCACCGAGTGGACCGTGAAGGACCACCTGAAGCACGTCTTTTCGAAGCTCGGCGTCCGCTCGCGCGGCGGACTCCTGAAGACGCTTCTCGACGAGACCCTTCTCTCGTGAGGGGAGGCGTGCTAGCGTTTCGCGCCGCCCGGCGGCAATCCTGAATGTTCCGTCTGAAGAAACTCGACATCCAGGGCTTCAAGTCCTTCGTGGACCGGACGGCCCTGACGCTCCCCGGCCGCATCACGGCCATCGTCGGACCGAACGGCTCCGGCAAGTCGAACATCGCCGACGCCGTCCAGTGGGTTCTCGGCGAGCAATCCGCCAGGAGCCTCCGCGGCACGACGATGGAAGACGTCATCTTCCACGGCGCCGCCCGCCGCAAGGCGATCGGGATGGCCGAGGTCTCGCTGACGCTCGAGTCCCGTGGATCGGACCACTGGGCCGAGACGGGAGGCGAGGTGACGATCGCCCGCCGCGTCACGCGCGACGGCGAGAGCGACTACGTCCTGAACGGGAAGAAGTGCCGCCTGCGCGACGTGCAAGATCTTCTCCTCGGCACCGGGCTCGGCGTGAGGGCCTATTCGATCATCGAGCAGCAGAAGGTCGAGCTGATCCTCTCGACCAAGCCCCAGGACCGGCGGCGCCTCATCGAGGAGGCCGCAGGCGTCTCGAAGTACAAGCTCCGGAAGCGGCAGGCCGAGCTGAAGCTCGAAGAGACGCGCGCGAACCTCCTCCGCCTCTCGGACATCGTCGCCGAGATCGAGCGGAACTGCGCCTCCCTGAAGCGGCAGGCCTCGCGCGCCGCCCGGTGGAAGGAGCAGGCGGAACTCCTCGCCGGCCGGAAGAAGACGCTCTCGCGCCTCCGCGCCGACCGCCTCGCGGCCGGCTTCTCCGAGGCCGACAGGGCGCTCAAGGCCGCGACCGACGCCGAGGCCGCCGCCCTCGCCGCGACCGGGCGCCTCGAGGCCGCGCTCGCCGAGGCGCGCCGGGTCGCCGACGAGGACGAGGCCCGCCGTCGCGAGCTGGCGGATGCCTTCGCCCGCGCCCGCGAGGCGCTCCTCTCCGCCGAGGCCGCCGTCGCGTCGGCGGCCCGCGACGCGGAGGAGGCCGCCGCCCGCCAGGAGCTCCTCGCCGCGCAGCGGAGCGAGGCCCAGGCCGACCACCTCCGGTCGGTCGAGGAGTCGGGGCGCGCGGAGACGGCGCGCTCGGCCGTCGACGCGGAGCTGGCCGGGGCCGAAGCGCGCGCCGCCTCGGCGGCCGCCGCGCTCGAAGACGTCTCTCGCCGAGAGGCCGACCTCGCCGCCCGGCGCGAGGCGGCCCGCCGCGACCTCCTCGCGGCCGGAGCCCGTGCGGCCGACGCGACGAACCGGGAGCGCGACGCGGCGCTCCTCGCCGAGCGGCTC
>DATIWM010000084.1:0-5963 GCA_035519355.1 Thermoanaerobaculia bacterium | reverse complement strand
GCTCCATGCGGCAGCTTTCGGGCCCGATCGACATCGCGAAGTTCTCGGGCGAGGCGGCCCGCACGGGCCCGTCGGCGCTCGTCCTGCTCATGGGCGTCCTCTCGCTCCAGCTCGGCCTCCTGAACCTCCTCCCGATCCCGCTCCTCGACGGCGGGCAGATCTTCGTGACGCTCCTGGAGTCCGTCGCCCGCCGGGACTTTCCGATCAAGGTGAAGGAGCGGCTCCTCCAGGCCGGATTCGTCTTCCTCGTCCTCGTGATGGTCACGGTCCTCTATTTCGACGTCCTGAAGAACGTCAACTTCTGAACGGCATGGGCTCCGAACCTCCCGCCGTCGCCGTCTTTGCTCCGACGCGGCGCCGCCACACGACCGTCCCGGTGAAGGTCGGCCGGGTGGCGGTGGGCGGCGGCGCCCCGGTCGTCGTCCAGTCGATGACGATGACCGACACGGCCGACGCCGCGGCCACGGCGACGCAGTGCCTCGAGCTCGCTCAGGCGGGCTCCGAGCTGGTCCGGGTCACCGTGAACGTCCCCGAGGCGGCCGCGGCCGTCCCCGAGATCGCCCGGCGGCTCCGGGACGCCGGGTGCGACGTTCCCCTGATCGGGGATTTCCACTACAACGGGCACATCCTCCTGACGAAGTTCCCCCGCTGCGCGGAGGCCCTCGACAAGTACCGGATCAATCCCGGGAACGTCGGCACGGGACGCCTCCGCGACGAGCAGTTCTCGACGATCTGCAAGGTGGCCGTGGACCACGGCAAACCGGTCCGGATCGGCGTCAACGGCGGCTCGCTGAATCCGGAACTCGTCATGCGGAAGATGCAGGAGAACACCGACCGGGACCTCGGGAAGAGCTCCGACGAAATCCTCGGCGACTGCATGGTCCTCTCGGCGCTCGAGTCGACGGAGCTGGCGCTCCAGAGCGGCCTGACGAAGAACCAGATCATCATCTCCTGCAAGGTCTCCAAGCCGCAGGAGCTGATCGCGGTCTACCGCGAGCTGGCCCGCCACACGGACCAGCCGCTCCACCTCGGGCTGACGGAGGCCGGAATGGGGGTGAAGGGCCTCGTCTGGTCCTCGGCGGCGATGGGCGTCCTGCTCCAGGAGGGAATCGGCGACACGATCCGCGTCTCCCTGACGCCCCGCCCCGGCGGCGACCGCCGCGAGGAGGTCTACGCGGCGTGCGAGCTTCTCCAGTCGCTCGGTCTCCGCTCCTTCGCCCCGTCGGTCACCGCCTGCCCGGGCTGCGGCCGGACGACCTCCACGACGTTTCAGGAGCTGGCCGAGCGGATCCAGGGCTACGTTCGCGAGAAGATGCCCCTCTGGAAGAGGGAGTACGACGGCGTCGAGACGATGACGCTCGCCGTCATGGGCTGCATCGTGAACGGGCCGGGCGAGTCCAGGGCCGCGAACATCGGCATCAGCCTCCCCGGCACGGGCGAGGCGCCGAGCTGTCCCGTCTACGTCGACGGCCAGAAGTTCACGACGCTCAAAGGGAACTACGACGAGCTCTCGGCGGCCTTCCGGGCCCTCGTGGACGACTACGTCGCGACGAAGTACCCGAAGAAGAAGGAAGCCGGACCGGCCTGAGGGCTCAGGCCGCCCCGGCCAGCCGCCGGAGGGCGGCGAGCCCCTCCCGGTCCCAGTCGCCGCTCTCGTCCTTGGGCGTCTCGAGGATCTTCGGGACCTTCTCGAAAACGGGCTCGGTCATCAGGTTCGCGAAGCCCGCTTCGCCGATCGCCCCGAGGCCGATCCGCTCGTGCCGGTCGACGCGGCAGCCCCGCCCCTTCTTCGAGTCGTTCGCATGGATGACCCGAACGCGCGAGACCCCGATCGTCCGGTCCGCCTCCTCCAGCATCGAGCGCCACCCGTCCTTCGTCACGACGTCGTGGCCGGCCGCGTGGACGTGGCAGGTGTCGAGGCAAAAGGCGATTCGCGCCTTCGACGCGGCGCGCCGGCGCATCTCGGAAAGCTGGGAAAAGCTGTGGCCGAGGCAGGCCCCCTGCCCGGCGGCCGTCTCGAGGAGGATGGTCGTCGTCGAGGCGGGCGTCCTCCTGGCCGCCTCGTCGAGACCGCGGGCGATCCGGTCGAGGCCGGCCTCCTCGCCGTCCCCGCCGTGCGAGCCGGGGTGGAGGACGAGAAAGGGGATCCCGGCCGCGTCGCACCGCCGGATCTCGTCGATGAGCGCGCTGACCGAACGCTTCCGCGTCGTGAGGTCCGGCGACGCGAGATTGATGAGATAGGCCGCGTGCGAGACCAGGGGCGCGATCCCCGCCGCCTTCGCCGCCGCGCGGAAGGCGGCCGAGTCCTCCGGGTCGAGCGCCTTGCCGGCCCACTGGTTCGAGTTCTTCGTGAAGACCTGCAGCGCCCGGCCGCCGACGCCGACGGCCCGCTCGACGGCCCGGGCGAGGCCGCCGGCGGCGCTCATGTGCGCGCCGACGAGCGGTCCGGCCGCCAAGCGCGCCGTCATGCCGGCGGGACGCCCCGCCGGCGGAACCGGGACTTCAGGCTCCGCGTCAGGGCGAGCTGCTTGGCGTAGTTGAGCGAGTAGATCGCGGCCGGGACGCCGGCGACGTTGAAGGGGATCGCGGCGGCGGCGAACGCGAAGTGCCGGG
This sequence comes from Thermoanaerobaculia bacterium, assembly GCA_035519355.1. Classification (GTDB taxonomy): domain Bacteria; phylum Acidobacteriota; class Thermoanaerobaculia; order UBA5066; family UBA5066; genus DAOMFB01. Next base: position 3,350 of record DATIWM010000084.1, on the reverse strand, counting down.
CCTTCTCCGCCGCCGTGAAGTCGGGGTTCCGGAACTTCGTCACCGACCGGTAGTACTTCCCGAGGTTCTGGTAGACGTCGCCGAGAACCCCCGTGAAGCCCATCTCCGTTCCCCACGCGAGCGAGCGGCCCTGGCGGATCGCCCCCAGGAACTCCTTCCATGTCCGGCCGGGGGCGAGGGTGAAGACCGACGCGATCGGGGGGTACGTATGCCCGTCCGATCCCCCGATGAGGGCGAGCGACCCGCGCTTCTGCTTGGCCACGTTCAGGAGGTCGGCCACGAGCGCGTTGTGCTGGTAGGCCATGGAGCCGTTCTTCACCTCGAAGACGTCGAAAAGCGTCAGCATCGTCGTCATGAAGTCCTCGGGAGCCTGTCGCATCCGGTAGGACTGGAAGAGATGGTTGGCCGAGAAGAGGAGCCCCTCGGCCCGGAGGTATTCGACGAGGTCGAAAATGCTCCTCCGCTTCTTCCAGATGACGTTGTGCTGGGCGAGCGTCAGGTCGAAGACGTTGACGTGGATCCGGTGCCCCGTCCTCGGGAAGAAGGTCTCGACCTCCTCGGAGACGAAGAAATCCGTCAGGTCCGGGTGGCGGTCGAGGAACCGGAGGCACCCGTCCACCGTGTCGTGGTCGGTGAAGGTGACGAAGTCCATCCCGCGGGCCTTCGCCAGCCGGTAGGTTTCGTCCGGGTCGTTGTACGAGTCGCGCGTGTTGGCGGCGCGGAAGTACTTGAAGATGGAAGCTTCCGTGTGGAGGTGGAGATCGGCCCGGGCGAGCGGCAGCTCGGCGGGCGAGACGTCGTGCGCGAGGCGCTGCGGGCGGGTCTCCGTCACGGGAGACGGAGTCTGGTTCGCGAGACGGCGCGAGTCAAATCTGTCGGCCCGCCCCTTCGTGCAGAGGCTGGTAGAGTCGGGCGGTCATGGGGGGAGTGCTGGCCCGCGTGATCTATGCCCTCGTCCTCGCGGGGGTTCTGGCGACCGCGACGTGGATCTCCTTTTCCCGTTTCGTGGCCGGGCGGTCGACGCGCGTGCCGGACCTCTCGAGCCTGACGGTGGAGGAGGCCACGGTGCGCGCCGCGGAGATCGGGCTCGAGGTCGTGGTCGACCCGCAGAAGGACGACTACGACGAGAAGATTCCGGCCCGCCGCGTCCGCGCGCAGCAGCCGGCCGCCGAGACGGCCGTCAAGGAGGGGCAGACGGTCCGGCTCTTCCTCTCGCTCGGACCGAAGACCCTCCGGATGCCCGACCTGACGGGTCAGTCGCCCCGCGCCGCCGCGGCGGCCCTGATCCGGCAGGGCCTTCCGGAACCTGCGCTCGCGGCCATCCGGCTCCCCGGATCGGCGGGCGTCATCGCGCAGAGCGCATCGCCCGGTTCCGTCGTGCCTCCCGGAGCGCCGATGGGCCTTCTCGTGAACCGCGGGCTCTCCGACGCGGCCTGGGTCATGCCCGACCTGATCGGGCGCGACGTGGAGCGGGTCCGCACGGCCTTCGAGGCGCGCGGCTTCCGCGTCGGCAGCGTGAAGAGCCAGGCGTATGAAGGGGCGCCGGCCGGGACGATCCTCCGCCAGTTTCCGCAGGCCGGGTTTCCCGTCTCGCGCAAGGACGTCCTCTCGTTCGTCGTCGCCTCGGCGGAGGGAACCTCGTGAGCGGATTCCGCGTGAAGATCGCCCCGTCGCTCCTGTCGGCGGACTTCGGACGTCTCGCGGAGGCGGTTTCCGCCTGCGAGCAGGCCGGGGCCGACGCCATTCACTTCGACGTGATGGATGGACGGTTCGTCCCGAACCTCACCGTCGGCCCGCTCGTCCTCCGGGCGCTTCGGGGCGCGACGCGGCTCCCGTTCGACGTTCACCTGATGATCGAGGAGCCGCTCCGGACGCTCGACCAGTATCTCGATGCCGGGGCGGCACGCGTCGCCGTCCACGTGGAGGCCGAGCCGCATCTTCACCGCTTCGCCCAGCACGTCCGGGAGCGCGGCGTCTCGCCGGGGGTGGCGATCAACCCCGGAACGTCGCTCGCCGTTCTCGACGAGTCGGTCCGATTCGTCGACTTCGTCCTCGTCATGACGGTCAACCCGGGCTGGGGCGGACAGTCCTTCCTTCCGGGGTCGATCGAGCGGGTCCGGGACCTCGCGGCCCTGATCCGGTCGCGCGGCGCCACGTGCGAGATCGCCGTGGACGGCGGCGTCGGCGCGGAGAACGCCGGTGAGCTCGCGGTCGCCGGCGCCCGGCACCTCGTGGCGGGTTCGGCCGTCTTCGGAAAGGGTGACGTCCCGGCCGCCGTGGCGGCGCTCCGGTCGGCCGCCTCCGCCGATCGGGCGGTGTAATCTCCGGCGGTTCATGCTCCTTCACCCCCGCCCGAAGGGGCGCTCTCTCGTCCTTCTCGCGGTCGCCGGCCTCCTCGCCGGCTGCTCGTCGACGGATTCGTCGATGAAGCTGACGCGCGAGCTCCTGACGATGCCGAAGGAGGAAGCGTATGCCCGCGGGGAGCAACTGATCTCGAAGAAGAAGTGGGAGCTCGGACGCCAGTACCTCCGGTTCGTCGCCGAAAACTATGCGAACGACCCGATCGGCCGGCAGGCCGCCCTGAAGCTCGCCGACTCGTATTTCGACGAGGGGACGACGCTCGGCTATCTCGAGGCCCAGACCCGCTACCGCGACTTCCGCAACCGGTACCCGTCGAGCCCGCGGGCGGACTACGCTCTCTTCCGGCTGGCCCAGACGGCCGACAAGGAGGCCGAAAAGCCGGACCGCGAGCAGACGAACACCCGCCTCGCCGCGACGAGCTATCGCGAGCTGATCCTCGGCTACCCGGACTCGCCGTACATCACGGAGGCCCGCGCGCGCCTGCAGCGGATCCGGAATCTCCTCGCGGAGCACGAGTACCTCGTGGGGCGCTTCTACTACCGGCGGAAGGCCTTCAACGCCGCCCGGGGGCGGTTCGACACGATCCTGCAGGCCTACCCGGACTACTCGAGCGTCGACCGCGTCCTCCTGGAGCTGGGATTCGCCCAGCGGAAGCTGGGAAACGAGCAGAAGGCACTGGAGAGCTGGCAGCGGCTCGCCCGCGATTTTCCGGAAAGTCAGTGGGCCAAGAAGATCCCCCCGCAGAGCCCCGCACCGAAGGCGGCCGTACGTTCCGCGAACACCGGCTTTGACCAACCGATTCGAATGAGGTAACTTAGGGCGCTTCCAAGGTTGCGGTCCGGCGGCTCGGATTCGAGCACGCTGGAGCCGGGAAACGGTGGGAGGTCGTCCATGCGTCAGCCTCTTCCAGTTTTCCTTCTCGCGGCGACCCTCATCGGGTCCGGTGGCGCGTTTGCAGCCGACGGTTCGGACGCCGCCCCGCAGAATGC
>DATIWM010000083.1:0-8167 GCA_035519355.1 Thermoanaerobaculia bacterium | reverse complement strand
CGCGAGACGGCCGGCGACCGTCGACGGGACGAGCTGGCCAGCGGGGACCGTCTTTCTCGACGAGACCGCGTCGAAGGCCGCCGCCGCGGCGGCCGCCGAGGCGGGCGTCGCGTTCTCTCCCCTTTCGAAGAACCCTCTCGGACTCTCGCCGGGCGTCGTCGCCCTGCGCGCGCCCCGCGTCGGCCTCTACAAGCCGTGGGCGGCGTCGATGGACGAGGGGTGGACGCGCTGGGTCCTCGAGCAGTACGGCTTCTCCACGAACAGCCTCGACAACAGGACGATCCGGGCCGGAAAGCTGAACGAGTCCTTCGACGTCATCGTCCTCCCCGACGTCGGCGCCGAGACGATCGCCACCGGCAAGCCGAAGCGCGAGGAGGGCGACGTGACGTACTGGGTCGACCTCCCCCCGGAGTACCAGGGCGGACTCGAGAAGGACGGGGCGAAGGCGCTCCGGGAGTTCGTGGAGGCCGGCGGCACGCTCGTGGCGCTCGCCGACTCGTCCGACTGGGTCCTCTCGGAGTTCAACATCCCCGTCCGGAACGTCCTCGCGAAGCTCCGGCGCGACGACTTCCAGTGCCCCGGCTCCCTCCTTCGCGTCGAGCGGGGCGAAGAGCACCCGGTCACGTGGGGGCTCCCGAAGGAGATCGCGGTCTTCCTCGACGGCGCCACCGCCTTCCAGACCGTTCCGCCGGGTCCGGAACTCCAGCGGTGGGACCTCGCCTCCTACCCCGCCGACGAGCGCGACGTTCTCCTCTCGGGCTGGATCGCCGGAGCGGACAAGCTGACCCGGCGCTCGGCTGCCGTGGCCACGACCTTCGGGAAAGGGAAGCTCGTCCTCCTCGGCTTCCGCACCCAGTTCCGCGCCCAGATGGAGGCGACCTACCCGTTCCTCTTCAATGCGCTCTTCTGGTCGGTGGACGCCGGCCCGCCCCCGGGCCACGCCGGGGCTCCCTAGGCCCCCGCGGCGAAAGGTCACTTCTCCGAGATCGAGAGGACGGCCCCCGCCGAGAAGGCGTTGAACTCCGGCGCGTACATCGACTGGACCGTGGCGGGGCCGACCCGGAAGGCTCCGCCCATCGCGGCCCGGACGCGGTACTTGAAGGTGTACTCGCCCACCGGGAGCCGCTCGAAGAAGAAGTTCGTGGCGCTGTCGCGGACCTCCTCGTAATACACGAGGCCGAGGTCCCACTTCCAGCGCGAAGCCGCAGAGACCGGCTCGAAGCCGGCGCCGCGAGGGTCGCGGAGGTGGACGTACTCGGCCTCGTGCTTCGTCCGGAGGGAGATCTGCACCTCCAGCTCGTCGCCGGGACGGAGGACGGCCCCCTCGCCGAGCGGCTTCAGGACCCACTCGCGCCCGGTGTTCTCGCGGAGGAAGTAGCGGCGGGAGACCCGGAAGAAGTCGCCGCGGTCCTCCGCAGGGAGCTTCTCCGTGGAGTAGTGCCACGCGGCAGAGGCGAAGAGGAAGCCCTTCCCCTCCTTCTCGACGACGACGGTCGAGGTGGACTTCGGGTCGACCTGCGTCCCGGGGATCACGATCCGGTTCTTCTCGCCCGTGTACCGGTCCGGCTCGAAGCGGAAGGTCACCGTCCGGTTCCCGACCGTGACCGTCGCGTCCTCCGGGATCCCGAGGGCCCCGGTCTTCTTCAGGTAGTGGACCAGCGCGTAGATCACCTCGGCCGTCGCGCGGGTCGACTTCCACTGGTTCAGCTTCTTGTTGAGGAGGAGCCACTGGACGAGGCCGTCGGTGCGCGGGTCCGAGGGCGACAGCTCCATCAGCGTCCGGAGCGCGAAGGCGTGGGTCTCGATCGTGTCGTTGTACCAGAGCCAGGAGCGCTCCTCGGGGGCCCAGAAGGTTCCCTGCTCCTCGTTGGTCTTCGCCGAATCCATCACGGAGTCCCAGACGAGCCGGGCGTCCTTCGGTCGGTTCATCCGGGAGAGCGTCAGGGCGAGATATCCCTTCAGGAGCGGGGAATGCTGCCGCCAGTGCTTGAAGGAGAAGTCGAGCATCTCCTTCCGCTCGGCCGCCGTGAAGGCGTTCCCCGACCACGACGGATCGGGGAAGCAGGTGGCGACGTAGTTCAGGAACGTGATCCATTCCCAGCACCCGTTCTTCGCCATGCACGACGTCCAGTCGGATCGGTGGTGGGAGGCGACGTACCCCCAGGCCCGCTGGACCACGTCCTTCGGCACCTCGACGCCGAACTCCGTGGCCCGGGCGAACCCGTGCAGCAGATAGAGCGTCATGTAGGGAGACGGGGGACCGCCCGGCCACCAGGGGAATCCGCCGAGGGAGGTCTGCGCCTTCCGGAGCTTCGAGAGGGCCGCGTCGCGGTCGGCGGCGGCGATCCGGGGGTCGAGGACGTTGACGAGGCCGTTTCCGGGGTCCTTTCCTCCCCGCGCGGCCTCGAGCCACGGCATCTCCTCGAGGGCCATCTTCCGGTTCGGGTCGGCGGCGTCCCACGGCTCGAGGGGCGTGTCGCGCTTGCCGAACTCCGCCGCCATCTTCGCCACGGCGGGATAGTCGCGGTAGAGGGACGAGACGATCCCCGTCGAAACGAAGCGGTTCAGGGTCTGCTCGGTGCACTCGTAGGGGAAGTTGACGAGGTACGGCAGCGCCTTGAGGACCGTGAAGAAGAGCTGCGCGTCGACGGTCACGACCATCTGCTCGTTCACAAGCGTCGCGTCGGGGCTCGTGGCGAGGGCCGCAAGGTCCGCGAAGCGGAGCGTCTTCCTGTCCCGGTTCTTCAGGGTGACGAAGCGAGATTCGACGAGGTGCATCCGCCCCGGGAGGACCGGAAGCGGGCGGAGCTCGCCGTCCGAGAGATCGCCCGCGGTCGCCACGACCTTGAACGCGACCGTCTTCACGCCGGCGGGAGCCTTCAGGCGGAAGGTCCGGTTCGTCCCCGCGCCCGGCTTCACGGCGAAGGTCTGCGTGGCCGCTTCGGCCGTGAGACCGAAATCGGGAAGAAGACTCCGGTTCGTCTCCGGGTCGAGGATGTCGAGCGTCAGCCGCCCCGACAGCTCCTTCTCCCCGGCGTCGTTCACGACGACCTTGAGCGCCGCCGCATCCCCTTCCCTGAGGAAACGCGGCACGTAGGGACGCACCATCAGCTCCTTCACGCTCCGCGTCTCGCGCTTCACCGAGCCGCCCCGGAGGTCGCGCGTGACCGCGTGGACCCAGACGTTCCAGGAGGTGACGGAGTCGGGGACGGTGAACTCGATCGTCGCCGAGCCGTCGGGCCCCGTCAGGAGCTGCGGCTGGAAGAAGGCCGTCTCCGAGAAATCGCTCCGGAGAGTCACCGGCGCCCCGGCCGCTTCCGCCGTCGCGACCGCCGCGGTCTTCCCGTCCTCCTCCTTCCTCTTCAGAGAATCATTCGCTTTCGATTCCTCGGCATTTGCCGCCATGTCGCTCCGGGCGGCCTTCATCGCCAGGGGGGCCGCCGGCACGGGGCCGCCCCCCGCGAATCCGCGCCGCCCCGGGCCGCCGATCCCGTAGGCGTCCTCGAACTTCAGCCGGTCGGGGCGGGGAGCGGACCAGGGGGGCACCCAACCAAAGCCGCTGCTCTCGATGGGAAGCGTCTGGGAGAGCCCGAGCGTGGCGCGGGACGTCGCCGGGCGCATCCGCGTCGGGTAGAGGGCGAGCGGCGAGGCGGGATGGTGCGGCGCGAAGAGGTCGAGGCTCCGGTCGTACATGTAGGCGAGGAGCTCGGCCGACTCCGCGAGCGGGTGCTCCGGCGTCGCCCCCGTCACGGTCACGCGCCACGTCTCCCGTGCGCCCGGCCGGAGCCGGTCCCGAAACGTGGCGAACGCGACCTTCAGCTCACGGTCGTCCCAGGGGACGAAGACGCTCGCCGTCTGCTGGAAGAACTGGTGATCGCGAACCGCCGTCAGCGTGACGGCGAGCCCGCCGCGGTCGCTCTCCGTCACCGGGATCTCCAGAAGGGACGGGTCCCGGCCCGCCGTCAGGATCCGCCGCTCTTTGAGCCGTCCCTCCCGGACGACGTCCACAAAGAGCTTCTCGCCGGGGAGTCCCGACGTGACGAGGAGACGGGCCGTCCCCCCGACCGTCACGGACGACGTTTCGGCGAGGAGGAGCGCCGGGAACGGCAGCGACCCCTTCGGCGTGACGACGAGAAGATCCTGCGGGAGCGTGAACTTCCCGCCGAACTCGTCGGCCGTCTCGTAGAAGAGCCGGTAGGCGCCGGCCGGCAGCCTTCCGAGATCGAGCCGCGCCTCTCCCTTCGCGTCGTGCTCGGCGGCGCCCCGCGCCTGCTCGGGCCCCTCGGGCCAGTCGCGCATCCATTCGTCGGCCGAGAACCCGGTCTCCCAGCGCGGGCGCAGGAGATCGCCCGGGGTCCGGAACCCCTGCTCGGCGCGTTTCCTCTCGTCAGCGTCGCCGGAGCGCAGCGCGACGTCTTCAGGATTCCTGGAAGGAAGATCTGCCGGAAGCAGCGTCTTCTCCGGAGGCACGAGCCTGATCAGACGCCAGACGCCTTTCCCGGCCCTGGGCGTGCCGTCAAGATCGGTTCTCACGATGGACACCGACCCGGTCTTTCCTTCCAGGAAGAAATTCGTGCTCTTCGCGACTCTCGCTTCGACCGCGACGAATCCGAGACGGAAGCGCCGGTCGGCCGAGCGCGTCTCGCCCCCCTCGTCCGTGACGTCGGCGGTGACGGCGTAGCGCCACGTCACCTCCTTGGAGGCGCCGGCGCTCCCGGCCCCCCGCTCGTCGGCTTTCGGAGTGAAGGTCAGCTCGAACGATCCGTCTTCGCGAAGGGGCGCCGATCCGGCGGCGATCACCTGCGCCGTGGCACGCGGCGCGCTCCACCGCCACCATCCCCACCCCGGGTAGACCGGCTCGCGGGTGGCGCGCCAGCGGACGCTTCCGGCGGCCACGGGAAGGCCGAAGTAGTAGCGCGCCTCGCCGCGGAGTGTCGCCGGGCGGTTCAGCCGGAGCGCCTGCGCCGGCTCCTTGAGCGTCACCTCGAACGTGGGGCGCTTGTACTCCTCGACGGCGAGCCTCGCGGCCCCGCCGAGCGAGGTCCGGATCGTCCACGCGCCGAGAAAACGCCCCGCCGGAACGCCGAACTCTCCCGCCGCCGTCCCGAAGGCGTTCGTCTTCACCGTCTTCGTCTCGACGGCCTGCCCGTTCGCGTCGTGGAGGACCACGTGAACCGGCGTTTCGGGAAGCGTCGCGAAGCGCGCGTCCCGACCGCGGTACGCGACGATCTTCCAGAGGATCTTCTGGAGCGGCCGGTAGACGCTCCGGTCCGTGTAGATCAGCGCGGCCGTGGCCTCCGACGGCTCCGGGGTCTTCCAGAAGCCCGAACCGTTCGGATCGAGGGCGGCATCCTCTCCCTTCCTCGCGACGAGGAAGTAGCTCGCTCCCCGGTCGCCGGACCCGTCGAACGCGACCAGGCCGTCGGGTCCGGACGCCTTCCCGAGGATCCGCCGGTGCCCCGCCTGCCAATCGAACCGCCAGAGCGAGACCGTCGCGCCGGAGACGGGCGCGCCGCTCGCGCCCGCAAGGACTCGCGCCTCGATCGCGCCCCCGTCCGTCTGGCGGACGGCCATCACGAGGCCGGTCACCAGAAGGTGGACGCCGAGGAGGCGGTTGGGCTCCCTCGCGAAGTCCTTCCGGGCCGACGCGACGACGACGTACGCACCCGGCGCGCGGAGCGGCGGCGTCACGAAGGTCCGGTGGGAGCGGTAGTCGGGAGTCGCCGGCAGGTCGACGGACCACTCCGCGGCGGGCCTCTCTCTCCGGACGATGTCGGACAGCTCGCGCCAGGCCGGGAGGAGGCTGTAGTCCTTCGCCGCGGCGAGCCGCGCCTCGAGGTCGAACGGAAAGGCCCGGAAGTGAACCGCGGAAAGGTTCCGGTGCTTGACCTCGATCGAGCGCTTCTCCGGGCCGTCGCTCGACATCGAGGCGACCTGGAAGTCCGGCGCCTCGATGCCCGCCACGATCGACCGGCACCGGCGGCCTCCGACCGAGTCGGGCCAGCCCTTCTCCCCTTCGAGCGCGAGCGCCCGGGCCCGGACGAGGGAGGTCGGGCGCTCTTCGGAGCGGGTCATCTCGGCCAGCTCGGCCTGCCCCATGGCCCACCACGCCACGTCCCGGAACGCCGGGAGACGCCGCGCGAGGTCCTTCCGGATCGCTTCCCGGTCCCCCGGATCCGAGAAGGCGTCCCGGAGGTGGCGGAGGCGGGCGAGCCGAGCCTCCAGCTCGGCCTCGCGCTCCCCCCGCGCGCGGTGCCACGCCTCGTGGTCGTCGAGGATCGCGCCGAGCCGGACGAGCGGATGGACAGCCGGGTCGTCCACCGCCACGGACCCGGAGGTGGCCGGATTTCCCGCGACGAGCGCGTCCCGGTCGAGGGTGAAGAGCTCGTTCGCCTGCTCGGGCCGCCACCCCCCCGTGTCGGCCAGGAATCCGGCGAAGAGGTAGGCGACCGCGTCGCGCGCCGTCCCCCGGACGGTGCGCGGGTAGTCGTTCAGCTCGACGTACTCCTTCAAGGTCTCGACGCTCTGGGCCCCGAGCGCCTCCCGTTCCCTCCAGACGGCCCCGAAGGCCCGCGCCGCTTCCGCCGTGATCTGGTCGCGGGTCCACGCCTTCAGGTCGACGATCCCTCTCGTCTCGACCCTCTCCCGCTGCCCGATCTCCCACGAATAGGCGCGCGCGTACGTGACGAGGGCGTCCGCGTAGAAGAGGTTCAGGATCGCCTGGACGCGCGGCGTCTTCGGCCACGCCTCCTCCCGGAGAAACCGGACCGACGTCTCGAAGCCGTGGAGCGCCATCCGGAGCTGGACCTCGCGGACGAGCGCCTTCGTCTCTTCCTCGGTGTCTCCGCGCGAGCGCGCGCTCGCCCGGAGCGCGGCCACCTGGCGGGACGCCTCCTCGAGCTTCTGCTCCGACACGAGCCTCTCGACTTCCTTCCACGAGGGCGGGAGTCCGGGCGCCCGGGACTCCGTCACGACGGCGGGCGTCGGGGCCGGGGGAGGCGCAGGGGTCTTCCTCTGGGCCAGAGCGGCGGCGGCGACCGAGAGGGCGGCGGCGAGGACGGCGGCTTTCTTCATGGCATCTCCCGGCAGACTGGGACCTCCGGAAGCCTCCCCGGGTTCCCGGCGGGGAGCTCCCGGGTCCGCCTCTTCACGAAAGGGCCTGGACGAGATCCGCCAGCAGGTCGTCGGGGTGCTCGAGGCCGACCGAGAGGCGCACGAGGTCCGGCGGCGCCGTCCCGCCGGGCCCCTCGCTCGTCGCGCGGTGTTCGATCAGGCTCTCCACGCCTCCCAGCGACGTGGCTCGTGTGAACAGCTTTGCGCGGGCCACGCAGCGGATCGCCGCCTCGGCGCCCCCCTTCACGCGGAAGGAAAGCATGCCGCCGAAAGACGACATCTGCCGCGCGGCGATGGCGTATCCGGGGTGCGAGGCGAGGCCCGGGTAGTGGACGACGGAGACCGCCGGGTGCGTGGCCAGCGCCTTGGCCAGGGCGAGGCCGTTCGCGCTGTGGCGCGCCATCCGGCACGCCAGCGACCGGACGCCCCGGAGGACGAGCCACGAGTTGAACGGCGCGGCGACCGCGCCGAGCAGGTGGCGGACGTGGCGGACCTTCTCGTAAAGCGCGTCCTTCCGCCGGAAGACGAGCGCGCCGCCCTGCACGTCGCTGTGCCCCCCGAAGTACTTCGTGGTGGCGTGGAGGACCACGTCGGCCCCCAGCTCGATGGGCCGCTGGAGAGCGGGCGTCGCGAAGGTGCCGTCCACCAGCACAAGAGCCCCGAGCGCCCGCGCGAGCGCGCAGGCGGCTTGAAGATCGGTGATGGCGAGCAGGGGGTTGGACGGCGACTCGAGCCAGACGAGCGTCGCGCCGTTCTTCAGGATCCGCTCGAGGGCTCCGAGGTCCGACATGTTGCAGAACGACGCCGAGAGCCCCCACGACGGGAGGAACTCCCAGGCCGCGACGCGGTAGCCGAAGTAGACGTCGTCGGGAAGGATCACCCGACCGCCGGGCGGGAGGGCCTGGATGACCGCCGCCCCGGCGGCCATCCCCGAGGCGAAGCAGAGCGCGGCCTCGCCGCCGTCCAGCGGCGCGAGGGCCGACTCGAGAAGGTCGTTCATCGGGTGCGATTCGCGAATGTAGGTATGGCCGCCGAGGGGGATTCCCGCCTCGTC
>DATIWM010000082.1:0-11464 GCA_035519355.1 Thermoanaerobaculia bacterium | reverse complement strand
TCACCCGTCCCTCGGCGGTGAGTGTCGCGCGGCCGAGCCTGGCGGGAAGGTCGAAGGAGCCGTCGGTGACGATCGGGAGGAGCGCGTCGCCCTCCTTCAGCGCCGCGTTCCCGTCGGTGCCGGCGTTCGGACCCGCCACGCGGACGTCGTGTCCGGCGAACCGGTCGGGATCCTCCACGGCGTCGCGGACGGGGACCGCCGTGAGGCCGCGGAGCGGCTTGCCCCAGACCTCGGCGGCGGAGAGGCGCCCCGAAGCCGTCACGAGGAGGAGGGCCGCCAGAAGGGGGGCCGGGGCGGTCAGTCGGAAGGCGCGCATGAGATCTCTCCAGGGCGCGGATTGTCGCTTACGTCGGACCTTCCGGCGAGCCGCCGGGTCACCCTGCGTCGCCGCCGCACCGGCACCTCAATCTGTTTCAGAAGAAGGAGGTCGGCGAGGCGGCGTACCGGCGGAGGTCGCCGCGAAGACGGCTTCCGAGGACCGGGAAGCTGCCGGCAAGTCGGAGACCGGCGCGGAGCGCCGCGGTCACGAGGAGCCGCGCCTCGGACGGCAACGAGGCCTCGATCTCCGCCGCGCCGCAGCGGAGGGCTTCCGCAGCGAGCGCGAGGAAGATCTGCGCCGCGGCCTCGGGCCGCACGGCGGCGACGGGGCCGAGGAGGGCGCGCCGGCCGAGGAGCGTCAGGCCCCCGATCCCCTCCGGGCGTCCGCGGCGGCGCGCCGCGAAGAGCTCCGTCCCGTGCCGGGTCCAGTAGTTCCAGTCGGCGGTGCGCGGAAAGCCGCGCGTCTCACGGTCGAGGTCGGCGACCCAGCCCGACAGGGGAGCTCCCGGCGGGAGAGGCGCGAGCGGAACCGGCGTCTCGGTGAACGGACGGAGGGATGTCGCCCGGAACCGGAGGGCGACCCCGCGGACCGGCAGGCCGGCGCCCAGGAGAAAACCGAGCGTCGCCTCGTCCCCGGGGCGCGCGAACTCCGCCGAGCGGACGCCGCGCGCCGCGCCGTACGCGCGGACCGAATTCCAGAGGGCCGGACCGGCTCCCTTTCCGCGGGCTGCCCGGACGACCTCGAGGTGAACGACCTGCAGGGCGTCTCCCCGGACCACGCCGGCGGCCAGGCCCAGGGGCGGCGACTCTTCCGGCCCGGCGGCGAAAACGCCTTCAGGATCCGTGGCATACGCGTGGAGGAGGTCCTCCGCCCCGGTCGGCAGGTCCGCCTCCCGGGCAGGGCGGACCGGAACGGCGGTGACAGGGGGGGCCACGCCCGGAGCGTAATACGGCCCGGAGGCGGTGCCGGCCGGAGGAATCCAAAGCGGCCGGCCGGGCGGAGGACGGAATGGTGAAAAAGCGCGCCGTCGGCCGGCCGAGAGACGGTAACCCCGCGGAAACGCGCCGCGACATCCTGAAGGCCGCGGAGGAGAGTTTCGCGGCCGCGGGGTTCGCGGGCGCCACGACCCGCCAGGTGGCGACCCGGGCCGGGGTCAACGTGGCGACCCTTCACTACCATTTCGGGAACAAGGAAGGGCTCTACCGGGCGGTCCTCGAAGAGGCGATCTCGGGAAAGCTCCCGACGGTCGAGGCGGCGGGAGCGCCGGCCGAGCGGCTGTCACGTCTCGTCGGGCAGATCTGGGACTTCGGCGCGTCGCGTCCCGCCCTGGCGCGACTCTCGCTCCTCGACCGCCTCGCCGGCCCCCCTCCCGCGCCCGCGGGAGGAGAGGCGGCCGCGCCGGCGGAGGCGCCCTCCGACCGCCGCGTCGCGCTCCTGTCACGGGCGATCGCCGGACTCGGGAACGGCGGCCCTCCGGCGGCGATCCCGGCCGATGACGCAGCCCGGCTGATCGTGACGCTCGTCGACGGCGCGCATGTCGCCGAACGGCCTTCCCCGGCCGGCGAGGGCCTCACCGGGGGAGCCGCGTCGATCTCTCGCGAGGCGGTCGTCGCGGCGGCGCTCCGGATCGCCTTCGGCGGCGCGACGGAAGAATCTCCGCTCCGGCGCTAGCTTCGCCGTCGGGCGAAAAGCCCCGCGAGAAGACAGGCCGCGTTCGCCCCGGTGCCGACCAGGACGGGATCCACGCCCGTGACCCGGAGGAACCGCTCCGCCAGGGCGGCGGCGGCGCCCGCCAGCATCGCGGCTGCGGCGAAGCCGCGCGGCACGCGGAGTCCCGGGGAGAACGCCAGGAGCGTCGGAAGAATCAGCCCCGACGCGAAGAGGGTGTAGCCGAGGCGGAACGTCTCGATCAGATCGGGGTGGACGAGCGCCACGACGAGCCCGAGGCCGCCGTAGACCGCCACGAAGAACCGGGCCCAGGCCGGCGAGCCGAAGCGCGGCGGCAGAAGGTCGTTCACGGTGGCGGCCGAGGCGGAGAGGAGAACGGAGTCGGAGGAGGACTGCATCGTCGCGATCATCGCCACGAGGAGAAGGGGCGCGAGGCCCGCTCCGGCCAGGGCGATGACGGTCCTCGGAAAGAGTTCCGGCCCACCCGGCAGGCCGAGTCCGACCCCCGCGAGCGCGATCGCCACGGTCGCGAAACCGAAGGCGAGCTTCGAGACGGCGGCCCCGAGAGCGGCCCGGCGCGCGGCCGACTCGTCGCGGGCCGATAGGACCTTGGCCCAGACATCACTTCCGACGGCGTGCGGCAGGCCGACGAGAACGAGGAGAGCCGCCGCGTCGAGGGGGCCGAGCCGCGGCCCGAACGGGAACGTGACGAGGGTGGCGGGCACCCCGGTTTTCGCCAGTGAACGGACCGCGAGCGGGAGCGCCAGGCCGAGGAGGCCGACGGCCATCAGGGCGAGCTGGAGGATGTCGGTCCGGATGACGGCGCGCTGTCCGCCGAGAAGCGTGTAGACGACGAAGACGAGGGTCGTCAGGACGAGGACCCGGCGCGGGTCCCACGGCGTGGCCGCCGTCAGGACGGCCGTCGTGGCCTCGGCGAGAAGGGCGAACCAGACGATCTCGGCCGCCACGACGAGAGCGGCGGCGATCCGTCGGACCGACGGTCCATAGAGCTGTCCGATCACCTCCGCGATCGTGAGGGCGCCCGTGGCCCGGACGCGCCGGGCGAGGACGAGACCGAGGGCGGCGAGGCCCAGCGCTCCCGCGAGATCGAGCCAGAGGGCGGGGAGGCCGGCGCGGGCCACGAGGGCGGCGAGAACAAGCGTCGTCGACCCGCCGATCGTCGTCGAGGAGAGGGCCGCCCAGGCGGAGCCGGCGCCGAAGGAGCGGTCGCCGACGAGGAACGCGTCGCGCCCGCGGGAGGAGACGCGGGCCGCGAAGGCGCCGACGGCGAGGACGGCGGCGCCGTAGAGGAGGAGGGCGAGCGTCATGTACCGGCGAGGACGGAGCGGGCGAACGACGCCAGGAGCCGTGCCGCGACGGGGAGGGCGCTCTCGTCGAAGTCGAAGTCGGGGGCGTGGTGAGCGCGCCGTCGTCCCGGGGGGTCGGAGGCGGGCGCGGCGCCGACGAAGGCGAACGCTCCCGGAATCCTCTTGAGGAACTCGCTGAAGTCCTCCCCCCCCATCGTCCGGCAGTCGGCCGTCACGTTCCCCTCCCCGACGAGGGCCGCCGCACAGCGGAGGGCGCGGGCAGCCTCGCCCGCGTCGTTGACGAGAGGCCGGCTCTTTCGGAGGTAGGTGGTTTCGGCGGCGCAGCCCGCCGCGGCGGCGGCGGCCGCCGCGGTGCCGCTGACGAGACCGGGGAGCGCGTCCACGGCGCCCGGGTCGAACGAGCGGCAGGTGCCCGTGAGGACGACGCGCTCGGGGAGGACGTTGAAGGCGTCTCCGCCATGGATGGACGCGACCGAGACGACGGCGGGCGAGAGGGGCGGAAGCCGCCGCGACACGATGGTCTGCAGCGCCTGGACGACGGTCGAGGCCGCCAGGACGGTGTCCGACGTCTCATGGGGTGACGCGGCGTGACCTCCCCGGCCCGTCACCTCGATCCGGAACTCGTCGACCGCCGCCATCATCGGCCCCGCCGTGAGGCCGACCATCCCGAGCGGAAGCGGCGTCCAGAGGTGGATGCCGAAGACGACGTCCGGGCGCGGGTCGGAAAGGACGCCGTCGGCGATCATCGACGTCGCTCCCCCGGTGCTCTCTTCCGCGGGCTGGAAGGCGAAAACGATCCGGCCGCGCTCCGGAGGATCCAGAAGCAGCAGATCGGCGGCCATGTCCAACGCGGCCACGTGACCGTCGTGCCCGCAGGCGTGCATCTTCCCGTTCGTCGCCGCGAAGGGGAGCCCGGTCCCCTCCGTGATGGGGAGCGCATCGAGATCGGCGCGGAGGAGGACGGTGCGTCCGGGGCGTCCCGTCTCCAGAACGGCGGCCACGCCCGTTCGCCCGAGGCCCGTCCGGACGGCCAGGCCGCGTGCGCGCATCCGGTCGGCGGCGAGGCCGGCCGTCTCGACCTCCTCGAAGGCGGTCTCGGGTCGCGCGTGAATCTGTCGGCGCAGGGCGACGGCGGCGCCCGCCAGGCGCGCCATGTCGTTCTCGAGGGGCTTCACGCGCCGATCATAGGCACGAATTGACGCGATAGGATGGCCCGGTGGGCGGGTCGAAGAGGATCTTCACCTTCGAGGAGGCGCGGCGGCTCCTCCCCGCCGTCCGCGAGCGGACCCAGAAGGCGCTGGACGCGCTCGCGGCGCTGGAGGACGGCGGAGGAGAGGAGCGGGGCGAGGCGCGCCGCCGCGCCGGGGGCGGAATCTTCGAGGCGTGGGTCCGCGACGTCGAAGCCCTGGGAATCGAGGTCAAGGGGCCGTGGCTCGTCGACTTCGACTCCGGCGCCGGCTACTACTGCTGGCGCTGGCCCGAAGAGTCGCTCGACTTCTACCACGGCTACGACGAAGGGTTCTCAGGCCGGGTCCGGATCCAGTAGCTCAGGGGGGCCCGGGGGGTGCGAACCCGGCGACTCCAGGGCCGAGAGATGCGTCGCACCCCCCGAACATTCCGTCTACCCCATCCCCAGCCGGCGCTTTCCCTCGGGCGTCATCATCTCCGCGCTCCAGGGCGGGTCCCAGACGACGGCGACCTCCGCATCCGTCACGCCGGGAAGGCTCGCGATCTTCTGCTGCGCGTCGGCGGCGATGGACGGTCCCATGCCGCAGCCCGGCGCCGTGAGCGTCATCTTCACCTCGACGCGGCACCCTCCCGCCGGGCGCGGCAGGAGCTTCAGGTCGTAGACGAGGCCGAGGTCGACGATGTTCACGGGAATCTCCGGGTCGTAGCAGCTCTTCAGTTCATTCCAGACGGCCTCCTCGGAGACCGGTCCCGCCGCGGCGGCCTTCTGTGACGCGGGGGCCTCGCGGGCGGACAGGCCGAGTGCGTCGGCGTCCCGGTCGGCGATCCGGTAGAGACCGTCCAGGGCGGGGCTCTGGACGGTGAAGGAGCCGCCGAGCGACTGCGTCACGACGACCGGCGTGCCGGCGTGGAGGAGAACCATCTCGCCGCTCGGGATGACGAGGGCGTGGCAATCGCGTTTCAGGGTGATGGTGTGGCTCATGGCGCTTTCGGCTCCCGCCTCTCCATTACGAGCCGGGAGCCGGCGAGGATGAGGGCGACGCCTTCGAAGACGACGCCCGTAGCGAAGGGCCCTGGCGGCCCGAAGCGGAGGAACGAGCTCGCACCCCAGAAGGGACCGACGATCCGCCCGAGCGCGGTCATCGACTGGAAGGTGCCGAGGACCTCCCCCTGCGCGGAAGCCTCCGTCCGACGGGAGATCAACCCGGAGAGCGAGGGAATCGTGACGCCCCACCCGAGCGACAGGAAGGCGAGCGCGACGACGAGGGCGGGAAGGGTGTCGGTGCGGAGGAGCGCGACGAAGCCCGCGAGAAGGCAAGCGGCCCCGAGCGTGATGACGCGGAGTTCGCCCAGGCGCCTGACCAGGGGCCGGATCAGCCCTCCCTGGACGACCGTCGCGGCGATACCGACGCCCACGAAGGCCCAGGCGACGTGGGCCGGCGACGCGCCGAACCGCGAGGCGAGAAAGAGCGCGAAGGTCGCCTCGAATCCGGAGAAGGCGGTCGTTGCGACGAGGGCGAGGAGGAGGAACGCGGCGAGAGCCGGTTTCGCGAAAGCCTTGGCGAAGCCGCGGAAAGGAAGCGCGCTCCGCGCCGGGTCAGGGGGGCCCGCCGGGCGGGTCTCGGGGAGCGCGACGAGCGCCCAGAGGAAGGCGATCGTGGAGAGGCCCGCGGCGAAGAGACCGGGGCCGGCCTCGCCGAGGTGAACGGCGAGCCCGCCGAGGGCGGGGCCGAAGATGAAGCCGAGCCCGAAGGCCATGCCGATCAGCCCCATGCCGCGGGCCCGCTCCTCGGGCGGTGTCACGTCCGCGATGATCGCCTGCGCCGCGGCGATGTTCGCGCCGGTGACGCCGGCGAGCAGCCTCGAGACGAAGAGGCCCGTCAGGGTGTGCGCGAAGGCGAAGAGCAGGTAGCTGACGACGGTCCCCGCGAGGGAGACGAGGACGACGGGCCGCCGGCCGACGCGGTCCGAGAGGCGGCCCAGGAGCGGCGCGAAGATGAACTGCATGGCCGAGAAGCCGGCCATCAGGAGGCCGAGCTCCACAGGCGTCGGGTCGTGCGCCTTCGCATAGAGCGGCAGGAGCGGGATGACGATCCCGAACCCGATGAGATCGATGAAGACCGTCAGGAAGACGATGACGAGCGGAGAGAGCCGGGAGCGCGCCACGGGGTGCCGACTATAGACGGTGGGGTCCGAAGCGTCGGGCGGCCGCGTCCGGCCGCCCCGTGAACTCGCGATTCGCGCGGAGCGGGTCGGGAGAACCCGGCGTCCGGGTTCTCCCGGAACACTTCAGCTGAACGACTTCCCGCAGCCGCAGCCGCCGGTGGCGTTCGGGTTCTCGACCGAGAAGCCGGCCCCGCGGAAGTCCTCGACGAAGTCGACCGTGGCGCCCTGGAGCTTCGACGCGCTGGCCGGGTCGACGACGACTTCGATGTCGCGCGTCTTCACGACGTGGTCGGTCGGGCGCTTGTCGTCGAACGTGAACCCGTACTGGAAGCCGGAGCAACCACCCCCCTGGATGAAGACGCGGAGCGCCTTCCCGGCGGCTTCGGGCATCTTCGCGGCGAAGTCCTTCACCTTGTCGACGGCGCGGTCGGTGAGGGTGAGGACGAAGCCGCCGGCCGGCGCCGGCGCAGAACTGTTCTCCGTGAGGGTGGACGACATGGGCAACCTCCTCGGGCAGGCGGACCCCCCCGCCCGCTCCTCTTGTAGGATTTCCGCGCGGAGAAGTCAATCGGATGGGGTCCCGGTCGGGCGGGCCGGAAGCATGTCTCGGGCCACAGGATCTAGTGCCTCCTGATCACAAGCACACTACCGGTTGTATTTTCCACTTGAAATTCCGGAAGCGCCGGACTACCTTGAAAGACGTCCGCTAAATCCGGTTTTCCCGAGCGCACGAAGCGAGTGAAGGGCGGCTGTGTCCCCCGACGGCCCGAAGAGTCGACAGAAACGAGAGAGCGAAAGTGAGAGCTTCCGCATGAGCCGAGGCGAGCGAGAGACGAAGCCCCGCGAGACGACCGCGACGAGGACCCCGGCGGCCGGGACCGGCCTGACCGGCCTCACCTTCCGGCGCCTTTACACCGACGGCGTCACCTCGCCGTTCGACGCCATCGAGTGGGAGCTCCGGACCGCGGCGATCACGAACGAGAAGGGCGAGGTCTTCTTCGAGCAGAAGGACGTCGAGGTCCCGAAGTCCTGGTCGATGACGGCGACGAACATCGTCGCACAGAAGTACTTTCACGGGAGGGCCGGGACGCCGCAGCGCGAGCGCTCCGTCCGGCAGCTCGTCTCGCGCGTCGCGGACGCGATCACCGGCTGGGGGTGGAAGAAGGGCACCTTCCGGACCGCAGCCGACCGGGACGTCTTCTTCGACGAACTGACGCACATCCTCGTCCAGCAGATCGCCAGCTTCAACTCGCCCGTCTGGTTCAACGTCGGCGTCGAGCCGAAGCCCCAGGCGTCCGCCTGCTTCATCAACGCCGTGGGCGACTCGATGTCCTCGATCCTCGACCTCGCCAAGACCGAGGGGATGCTCTTCAAGTTCGGCTCGGGCACCGGCTCGAACCTCTCGAGCCTCCGCTCCTCGACCGAGTCGCTCTCCTCGGGCGGCATCGCGTCGGGCCCCGTCTCCTTCATGAAGGGGTTCGACAGCTTCGCCGGCGCCATCAAGTCCGGCGGCAAGACCCGCCGCGCCGCGAAGATGGTGATCCTGAACGTGGACCACCCCGACATCGAGGAGTTCATCTCCTGCAAGGCGAAGGAGGAGCGGAAGGCCTGGGACCTCATCGAGGCCGGCTGGGACGGCTCCTTCGGCGGCGAGGTCTACAGCAACGTCTCCTTCCAGAACGCCAACCACTCTGTCCGGGTGACGGACGCCTTCATGGAGGCGGTCGAGACGGGCGGCGCGCACACGACGCACGCCGTGACCACGGGCGAACCGCTCGGGACGTACGACGCCCGGAGCCTCTTTGAGAAGATGGCCGAGGCGGCGTGGATCTGCGGCGACCCGGGCATCCAGTACGACACGACGATCAACCGGTGGAACCCCTGCAAGGCGACCCACCGGATCAACGCCTCGAACCCCTGCTCGGAGTACATGTTCGTCGACGACTCGGCCTGCAACCTGGCCTCGCTGAATCTGCTGAAGTTCGCGCGGGAGGACGGCGGGTTCGAGATCGAGACGTTCCGGCACGCGGTGGACATCGTCTTCGCGGCGCAGGAGATCCTCGTCGACGAGGCCTCCTACCCGACGGCCGCCATCGAGAAGAACTCGCACGACTTCCGCCCCATCGGCCTCGGCTACGCCAACCTCGGCGCGCTCCTCATGTACAACGGCCTCCCCTACGACAGCGACGAGGGGCGCCACTACGCCGCGGCGGTGACGAGCCTCATGCACGGGCAGGCCTACCTGACCTCCTCGAAGCTCGGGGCCGAGCTCGGGCCTTTCGCCCACTACGCCCCGAACCGCGACGCGTTCCTCGAGGTCATCGGCATGCACCGGGACGCGGCGTACGCCGTACCCCGGAGCGGCGTTCCGAAGGACCTCCTCGAGGCGCAGCGCGCCGTGTGGGACCTGACGCAGGAGTCGGGGCGCCAGCACGGCTTCCGAAACGCGCAGGCGACCGTCCTCGCCCCGACCGGGACGATCGGCTTCATGATGGACTGCGACACGACCGGCGTGGAGCCGGATCTCGCCCTCGTGAAGTACAAGAAGCTCGTCGGCGGCGGGACGATCAAGATCGTCAACAACACCGTCCCGCACGCGCTCCTCCGGCTCGGTTACGACGAGGCCGCGACGAACGCCATCGTCAACTGGATCGACGAGAAGGGGACGATCGAAGGGGCACCGGGGCTCAAGGGAGAGCACCTCCCCGTCTTCGACTGCGCCTTCAAGGCCGTCGGCGGGACGCGTTCCATCGCCCCGATGGGCCACGTCCGGATGATGGCGGCCGTCCAGCCCTTCCTGTCCGGCGCGATCTCGAAGACCGTGAACCTCCCCCCCGACGCCTCGGTCGAGGAGATCGAGAACGTCTACCGCGAGGGGTGGAAGCTGGGCCTCAAGGCCATTGCGGTCTACCGCGACGGCTGCAAGCGGACCCAGCCCCTCAACACGGCGGCCTCGAAGAGCGACGACGCCGTGAAGGGGAAGAGGGGGACGGCCGCCCCCGCGGCGGCGCCGGCCCCGGCGGCGGCCGCCCCGACGACCCCCCGGCGCCGGAAGCTTCCGGACGAGCGCCGCGCCATCACGCACAAGTTCTCCGTGGCCGGTCACGAGGGGTACGTCACCGTCGGGCTCTACGAGGACGGGACGCCGGGCGAGATCTTTCTGACGATGGCCAAGGAGGGCTCGACGATCTCCGGCCTCATGGACGCCTTCGCCACCGCGATCTCGCTGACGCTCCAGTACGGGGTCCCGCTCGAGGCGCTCGTCGAGAAGTTCAGTCACATGCGGTTCGAGCCGGCCGGCTACACGAAGAACCCGGAAATCCCGATCGCCAAGAGCCTCGTCGACTACATCTTCCGGTGGCTCGCCTCGAAGTTCCTTTCGGCCGACCTCAAGGAGCGAGCCGGCGTGGTCGCCCGGGAGGCGCCGGCCGCCCCCGCCCTCGGAAACGACGCGGGTCCGCGCTCCGCGGTCCTCGAGCCGGTGCCGGCCGAGAAGGCGGCGGCCATCAGCGCCGCCGTCGCCACGGTGGCCACGGCGCCGAAGGCCGAAACCGCCGAGGCGCGGCCGATCGGCTTCGCCGCCCCGGCCGGGGAGCCGGTTCGTGCCCCGGTGACGTTCCAGAACAGCGCCGACGCCCCGAGCTGCCACGAGTGCGGGAGCATCATGGTGCGGTGCGCCGCCTGCTACAAGTGCATGAACTGCGGCGCGACGAGCGGTTGCAGCTGATATGAACCGGGCGGAACCGGCAGGCTGCCGGTTCCCCCGGACCCCCTCCGGCTTCCCCGACCGAAGCGATACTCTGAGAGGATGACGGAAGCGAAACGGCCGCTCGGACGAGCGGCCGTTCTCTTCGGGCTCTTCGTCGCCCTGCAGACGTTCGTTCTGCTCGCCCGGAGGGACCGGTGGGACGTTCTCTTCTTCTTCTCGCGGGAGACGGCGCTGCTCGTGGCGCTTCTCTGGTCGCGGAACGCGGGCCTGGCCGCCGCCGCCGGTCTTCTGGCCGGATGGATCCTCCGCCGGACCTTCGAGGGACCGGGAGGCGATGCGACCGACGGGAGGGGGCTTCACGCGGGACCGGGAGGGACCGCGCTCCTGCTTCTCGTCGCGGCGGCGGGCGTCCCCCTCCGATGGATCGCCGCCGACCTCGTCCCGCCGGGTCTCTGGGTCGACACGCTCTACGAGACGCTTCCCGCCCTCAGAGAGCCCGCACGGCACGCGTGGGCGGGAGCGACCCCCCTCGTGACGGGGGGAGAGACGCACGAGGTGATCTCGAACTCCTATCTGCTCCTCGCGCGGGCGGTGTACGGCCTCTTCGGCCGGACCGAGCTCGGCGTCCTCGCGGTCTCGGCCCTTCCGGGCTGTCTCATTCCAGCCGCGGTCTGCTGGCTGGCGGGGGAACTCTACGGACGCCGGGCCGCTCTCTTCTCCCTCGCTCTGGCGGGGGTCGCGAGCTGGCCGCTCATCGTCTCCCGATGGGGCTCCGTCGCCGCCCTGAACGTTCCCCTCGTCCTCGGAGCTGCAGCGGCCACCCTGGCGGCGCGCCGGACCGGCCGGGCGGCCTTTGCGGCGCTGGCTGGCGGCGCGGTCGGCCTCTCCCTTCACACGCACACGGCGGCCTGGGCCGTCGCGCCGGCCTTCGCCCTCTTCACGATCGGGGCGCTTCGCCGGAAGGCGGCCCGGAAGCTCGTCCTCGTCGGCTGGCTCGTCGGGGGCCTGACCGCAGCCCCGTTCGTGGTCCCGCTCCTCTCCGATCTGTCGCGCCTCGGCGGACACGTCCGGGATGTCCATCTCGGG
>DATIWM010000081.1:0-4164 GCA_035519355.1 Thermoanaerobaculia bacterium | reverse complement strand
GGGCGTTCGGGGCGGCCGGCTCTACGTGCGTCGCGACGGCGGCTACGAGCTCAAGCGCACCTTCGGCGGGGTTCCGGAGATTCCGCCGGGCCTCTTCGTTCCCGACAACTACCCCCCGGTCGAGAGAGTCGTGGACGAGGGCGTCGTCGTCATGGATCTTTCGGCCCCGGGCGTGGACGCCGAGCTCGAGCGACGGCTCGGGGCCGAGCGCTTTGCCGCGATCGCGGTGGGGGACGACGAGTACATCCTGTCCTTCACGGTCGACCCGACCGCCCCGGAGGACGATCTCGTCGCTTCTCTCGGCATTCTCCGCCTGGCGGTCGATCAGAAGCTGCGGCAGGACCGCTACGTCACGGCGCTGCAGGAGGCCCGGCGCATCCAGATGTCGATCCTGCCGAAGCGCGCGCTTCGCAAGGGGGAGCTCGAGATCGCCGGGTACACCACGCCGGCCGAGCTCGTCGGCGGCGACTACTTCGATTTCATTCCCGTGTCGGACCGGATCCTCGGCCTGGCGATCGCAGACGCCTCGGGACACGGCCTGCCCGCCGCGCTGCAGGTTCGCGACGTGTACACGGGGTTGCGCATGGCCGTCGAGCGCGACTTCAAGATCGTGCGCACCGTCGAGCGCCTCAACCGCATCATCCACGAGTCGCGCCTGACGACGCGCTTCGTGTCGCTCTTTTACGGCGAGATCGAGGACAACGACAGCGTCATGTACGTCAACGCCGGCCACCCCCATCCGCTGCACTTCCACGGTAGCAGCGTCACGCCGTTGATCCAGACCGGCCTCGTTCTCGGGCCCACGGCCAACGCGACATACACGCGCGGTTACCGCCGGCTCGAGCCGGGCGACGCGCTCATCCTCTACACCGACGGCATGGTGGAAGCCCACAACGAGGAGGGCGAGGAATTCGGCGTCGGCCGCCTCACGAAGGCTTTTCTCGCCATTCGCGACCGCCCGTGCGACGAGGTCGCCCGCGAGCTCATCAACAAGGTGGGGGAGTGGGCGGGCGGCGGCGAGCCCGAGGACGACCGGACGGTCGTGATCGTCAAGCGCCACTTCGGCCCGGCGCCCCAGCCCGAGGATCGGCGGAGCACGTCCGGCGTGCAGCCGATACCCGTCCCGAAGGCCTGACGCCTCAGCGTCTGCCGAAGAGCCGCGACCAGAACCCCGGCCGCCGCCACGACTGGAGGTTGTCCAGCAGGCAGAGGGTCCCCTGGTACGACTGACAGGAGTAGGCGTAGTACTTCGCGTCGGGCGTCATGGCGATCGCGCGAATGGTCACGCCCGAGGTGTCCGGCGGCGCGAGTTCCTTCCACAAGGTCGCCACCCCGTTCTGGACATCGACTTTCATGACCTTCGTGGGGAGCTCGCCCAGCCGGAAAACGTAGAGGTGCCTGCCATCGTCCGACCACTGGATGGGGACGTACAGGCCCGTGAGTCCGGGGATGGGCTGCGGCGTGCCGCCGTCCACGGGACAAACCATCATCTGATCGTCGGGCGAGCGGGCGGCCACCCGCAGGCCGTCCGGCGAGACCGCATTGCCGCCGGAGACGAGCTCGAAACCTTCCGGGGCCACGCGTCGCGGCGGGGCCCCCGGGTCCACGGCGAAAATGCCCGTCTTTCCGCCCTTCTCCTGTCCCCAGACCAGGACCCGCTTGCCATCCGGGAACCAGCTCGCCCAGCGGATCGCCTCGAAGAAGCCGTCGCTGACGGGTTTCACCGATCCTGCGCCCGTGGGAAGCGCCACGAGCTTGCCCTGCTCGCTGGCGAGGACGGAGGCCCCGTCCGCCGAGATGCCTTGCGTCACTCCCTCGCCCAGGCGGATCGGGAGCGAGCCGTCCGCTCTCGCGACCCAGACGGCCTGCTGGCCTTCGGTCTCGAGGATCGCGTCGCGAAGAGCGAAGAGCTCGCCGTCGCTGGAGAGATCGACGAGGCGCAGATCCGTTCGGCCGGTGAGCTGCGTTTCGTTCGCGTGGCCGGCGACGAGCCCGCGGGCCCGTTCCTCCTGGAGGTAGAGCGTCACCAGGGCGCGCCCATCCGCGGACACGTCGTCGAGGTCGGCCGTGAACGGACCCCGGTACAGCATGCGCTGCCGGCCCGAAAGATCGAAGGCGATCAGGGGAGTCTCGGCTCCCTCTCCGGACATGCTGGCCGGGATCCAGATCTCGTCGCCGTCGGGCGACCAGCCCGAGGTCCAGAAATCCGCCCAGATCGGACCGAGCACCGACTTCCGCTTCTGGAGGTCGAGGACGGTCAGCCAGTAGCCGTTGAAGGGCAGGCCCTCGTAGAAGAAGATTCGATCGCCGCCCGGCGAGATGCGCGGCCCGGAGATCCAGGCGGTGCTGTCGTACAGCAGGCGGCCGGGCGGATACTCGAGCTTCTGCCGGCCTCTCTCCTGCCGCACGATGGCGAGGGCCTTCCCGTCGGGCGACCAGTCCGCCCAGCGGACGTCTTTTTCCACTTCCCTCGGCGAGCCGCCGGCCAGGGGGACGACGGCCAGCGTCCCGCGCCGGAAATAGAGGTTGTAGTCCACTTTCGGGTCGAGGAGGATGGCCATCTCTCCGCGTGAGGACACCGCGAGCAGCGAGGCGCTCGGAAGCGCCAGCGGCGTCGATTCGCGGCTGTCGGGGCGGGTCGAGAAGATTCGGGGCGGCTCGCCGTCCCAATCGGCGCTGTAGATGATGGTCTGGCCGTCGGGAGCGAATCGAGCGTTGCTGACGTACCCGCGGCGGTAGGTGATGCGTCGAAACTTCGGGAAGGAGCCGTCTCCGCGGCCCGCAGCCCAGGACGCAGCGAGGAAGCCGGCCGCCAGGATCGCCAGCCCGATGAAGACGACACCGAGGGTCCGTTTGGAGCGCGGGCCAGCCGGGACGGCCAGCGCGGCCGCGCCACTCCCGGCGGGAACGCTCGACAGGGACTCGAGATTGAAGGCGATGTCGGAGGCGGACTGGAAGCGGCGTTCGGGGTTCTTCTCGAGGCAGTGGCGGACGATGCGCTCGAGGCCGGGAGAGACGTTCTGGTTGGTGACCGAGAGGTCCGGCGGGTCTTCCTTGAGGATCGAGGCCATCGTCTCGCCGGCCGAGTCGCCCCGGAAAGCCCGCTGGCCCGAGAGCATCTCGTAGAGAATCGCGCCCAGGGCGAAGATGTCGCTTCGGGCATCGGCCGGCCTGGCCTTGACCTGCTCGGGCGACATGTAGCCCAGAGTCCCCATGACGACGCCCGGCTCGGTGGCGGTCGGGATGTTGGTGGAGGCGGCCGAGCCCTCGGGCTGCGTCAGCTTGGCCAGTCCGAAGTCGAGGATCTTGACGCGGCCTTCTTTCGTCACGAAGAGGTTCTCGGGCTTCAGATCCCGGTGGACGATGCCCTTGTCGTGGGCGGCGGCGAGGCCCTGGGCGATCTGGACGGCGTAGTCGATCGACTTGCGGGGGGAGAAGCGGCCGCCGGAGAGCTCGGCGCGCAAGGTCTCGCCCTCGAGCAGCTCCTGGACGACGTAGGGGGCACCGTCGCTCGTGTTGGTTCCGATGTCATAGACGATGGTGACGTTGGGATGGTTGAGGACCCCGGCGGCGCGGGCCTCCTGCTCGAAGCGTTTCAGGCGATCCGGGTCGGAGGAGAACGACGCCGGGAGGACCTTGATCGCGACGTCCCGCCCCAGCCTCGGGTCCTTCGCCCGGTACACCTCTCCCATTCCGCCTGCGCCGATGGGCGACAGGATCTCGTAGGGCCCGAGCTTCATGCCCGCCGGGAAACTCACGGTCGTTCGTTCGCCATCGGCGTCAGAAGTCCTGGGCGAAGAGCAGGGCATTCCGAATTTGCCGGAGCCGGTCGGGTCGGAGTGTCGTGATCAGCGCTCCAATCTTGCTCTTTGGAACGGTCTGGACGTGATCCAGATTGACGGCGCAATCCTTCGGAACTCCATCCTCTCTTGAGAGGGCGACCTCCGACGGAATGTCGCGGACCGTCGAGGTGATCGGCGCGACCGTGACTTCGCCGAGATACTCCAGGATCGAGTTCCGGGTGAGGATGACGACCGGGCGGCGCTTGTCGGGAGAGGCGAATCGGTACCATCGAACCTCTCCTCGTCTCACGGCTCGATCCATGCCTGCTCGGCTTCCCAGACGCTGAACTCGCGGCGCCGGACGGGGAGGCGCTGGTAGCCC
>DATIWM010000080.1:0-4448 GCA_035519355.1 Thermoanaerobaculia bacterium | reverse complement strand
GACACGATGGACACCTTCGTCGATTCGTCCTGGTACTTCCTCCGGTATCTCGACCCCCGGAACGACCGGGCGCCGTTCGACCGGGCGATCGTGGCGCGCTGGGCCCCCGTGACGCAGTACATCGGCGGGATCGAACACGCGATCCTCCACCTTCTCTACGCCCGCTTCTTCGCGCGCGTCATGAAGGACCTCGGTCTCGTGTCGTTCGAGGAGCCGTTTTCGGCCCTCTTCAACCAGGGGATGATCACGCGCCTCTCTCCGTCGGGACGCGTCGAGAAGATGTCCAAGTCGCGGGGCAACGCCGTGTCGCTCGACCCGCTGATTGGGGAGAAGGGCTCCGACGCCGTCCGGGCGTTCGTCCTGTTCCTCGGCCCCGCCGAGAAAGAGGCCGAGTGGAGCGACGACGGCATCGCCGGCGTGGAGCGGTTCCTCGTGCGGCTCCGGACGGCCGTCGAGAGATTCGCCGCCTCCGGCGCCGACCCGAAGGGAACGCCGCGGGCCGCCGACACGCCGGCGGCGAGGGCGCGGCACATGGCCGTCCGGCGGGTCACGGACGACTTCGAAGCCTTCTCGTTCCACACGGCCGTGGCCCGCCTGATGGAGTTCTCGCGGCACGTGGCTGACCTCGTGAACGATCCGGCGGCCGATCCGGGGGAGGTGGCGACGTCCGTCCGGACGCTCCTCTCCCTCGCGCATCCCGTGGCGCCGCACCTGACGGAGGAGCTGCACGAACGCCTCGGATTCGGAAACAGCCTTCTGGCGGTCGGGTGGCCGGCCTACGATCCGGCGCTCGCCGTCGAGGAGCTCGCGACCGTCGTGATCCAGGTGGCCGGGAAGGTCCGCGGTCAGGTGCACGTCGAGCGAGGGACGGAAGAGAGCGCGGTGGTCGCGGCGGCCGAGAGCGATCCGGCCATCGCGAAGTGGCTCGAAGGGAAGACGCGCGTGAAGACCGTCTTCGTCCCCGACCGCCTGCTCAACCTCGTGATCCTGTGAGACGCCTCGCCGTCGCCGTCGCCGTCGCCGTCGCGGCCGGCCTGCTCCTCCCGGGGTGCGGCTACAGCCTCGTGGGAACCG
The DNA here is from genome assembly GCA_035519355.1 of Thermoanaerobaculia bacterium. Taxonomy (GTDB): domain Bacteria; phylum Acidobacteriota; class Thermoanaerobaculia; order UBA5066; family UBA5066; genus DAOMFB01. The sequence goes on along the minus strand of DATIWM010000080.1, from coordinate 3,374 downwards.
GCAAGGGGACGCTTCCCGAGGAGGTGCGGTCCGTCTGGGTCCCGGCTTTCGTCAACGACACGCCCGTGGTCGGCATGGAGCAGCGGCTGACGACCGCCGTCCTCCACGAGCTGTCGGCGCGGGGACGACTCAAGCCCGCGCCGAGCCTCGAACAGGCCGACTCCTTATTGACCGGCCGGATCACCGGCTACTCGCTCCAGCCTGTCCGGTTCGACTCGCAGGGTCGGGCGCTCGAATACCAGGTGATGATCAACGCACGGCTCACGCTGACGGACCGGAAGTCGGGGAAGACGCTCTTCGACGACCCGGCGTTCCTCTTCCGGCAGCCCTACACCGTTCCCGTCACCGATTCGAGCTACTTCAATCCCGAGCTGCTCGCGATCGACCGCATGTCGCAGCCCTTCGCCCGAAGCGTCGTATCGACGATTCTCGAGGGGTTCTAGCGCCGCAAGGCGTGCCGGGGGCTACTTCTTCGCGCCCTTCGCCGTCGCCCGGGTCACCCGGGACTTGAGGCGGGCGGCCGTGTTGCGGTGCAGGACGCCCTTCCGGACGGCCCGGTCGAGCTCGGCAACGACATCCGTGAGCATCCCGGCCGCCTTGTCGGCCTCGGTGGCGACCGCCTGACGGATGTCGCGAACCGCGTGCCGGACCTGGGTGGCGACGGACCGGTTCCGGGCGCGGCGCCTGACGTTCTGGGCCGCGCGCTTCTTCGCCTGTTTCGTGTTGGCCATGCTTCCTTCCTTGTCCAATCGACGTGGGAGCCCGGACTCTAACGGACGTCGGCGCCCAGCGTGCGGAGCCGCTGGCGGGCGCTCTTCGCCTCGTCGGAACGGGGGTATTCGTGGACGACGAACTGGAGCTCGACGATGGCCTGCGCTTTCTCGCCCAGTTCCTGGTGGGCGAGGCCCTTCTTCAGGTGGGCCGCGGGGGCCTTGTCGCTCTCTGGGTACTGCTTGAAGAGCCGCTCGAAGGCCGCGATCGCCTCGCGCGGCTTCTTCTGGGCCGCGAAACACTCGCCGACCCAGTAGGCGGCGTCGTCCGAGACCTCGGTCTTCGGATACGTGTCGACGTACTCCTGGAACCCCTGGCGGGCGAGGTCGAACTGCCCGCGCTGGTAGTCGGCGGTGGCTTGCGAGAAGAGGTCCGACGGGCCCGACCCTTTTCCCGAGCCGGCCGGGGCGGCCGCGGCGCCGGGCGCGCCGGCCGGTCCGGGTGCGCCGCCGCCGGTGCGCGCCTGCTGCTCGGCGAGCTGCTGGGACACCTCGCGAAGGCGGCGATTGGCGTCCTCCAGCTTGCCGGCGAGGGCCTGCATCTCCCGGATCAGGTCGTCGAACTTGGTGCCGATCTCGGCGTTCGACCGGAGCAGGGCGGTCGACTGTTTCGCGAGGTTGTCGTTCAGCTTCTGGACCTCTTCGCGCGAAGAGGCCTGCGCGGCGAGGGCGTCCACCTTCTTCTCCACGCCGGCGATCTGCCGCTGCACCCGCTCGATGTCGCTGCCGCTGACGCAGCCTCCGGCGAGAAGGGCCGCGGCCGAAAGGAGAAGGACGGCGAGGCCCGGGCCGCGTCTCTTCACTTCGCGGTCACCACGAAGTGGGCGCGCCGGTTCTTCTGCCAGCAGTCCTCGGTCTGGCCGGTGCAGAAGGGGCGCTCCTTTCCATACGAGATGATCTGGAGGCGCGACGAGTCGACGCCGAGCGACACGAGGAAATCCCGCGCCGAGGCCGCGCGCCGCTGCCCGAGCGCCATGTTGTATTCGCGGGTGCCGCGCTCGTCGCAGTGTCCCTCGAGGCTCACCTTCAGCGTGGACCACTTCCGGAGGAACTCCGCGTCGGCGCTCAGGGCCTCCCGGGCGTCGGGCCGGATCTCGGCCTTGTCGTAGTCGAAAAAGGCGGGCTTGAGGTACCCGGAGATCTCGACGAGCGTCCGGTCGGTCACCTTCACCTCGGGCTCCGGCGGCCTGGACGGCCTGGCCGGGACGGGGACGGGCGTCGGAGCCGCCTCGACAGGCCCCGGCGTCGGGGTCGGCGCCGGCGTCGTCTGGACCGGCGGCTTCTTCGAACAGGCCGCGGCGAAGACGACGAAGGCGGCGAGGGCGATCGGGCCGGAGGTGCGGACGAAGCGGCTCATGGGAGGGTCCTTTCTCGATGACGGGTTACCGGGGGACGAAGCGCCGGACCGATTTCCGGCGCTCCCGCGTGCGGCGCTCATTCTAACGTCTTGGACCAGGTCGGCGAGGAGTTGTTCCCGGCCGACGTGACGACGCGGATCGAGGAGCCGTCGGTGTTGCCCACGACGATCTGGGTGCCGCCGTCGCGCGTCACCTCCCACGCGAGCTTGGAGCCGTCCGGCGACCAGGACGGGTTCTCGTGCGCCCCGGGCCCGGCCGAAATCTGGAACGTGCGCCCGGAGAGGAGGTCGAGGACGCAGATCTGGAAATCGCCCTCGTTCCCGCAGGCGAAGGCGAGCCGGGAGCCGTCCGGGGCGAACGTCGCCTCGTCATTCCAGTTTCCGGCCAGCGAGATGCGCCGCACGTTCGCTCCCTCGCCGTCCATCAGGTAGACCTGCGGCGAGCCCTGCCGGTTCGACGTGAAGGCCATCTCGCGGCCGTTGGGCGCCCAGCGCGGCGTCGAGTCGACGGCCGAGTTGTCCGTCAGGCGCCGGAGCCCGGTCCCGTCCACGCCGACGACGAAGACCTCGGGGTTCCCCCGGACGCTGCCGCAGTAGGCGATCCACTTCCCGTCGGGGGAGAAAGACGGCGACGCATTCAGCTCGGTGGAGACCGGGATCTCCTTCGCCGCTCCGCCCGCGGTCGGGACCACGAAGAGCCCCGGGGCCCCCTTCATGTACGACTGGAAGACGATCTTCTTCCCGTCGGGCGACCAGTCCGGCGCCAGCGAGAGGCTCCGGCTGGCGGTGAGCCGCCACTGGTTCTCGCCGTCCCAGTCCATCACGAAGACTTCCTTCTCGGGCCGGCCTCCCTTGGGCGTGTGTCGGTCCGACACGAAGGCGATGCGGGCGAGGAACGGCCCGGGTCGGCCGGTGAACTGCCGGACGACGTCGTTGGCGAGGGTGTGGGCGATCCGCCGGGCGCCGCCGGCCTCGCTCGCGTAGGCCTTGCCGAAAACGTTCTTGAGCGTCTTCAGGTCGTAGAGCTGCGCCTCGACCTCGATCCCCGACGCCGTCGGACGCACCTGCGTGTCGAGGAGGAACTGCGCGCCCGTGGCGATCCACGCGTCGCCTTCCTCGCGCGACCGGGGGGGGCGCGCCCCCTTCGGCTGGAGGGAGACGTCGGTCACGAGGAAGGCGGGGTAGGCGGCGAGGTCGTCGTTCAGCGCCCGGAAAAACGGGTCGACGGCGTTCGTCTTCAGCTCCGG
>DATIWM010000079.1:0-4013 GCA_035519355.1 Thermoanaerobaculia bacterium | reverse complement strand
GCAGCGCCTCGGGCGTGCCCGTGTCGAGCCACGCCATGCCCCGGCCGAGCACCTCGACGTGCAGCTCGCCGGACTCCAGGTACGCTCGGTTGACGTCCGTGATCTCCAGCTCGCCGCGCGCCGACGGCTTGAGCCTCGCGGCGATCTCCAGCACGCGGTTGTCGTAGAAGTAGAGGCCGGTCACCGCGTAGGGCGAGCGCGGCTTGCGCGGCTTCTCCTCGAGCCCGATCGCCTGCCCGCCCCGATCGAACTCCACGACCCCGTAGCGCTGGGGGTCGCGCAAGCGATAGGCGAAGACCGTGGCGCCCGAGGGACGGCGGGCCGCGGTCTGGAGGAGCTCCGGAAGTCCGTGCCCGTAGAAGATGTTGTCGCCGAGCGCCAGCGCGACGGCGTCCGTCCCGACGAAGTCGCGGCCGATGAGAAACGCCTGCGCCAGCCCCTCCGGCCGCGGCTGGACGGCGTAGGAGAGGCGGAGCCCGAACGCCGAGCCGTCGCCGAGGAGCCGGACGAACCCGGCCTGGTCCTCCGGCGTCGTGATCAGGAGAATCTCCCGGATTCCGGCGTGCATCAGCGTCGAGAGCGGGTAATAGACCATCGGTTTGTCGTAGACCGGGCAGAGCTGCTTGCTGACGGCGAGCGTGATCGGGTAGAGGCGGGTCCCCGAGCCTCCCGCAAGGATGATTCCCTTCATGCGGTCTCCGGCTGAATCGTACCCGGATTCGCGCCCGGTCACCTCGCCGGCGGATTCGGCAGGACCGATTCCCGGATCCGGGCGACCGGCAGGGGCCCCGCCGCGAGGACTCCGTCGAGGAAAGCCTTCAACGAGAAAGCGGCTCCCCCCCGCGCCTTCGCTTCCTCGTAGAGCGACATGAGCTCCCGGTAGCCGAGCCAGTAGGTCGTGATCTGGGGCGACGTCGTGATCGCCCGCGTCCACATGTTGGCCGCGAAGCGTTCGTCCTGGAGCGCTTCTTCCGTCACGAACCGGAGCGCGTCCTCGCGCGTCATCCCCTTCGCGTGGACGCGGATGTCGACGATCGTCCGGGCGATGTTCTCCATCTGCTTCTTCAGGTGGGCGACGCGGTCGAGCGGCCCGCCCCAGCCGAGGTCGAGGAGGAGCCGTTCGCAGAACGTCCCCCACCCCTCCACGAAGACCTCGTCCGGAAAGAGGGCCCGGACCTTTCGCGGCCCCCGCGCCGCCCATTTCGCCTGCAGGTAGTGGCCCGGCAGGATTTCGTGCGGGGTGATCATGACGTTGAAGTGGTGGTTGAAGTCGCGGAAGAAGGCGTCCCGCTCGGCCGGCGTGGCGCCGTCGGGGGGCGTCGGAAGGAAGAAGAGGGTCTTCGACTCGGGCGCGTACGGACCGGCCGGGTAGACGCCGCCGACGGCCTGCCCCGAGAAATAGGGGGGCGAGACGTCGATGACGAGCGTCAGGGGGTCGGGGAGGGTGACGACCCCCTTCTCCTTCAGGAAGGCTTCGATCCCGGCCACCTGCCGCCGGTAGTCCTCGACGAACTCCGGGACGCTGTGCGCCCGGTCCTCCGCGATCCGGGCGAAGAGGCGCGCGAGGAGGAGGCGATCGCTGTCGGGCGCCGGTTCGGCGGGGAAGATCTCCGGCCAGACCGAGCGCCCGTACGCCGCGGCCTCCTTCCGCTTCTCCACGAGGGCGGCTTCGGCCGCGGCGAGGAGCGAGTCGACCGGCCCGGAGGCTCCGGTGCCGCGGAGAAGGCTCTCGGCGTAAAGCGAGCCGAGACGGGACGAGCCGGTGGCCGTCCGGGCGGCGCCGTCCAGATAATCGGCGAGCGCGCGGAGGCTGGTCGCCGCGGCGGCTCCGGCCGAGGCCGCCTCGCCCGCGGCCTCGGGACCGAGGGCGGCCGCCGCGCCGATGAATCCGTCGCCGTAGAAGGCCGCCGTCGCCCGGGCCTGCGAGGCCGCGAGACGGCAGGGTTCCGCGGCCAGGTCGGAGGGGGGAGTCGTCGCGAGAGCCTCCCGGGCCTCCGCGGCGAGGCGGGGAATCTGCCGGGCCCGCGCCCGGGCCCGCAGATGCCGCTCGGCGAACGGGAGGTCGTCGCGGACGAGGAGATGAACGTGCGCGCCGGCGAGGATCTCCGTCCAGAAGAGCGGGTCGCGCTCGGGCCGCTTTCGGACGCCCCAATCGAAGAGGACGCGGTCGACATGGTGGAGAAGGAGTTCCGCGTCGAGCCGGTCGTCGCGGGAGAGATCCGGCGCGGCGAGAGCCTCCCGGAGGCGCATGGCCGTCCGGCGGTTGAACGCGAGCCACTCCGCACGCCGGGAGGCCGGGAGAGACTCCAGCTTCCAACCGTAGTCCGGCTTGCCGGCCTCGGTGGCCCGGGAGGGAAACGTGTCGAACCAGGCCTCGAGGTACGACTCGACGAGAGCCGGGACCCGGCCGGCGAGGGCAGCGGCCAGCAGGAGGGCATGGAGCACGGCGCGATCCTAACCGGGCGGGCAAAAACATCTTCCGCCCGGTTCCGTATTCTCCGGGGATGGGGGGGATCTCGTTCGGCCCGGGGCCCGGAAAACTCGGAGGAGGGGACCTCCTGTGAGGCGCTGGGTTCTCCCGGCCGCCGGGCTTCTGGGCCTCGCCGTCTACGGGGTGCTCCTGCCGCGCTTCTCGGCCATCCAGCCGCGGGGGCTCGCGATCAGCCGGAGCGACGCCCGGCGGATCGCCGATGCCGAGGCGGAAAGGCTCGGAGTCCCCCTCGAGAGGGCGTACGGGGTGACGACGTGGGAAGACTCCGACATCCTCGAGAAGGAATTCCGCTTCGACTCGGCGCGCCGTCGCGCGGCGGCGACGGATCCGGTGGCGGGACCGCGCCTCGGCGGCTACAAGGTGACCTACTTCCGGCTCGGGCTCGAGAAGTTCCCCCCCTTCGCTGAGGTCGTCGTCGGCATGGACGGCCGCGTCCTCTGGGCCCTGCGCCGCCACCGTGCGGAAGACGCCGGCGCCGCCCCGACGGCCGACCTCCTCCGGCCGCGGGCCGACGCCTTCGTCGCCTCGCGCGCCTTCCCCGGCGCCCCGGATCCCGTCTTCGAGGACGTGCGGCCGACCGTCCTGCGCGGCCGGACCGACCACCTGTTCCGCTACCGCGTGAGGTCGGCCCTCGCGACGGGAGACGTCGTCTTCTACCTCGGCGTGCAGTACGCGGGAGAGAGCTTCGCCGGGTGGATCCTCCTCGAGGAGTACGCCGACGGCCGTCGCTTCCGCGACGACTTCGGAGGGAACGTGGCCCTCACGCTCGTCCGGTTCGGGCTGACCTTCGCCCTCCTGATCGGACTCCTCGTCGTCTTCCTGAAGAAGTACCACGCGGGCGAGGTCGGGGTGGAGACGGGCGGGGTCGTCTTCGGGGTCATGGTCGCGGCGTGCCTTCTCTTCGACGTCCTCCTGGCGACCCTCATGGGGTACGGCACCGGTCTCGGCAGCATCGACGCGCGGCAGACGACCTGGGCCGTGGGCGGATTCCGGTTCCTCCTCTACGATCTCCCGCTGTCGCTCCTCGTCTTCGCCGCGTGGTCCGTGGGCGAGAGCAACGCCCGCGAGCGCTGGGGAGCCCGACTCGCCTCGTTCGACGCCCTCCTGAAGCGCGACGTCCTCAACGCCACCGTGGGAAGCGCCCTGCTCTCGGGGGCGGCGGCGGCTCCGGCGATCGCGGCCGCGACGCTGCTGGCCGGTCTTCCGCTCCTTCTCTCGGGAAGAGGCTACCCGGCGCTCGGAGACGGGTCGGCCGTCGTCCTCGGATCCTCGGGAGGTTCCCTCACGGGTGTCGTCGTCGCCTTGCTGGATGCGATCGCCGGGGTCTCCATCGCCCTGCTCTGCGTCCTCGGGTCGTTCTGGCGGAAGGGGCGGGTCGCGGCGGGCGTGGTCCTCGCGGTCGTGGCGGGCGTCTTCACGATGAACATCCCGAGCCCGATCGGCCCGACGTGGGCCGAGATCGCCGCGAGCGCCGGCGGCGTCGTGGCGGCGATCGCCGTCTTTCTCGTTTCGGATCTCCTCG
>DATIWM010000078.1:0-14465 GCA_035519355.1 Thermoanaerobaculia bacterium | reverse complement strand
CCGTCGAGCGTCAGCCACGGCGCGACGACCCCCAGAACCGGCGTCTCTTTGGCGATCAGCTCGCCGTAGCCCCCCGTCGCGATCACCTTCATCTCCGGGCCGAGCTCGGCGCGAAACCGCGCGACCATTCCTTCGACGAGCCCGACGTAGCCGAAGACGAGCCCCGACTGCAGCGCGTGCTCGGTGTTCCGCCCGATGGCGAAGGGAGGCCGGACGAGATCGACCCGCGGGAGCTTCGCCGCCCGCGCGTGAAGGGCTTCCGCGGCGATGCCGATCCCCGGCGCGATGGCCCCTCCCAGGTATTCGCCTCGCGCGGAGAGCGCGTCGAAGGTGGTCCCGGTTCCGAAGTCGACGATGCAGGCCGGGCCGCCCCAGAGAGCCTTGACGGCGGCGGCATTCACGATCCGGTCGGCGCCGACCTGTTTCGGGTCGTCGTAGAGAACCCGAACACCGGTCCTCACACCCGTCTCGACGACGAGGGGCTCGACGCCGAGCGACCGGCGGAAGACCTCCACCCAGGTCCCCGTCAGCGGGGGGACGACGGAAGAAAGGGCGGCGGCCGAGACGTCTCCCTTCGAGAGCCCCGCGCCGGCGAGGAGCGCGAGGATCGTCAGGCCGTACTCGTCCGGAAGGCGCGAGCGGACCGTCTCGAGTCGCCATCGGGGTCCCGGCTTCTCCCCGTCGTAGAGACCGAGCGTGATCGTGGTGTTGCCGATGTCGACCGCGAGAAGCATCGGTTCCTCCGGTTCTAGAGCCCGCTCCCCTCGGGGAGGAGGATGTTGTCGAGAAGACGCGTCGTCCCGAAACGGACCGCCATCGAAACGAGCACCCGGCCGGTCGCCGTCTCGATTTCGGCCAGCGTCTCGGGATCGGCCGCCGAGACGTAGTCGGGGGCCGCGAGCGGCTCGGCGGCGAGAACCGCCCGCGCGGCCTCGCGCAGCCGATCGCCGCGCCGCTCGCCGGCGTCCCACGCCCCCGACACGGCCCGGAGAGATCGGTAGAGCACCGGCGCGGCGCGCCGCTCCTCCGAAGTGAGGTAGGCGTTCCGGCTGCTCAGGGCCAGGCCGTCCGGCTCGCGCACGATCGGGCAGACGACGATCCCGACCGGGAGGTCGAGGTCCGCCACCATCCGGCGGACGAGGATCGCCTGCTGCGCGTCCTTCTGGCCGAAGTAGGCGCGGTCCGGCTCGACCACGTGAAGGAGCTTCGACACGACGGTCAGGACGCCGCGAAAGTGTCCCGGGCGGCGCGCCCCCTCGAGCGGCTCGGCGAGCGGCCCCGGGACGACCCACGTCTGAAAGCCGGGCGGGTAGACGGCCGCCGCATCCGGCGTGAAGACGAGGTCGACCCCTTCGGCTTCGAGCCGCGCGAGATCTCCCGCGAGGCTTCGCGGGTACGCCGCAAGATCTTCTCCGGGGCCGAACTGCGTCGGGTTGACGAAAATGCTGGCCGCGACCGCGTCGTTCTCTGCCCGGGCCCGCCGTACGAGCGACAGATGCCCGTCGTGCAGCGCTCCCATCGTCGGGACGAGCCCCACGGAGCCCCGGAGCCCCCGCCGGAGGTCCCGGGTTCCGCCGGCCTCCGTGAGGACCCTCATGCCGTCCCCTTCTCGTCGAGCGCGCGAACCGCCAGCCAGAGCGTCTCGTTCACCGGAGCCGGCACGCCCAGCCGCCCGGCCTCCGCGACGACTGCGCCGTTGATCGCGTCGACCTCAGTCGGGACCCCGCGCCGGACGTCCTGCAGCATCGACGAGACGTTTCCGGCCGTCGAAAAGGCCACGCGTCGCGCCGCCGCTCCCGGATCGCCGGCCGGAAGAGAGATCCCGGCCGCCGTCGCCGTCGCGACGACTTCCCGCGCCGCGGCATCGAGAAGGGCTCCGGCGGAGGGGCGCCTCAAGACCTCGCCGTTGGTCACTCCGAGAAGGGCCGTCAGCGGAAGAAGCGGCGCCGTGGCCGAGAGCTTCTCCCAGAGGAGTCGCCGGGCATCCGGAACGATCGAGACCTCGAAGAGCGCCCGGGAGAGAAGGGCCTCCACCTCCGCGACCTTCGGGTGGGCGGCGAGAGAGATCCGCCTCCCTCCGCCCGGGCGGGCGCGCCCCGGCGAAACGAGCGTCGCACCGACCTCCGCCGCCCCCGTCACCACGCGTTCCGGACCCAGCGCCCCGGCTAGTGTCTCGGAATTCCCCAGGCCGTTCTGGAGCGTCACGGCCAGGCCGTCCGGCGGAAGGAAGGACCGGATCATCCCGGCGGCCCTGCCGGTCGCGCCGGCCTTCACGAGGACGAAAGCCAGCCTCGACCCGCGGCAGTCGGCCGGATCGGACGTCGCGGTGACGGGGACGCGCAGCGTCCCCTCTTCCGTTTCGAGGAGCGAGCCTTGGTCCCTAAAGGCGGCGAGCGCTTCGGCCCACGAGCCGAGGACGGTGACGGGGCCGATCGATCCGAGCCGGGCCGCGAGCAGCGTCGCGAGCGCCCCGGTGCCGACGATCGTCACCAAGCGACGGGCGCCTTTCGCGGGAGCCGAACGGGGGGATCCGCCTCCAGATCCCGCCGGAACCGGTCCCATTCCTCGTCCGGAATCGCGTAGGCGTGCTCCGGTCCGGGGAAGCGTCTTTCGGCGACGTCACGCCCATAGGCCTCGAGCGCTCGTTGCGCCTCCTCGAGAAGGCCCGCATAGCGCTTCACGAAGCGGGGCGCGAGGCTGTCCTGGAGCCCGACCACGTCGTGGAAGACGAGCACCTGCCCGTCGCAGCCCGCTCCCGCGCCGATGCCGATCGTCGGGATGGAGAGGCTCTTCGTGATGAGCGCCGCGACCCGGTCCGGGACGGCCTCGAGGACGGTCGCGAAGCAGCCCGCCTCTTCGAGCGACAGCGCGTCTTCGAGCAGACGGCGGGCGGCCGCCGCCGTCCCTCCCTGCGCGCGGTAGCCGCCGAGGGCGCGGATCGACTGCGGCGTGAGGCCGATGTGTCCCATGACGGGGATCCCGGCGTCGACGAGGGCGTGGACCGTGGCGGCGCGTTCGGCCCCCCCCTCGAGCTTCACGGCGTCCATGCCGCCGTCGGCCAGGAATCGCCCCGCGTTCCTCATCGCATCCACGACGGAGGTCTGATACGAGAGGAACGGCATGTCGCCGACGAGGAGGGCCCGCGGCCGCGCCCGGGCCACGGCGCGGGCGTGGTGGAGCATCTCCTCCATCGTCACGCGAAGCGTGTCGTCGTAGCCGAGGACGACCATGCCGAGCGAGTCGCCCACGAGAATCGCGTCGAGATCTGCCCGGTCCGCTGCGAGCGCCGACGGATAGTCGTAGGCCGTGACCATCGTGACCGGCTCGCCGCGGGCTTTCTTCGCCCGGAGGGAGGGCGGGGTGACGCGGGGGCGGGCGGCGAGAGGGGTGCTCATGCGCTGTCTCCTTCCGGGGAAGTGAGAGGCGTCGGGGCGGAGCGATGCGGAATACGCCGGGCCGGTCTCCCCCGGGAAACCCCGATGAGAGCCGACTTCACGTTAGCACGCCCTCCCCCTCCCTGCGAGAATCCGCCCGTGACCCGGTCTGACGTCACCGCCGCCGCCGGGGAATTCCGATGAGGAGTGTTCGCAACATGCTTCTGCCGTTCCATCGTCTCCTTCCCGTCGTCCTGCTGGCGGCCCTCCCGTCCGCGGCCCAGACGCCCGCCCCCGCATCCGACCCGATCGAGGCGTCCGTGGCCGCCCTGATGAAGGTCGGCGGCGCGACGTCTCCGAGCTTCTCGCCCGACGGGAAGCGGCTCGCCTTCGTCTCGGACGCGAGCGGCCAGCCCCAGGTGTGGATCGTCGCGGCCGAGGGGGGCGCGCCCGTTCCGCTGATCCGGACCGAGGATCCCGCCGGACCGGTGGCCTGGTCGCCCGACGGATCGCGGATCGCCTACCTGCTCGCCCCCGGCGGCGGCATGAACACCCAGGTCTGGATCGTGAACCCCGACGGATCGGACCCGAAGCGGATCACGGACGGCGGGAACGAGACGAACCTCCTCGGCCCGTTCCGGGAGGACGGGAAGTCGCTGGCCGTCGCCTCGAACCGGCGCCTCCGGAAGCACATCGATGCCTGGATCTGGGACGCCGGAACGGGGTCGCTCTCTCTCGCGGCCCAGAACCGCGGCAGCGGCGGCCTCCTGGACTTCTCACGTGACGGAAAGACGCTCCTCCTCCTGCGAAGCCCGCAGCGTGGCCACTCGGACCTCACTCTCGTCGACGCGACCACGAAGGCCGAGACGCCGCTGACGCCCCATGAGGGACCGGCGCGCTATCAGGGGCGCCTCGCGCCCGACGGGAAGTCCGTTTACGTCGCGACGAACGCCGGCCGGGAAATGACGGCGTTCGGCCGGATCGACCTCGCGGAGGGAAAGCCGGGCCCCTTCCAGGTCCTCGCCGCCCGCGACGACGCCGAGCTGTCCACGTTCGTGATCGACGAGGCCGGGACCCGGGCGGTCCTCCTCTGGAACGCCGCCGGGCGGAGCGAGCTGGGTTTCTACGACCTGAAGAAAAGGGCGCTCGCTCCGGGGCCCGCCCTGCCGGGCGAGATCGCGGAGGGCCTTTCGCTCTCGAGAGACGGCACGAAGCTGGCCGTCTCGCTTTCGGGCCCGACCCGCCCGAGCGACCTCTGGGTTCTCGACCTGAAGACGGGCCGCTTCGTGCAGATCACGAAGAGCGCTCACGACGGCGTCGACCTCTCGGCGCTCGTGAAGCCCGAACGGGTGAAGATCACGGCCTTCGACGGAAAGCCCCTCTGGAGCTGGCTCTACCGGGCGAAGAGGGCCAAAGGGCCCGGACCCCTCGTTCTCTCCTTCCACGAGGACCCGGAGGGGGAGGAAATGCCGTCCTACCGGGCCGACTACCAGGCGCTTCTGGCGCAGGGAATCTCCGTCCTCGCGCCGAACGTCCGGGGCTCGTCGGGCTTCGGCCGGACCTTCCTGGCCCTCGACGACCAGGCCAGGCGCGTCGACGTCATGCGGGACGTCAAGGCCTGCCGGGACTGGGTGGTGGAGAAGAAGATCGCCGACCCGGCGCGCGTCGGGATCATGGGGAGAGGTTACGGCGGGTGGATCACGGTGGCCGCCCTGACGGCCTATCCGGTCGACTTCGCCGCAGGCGCCGACCTCTCCGGCATCGTCAGTCTCCTGGGCTTCTTCGAGAACACCGAGCCCTGGGTGGCCGAGATCTCGAAGGCAGAGTATGGCGACCCGCAGAAGCAGGCCGAGCTCCTGAAGAACCTCTCCCCCGTTCTGAAGGCCAACTTCGTCAAGGCACCGGTTCTCGTCCTTCACGGGCGAAACGACACGATCGTTCCCTCCCTGGAGGCGGCCCAGCTCGTCGAGAGGCTGAACGCGAGGAAGATCCCGGTCGAGTACGTCCTTCTTCCCGACGAAGGTCACTTCTTCCGGAAGCTCCCGAACCGGATCCGGGCGGGCGCTCTGCTCGTCCACTGGTTCGACAAGTACCTCAAGGCGGCGGGAACCCAGTAAGCTCCGCGCTTCATGCCATTGACGGCCGCCCTCGCCGACCGCCCCGAGCCGACCCGCGCCTGGCGCTGGCTCGTTCTCGTCTTCGTCAGTCTCGGGATGTTCGCCAATTACTACGTCTTCGACGCGATGAACCCCGTCGGGCCGCTCCTCGAGAGCCAGCTCGGCTTCACGCAGGCCCAGATCGGCCTTCTCGACTCCGCTTACAACGTTGCGGCGCTCCTCGTCCTCCTGCTCGGCGGCGTCATCATCGACCGCGCGGGGACGACGCGGGCGGTCCTTCTGTTCGGGACGATCGCGGCCGTAGCCGGCCTCCTCATCGCGCTCTCCCCCCGATTCCCGCTCATGATGGCGGGCCGGTTCGTCCTCGGCCTCGGGTCCGAGCCGCTCATCGTCGCGGTCACGACCGCTCTCGCCAAGTGGTTCAAGGGGAAGGAACTCTCCTTCGCCATGGCGATCAACCTGACGATCGCCCGCCTCGGATCGGTGGCGGCGGACAACTCGAGGAGCTGGGCCTCCTCTCTCTTCGGGTCGTGGCAGCCGCCGCTCCTGCTCGCCGCCGCCGTCGGCGGGCTCTGCATCGTCTCCGGCGTCGTCTATTTCCTCCTCGAACGAAGTGCCGCGAGGCAGTTCACGCTCGGGAGCGGCGGATCGACCGACAAGCTCGTCCTCGCCGACCTCGTCCGGTTCACCCGGGGCTACTGGTGGGTCGTCGGGCTCTGCGTGACGTTCTACTCGGCCATTTTCCCGTTCCGCCGCTTCGCCAACATCTTCTTCACCGACGCCCGCGGCGTCTCGCCGGAGACGGCCGGCTTCCTGAACGGCCTCCTGCCGCTCACCGCCATGATCGCCACGCCGCTCTTCGGCCTTCTCGCCGACCGGATCGGAAAGCGCGCCCTCCTGATGGCCGCCGGCTCGGCGCTCCTCCTCCCCGTCTTCCTCCTCCTCGCCTACACGCGGCTCCCGATCGGCGTCCCCGTCGCCATGATGGGGATCTCGTTCTCCCTCATCCCCGCCGTCATGTGGCCCTCGGTCGCGTACCTCGTCGACGAGAAGAAGCTCGGGACGGCCTACGCCCTCATGACGCTCTGTCAGCAGATCGGCTGGGCCGTCGTCAGCTGGTCCATCGGGGGGCTCAACGACCTCTTCCACGCCAGCGCGCAGAACCCCGGGGGCTACGCCGCCGGCATGTGGCTCTTCTCGCTCCTCGGCTTCTTCGGCCTCTTCTTCTCCTGGCGCCTCCACCGGAGCGAGGCGGGCCCGGGCGGGCACGGTCTCGAGACGATCACGACGGCCGGCGCGCCGAAGGGCTAGGTCGGCCGGCGCCTCGCGCTCTCGATCCCGCGGGCGTAGCGGCAGTCCTCCCGGAGCGGACACGCCTCGCATTTCGGCGCGGAGCGCGTGCAGAGTTCCTGGCCGTGCCGGCGCAGGAGGCGATGAGCCGTCAAGAGGACGTCCATGTCGTCCCCCAGCTCCCGGCTCGCCACCTCGCAGGCGGCGGCGTACGTCGCCGCGTAGCTCTTTTCGTCGCGGCAGAGGCCGAGCCGGGTCAGGACGCGGAGGCCGTTCGACTCCGCCGCCAGCGACGGATGGCGCCGGAGGAAGAGGAGGATCTTTTCCGCGCCGGGGTTACCGATCCCGGGGAAGCGGCGGAGCGCCTTCTTGGCCGCCGGGACCGGCCCGGCCACGACCCGGTCCAGATCCCCGTCGTATTCGTCGACCGCGATCCGGGCCGCTTCGCGCAGTTTCTCGGCAAAGCGCGCCGCCAGGATGCCGTGCCGCGCGACGGCGCGAAGGGCCGCGGCCGGAGCGTTCAGGACCGCCCTGGGCGTCGTTCCCACGCTCTTCTTCAGGAGGGCCAGGGCCTTTTCGCGCTGCCCGTCGTCAGCCAGATACGCCACGTTCTCCCAGAGGATCAGCTCGAAGGCTCCGCTCGCGGGAGTCTTCTCCAGAACCCCGTACCGCTTGGCGAGCTTGCGGACCACCGTCTTCAACGGAAGAGGGGCCTCCACGTGCGCCGGCATCCCCCCATTGTGGACCTTTCGGGCCCAACTCTCACTCTCCGCGTGCCGTCCGGGGGTCGAGCCAGGCCTCGGGGACGGGGCGCGGGTCGTAAGCGAGGTACTCGACCACCGTCGTCCCGGGGCGCAGCGCGTCGGTGATCGTCATCCGCTCGAGGACCGGGCTCCCCTTCGCGGTCCGCCAGGCGTCGAAGGTCGCCTCCTTCGCGGTCCGCCCCGACGCGAGGAGGAAGACCGCTTTCCGGTAGAGCCCCTCCTTTTCGTCGACCCAGACGCGGACGACCGGATAGGAAACCGGCACTCCCTTCTTCGCCGCGAGGCGGAGGACCGCGCACCTCCGCCCGTCGAGATCGTCCGGGCGTTCGAAAACCGCGTCGTAGTCGTCCGCGAAGCTGAGCTGCGAGATCTCGGCCGCCGAGAGGCCGCCGCGGACCCGCTGGCTGGACGGGATCCGGATGGGGCTCTTCGCGGTCGGCAGCAGAAGCCACGTCTCTCCCGCCGAGGTGACGACGACCTTCCCCGCGTCGCCCGGCTCGAGGAACTTCAGACGTGACCTCCTCCCTTTCACCGCGACCTCGAACCGGGCCGGCGCCGGGGCCGGCCTCTCCGCAGCGCCGGAGAGCGTGACCCGGACCGTCAGGACCCCCTCGCCGAAAGCGGCGCGACCCCGTTCGGCCCGCCGGAGGAGCGCGCGGGGGTCCGGATCCGAGGAGAGCGCGGTCCCCGCCGCGAGGAGCGCCGCGAGAACGGTCGCCCGCCGGTCAGACATGCGCGAGCGCCTCGACCGGGTTCAACCGGGACGCCCGCCGCGCGGGCCACCACGAAGCGACGAGAAGCGTGGCCGTCATCAGGGCGAAGCTCACGACGTAGGCCATCGGGAAGAAGCGGACGATCAGGACGGCCCCGCGCGTACCCCCCGGCGGCGGGGGCATCTGGAGTCCCATCGCGTTGAGGATCGCCCGGACGAGGAGCGAGGCGGCGGCCCCCAGAAGGGCGCCGCCCACGGCCAGAAGGAGCCCCTCGTAGAGGAAGAGCCTCTTCACCTGTCCGCGGTCCATCCCGATGGCCAGGAGCGTCCCGATCTCCCGCGTCCTCTCGAAGACCGACATCGTCATCGTGTTGGCGACCGCGAGGACGATGACGACGGCGAGGACGAGGCCCGTGAAGAGAAAGATGGCGATGTAGAGGAGGCGCACCTGTTTGTAGAAGGCCGCCGTCTCGAGCCACGTCTTCACGGCCACCGGCCGGCCGGCCGCCCGGGCGACCTCGGCAAAGCGCCGCGCGGCGGCGTCGGTCTGGTCGTCGTCGGCGAGCCGGACGGCCAGGACGTGGACTTTTCCCTCCGCCTTCAGGAGTCGTGCCGCGGCCCGGTACGGCAGGAACAGAAGCCGGTCGTCGATCTCCTTGATCGGGTACTGGAGGATGCCCGTGACGGCGGCGTCGACGGCGTTCAGCGCCCCGTCGGGCGTCGTCGTCATCACGGTGATGAGATCTCCGGCCTTCGCCCCGAGCGACCGGGCGAGGCCCGCGCCCAGCATCACCTCGTCGGCGTCTCCGCTCGAGAAGAAGGCTCCGTCCACGACCATCTCCGGGGCGTACCCCGAGGCCCTCTCCAGCTCCGGGTCCGTCCCCGTGCCGAGATACGCGACGCTCTTCTCCCCCTTCACCGCGAGGCCGAAGAAGGAGAGCTTCGGAAGGACACGGACCACGCGCCGGTCCTCGCGGATGAGGCGCGCCAGCCCCTCCCAGTCGTCGAGAAGGAAGGCCTGCGCCTCTTCGTCCGTCTTGCCCTCGGCCCGCGGGTCGAAGAGACGAACGTGCCCGCCGAGGCCGTCGATCGTCGCCTTCCGGAGGGCATTGAACGTCTGAGCCATGAAGCCGGCCGTCATCGTCACGGCCACGAAGCCCACGACCACGATCGAGCCGGTCAGGAACGTCCGCCGCCGGTGACGGAGAAGGTTCCGGCCCGCGAGGCGCCACCAGCGAAGACTCATGCGATGGCTCCGCCGGCCGGCAACTCGTCGTCCGACTCGATCCGCCCGTCCCGGAGACGGAGGCGTCGGCGCGCGCGGCTCACGATTTGCGGGTCGTGACTCGAGAAGACGAAGGCCACGCCGCGCTCGCGATGGAGCGTGTCGAAGAGGTCGAGAAGGCGGAGAGCCGTCTCCGAGTCGAGGGAGGCCGTCGGCTCGTCGGCGAGGATGACGGCCGGCTGCCCGACCAGGGCCCTCGCCACGGCCACGCGCTGCCGCTGGCCTCCGGAAAGGGCGTCCGGCCGTCTCTCCGCGAGACCCGGCAGCCCGACGGCGTCGAGCGCCTCGCCGGCGCGGCGCCGGCACTCCCCCTCGGCGACACCGCGGATCCAGAGGGCGAGCGCCACGTTCTCCCGGGCCGTCAGGACCGGGACGAGCTGGTGGGTCTGAAAGACGAAGCCGATCCGCTCGCGCCGGAGTCGCGACCTCTCGCGGTCTGGGACGTCCGACACGTCGCGCCCTTCGAAGAGAAGCGTCCCCTCGTCCGGGCGGTCCAGAAGCCCGAGGAGATTCAGGAGCGTCGTCTTGCCGCTCCCGGAAGGGCCGGCAAGGACGGCGAACTCCCCCCCGGCGACCGAGAAGCTCGCGTCCCGGATGCCGGCGATCCGCTCCTCTCCGAGGCGGTAGATGCGGGTGAGGCCGCGCGCCTCGAGGATCGCCACGGGACGAGTATAGGGAAGGCGCGCGGTCCGCCGCGTCAGAACGAGTACGTCAGCCCGGCGCTCGCGATGGCCTTTTCCGTCTGGTAGCCGTTCAGGCTCCTGAACGTCGGGATCAGGATGGAGGCCCGCGCCACGAAGCCCCCTCCGAGGTTCACGAGAACGCGGGGGGTCACGTAGAGAATGGATCCGCCCGTGTCGGGGTCCTTCTCCCCGGAGGAATCCACGGTGTCCTCGCCGGCCCAGCGATAGTTCAGCTCGAGGACCGCGTCGACCACCGGGCCCAGCTTTCGCTCGTAGCCGAAGTTGGCGAGGAAGATCCGGCCGTACTGGTAGCCGTACGTGTTCGTCCCGGTCCACCGGTACTGCGCCGACCCGAACAGCGAGGACCCGACGTCGAGCAGATAGAAGCCCCCGAGGCCAGCAAAGACGTCCGTCGAGCCCGTACCCGGCTGGGCATGTTCGTCCAGCCGCACGCCGTCGGGGCCGGTCAGGTCGTCCTGCCCCCAGGGGGTTTTCACGCCGACCTGGACCGAGACCCAGGTCCGCCGGCCGATCCCCGCCTCGAGGGGCGAGGCCCAGAGCCGGAACCAGGCGAAGAACTCCGGGTCGGCGAGGCCGTGCGTGTCCGTGGTCTCCGGGACCCCGTCCATCGCGCCCGTCAGCGACTTGAAGCTGTACGGGACCCGGGCCACGAGGTTCAGCCGGTCACCGAAGGAGTACGACACCGTGGCCGTGACGGTGTTCGAAACCTGGGATTCGCTCTCTTCGGGCGGGCCCTGCGACTTCTCCATCCGGTCCCAGTCGACGGCGATCCGGAACGCTCCCGCGGAAAAGACGTCCGTTCCGAGGGCATTGAACGTCGGGTCGCCGCACCGGCAAATGGAACACGAGCGCGCTCGCGAGGGGATCACGAGAGCGAGACAGACAACGGCCGCCGAACCCAAGAACAGGGTTCGCGATCGAGTTCCTCTCATCATCAAACTCCTCTTCCGGCGCCCCCACGTCACGGGGAGCGCCTGTCCTGATTCCCGAGAGTCGGGTTGTCCCGAATCGATCCGGTATCAGGCGGGGAGGAGCGGAACGTGGTCGGGCGCGCAGAGCCACGGAGAGCCGGGCGGCCCGGGCCGGACCTCCGGAGCCGCCGCGGCGCGGGGGGCGGGAGAAGAATCCTCGTGCCAGCTCAGAAGGGCTTTCGTATCGGTGCCGTCGCGTGCCGCTTCCGGGGAGCCGAGCGGGAAACGGCAGGATTTCCCGATCCCCTCCACGCCGCCCGGCGCCCGCTCGCCGGTCCGGCAGCAGCACTTGTCCGGCGGCGTTGTGGCGTCGCAGCAGCAGTCCGCGAGGTGGACGAATGGCACGGTCCGCCGGGCCGGGCCGGCCGCCAGCGGCGCCAGAAGTAACGCCGCGAGAACGGAGCCTAGGATCCGTCTCATCCGCGGCCCATTCTAGCTTTCGCGGTCGTAAAGACGCTCGGCCCATCCGAGGCTGGTAATCTCCTTCTCTGTGAACGCGAAAAGGGTGCGACGGGCGCTTGCCGTGGCGGCGATTCTCGCCGTCGTGCTCGCCTTCGCGTTCGAAGGATTCCCGCACCGGCACGAGGGGAGCCTCGACGACCGCTGGTGCCCCGCCTGCCAGGCGGCCCGGCAGCACGTCGGCGATGCACCGCGTGCCGGCGTCGCCTTCCTCATCTCACCTGTCGCCGAAAGACCCCGTCCGGCCGAGCCCGCGATCGAGCGGCTCGCCGCCCCGCCCCCGGTCTCGAGCACCTCGCCCCGCAGCCCGCCGGCCGTCTCCGCCTGACGCGCGTTCCCCATTCCCGACAAAACGCGACAGGAAGGAGATGCCATGCACTTGCGAACGGCCGCCCTCGTCGCTTTCATCGGCGTCGGCGTGATTCCAGCCCTTCCCCTCCCGGCCCAGACGCCGGAAGAGGACCGGAAGGCCCTCGAGAAGAAGATCGAAGCGCTCCAGAAGGAGCAGGCGGAGATGCAGAGACAGCTCGAGGAGCTGAAGCGAATGCTGACCGCCAGCCCTGCCCCGACGCCCACTCCGACGCCGTCACCGACCCCGCCCGCGGCCGAAAACCGTAAGACGGGTCCCGTGACGAGCCCGGGGCTGACCCCCTATCCCGTCGCAACGTGGGGGGAGACGGGACAGGTCACCTCGGGAACGTCCTTCAACCCCGCCCTCTCGGTCATTGCCGAAGGGCTCTACTACGCCGACGACCACAAAGGCCACGCACCGGCTTTCTATTCGAATGCGGATGGCTTCACGAACACCGGCGTGGGAGGGCTCCCGGAGTTGTCGCAAGGCTTTAACCTCGGTGAAACCGAGTTCGCCTTCTCCGCCGCCGTCGACCCCTATTTCGACGCCCTCGCCATCCTCACGGTGAGCCCGGACGAGATCGGGATGGAAGAGGCCTGGATCCGGACCCGGAAGCTCCTCCCCGGCCTCTCGATCAAGGCGGGCCAGTTCTTCAGCGACATCGGCTACGCCAACAAACAACATCCGCACCAGTGGGATTTCGTCGACCAGAACCTCCCGTACGCGATGCTCCTCGGCGGCGCAATCGACGAGGTCGGGGTCCAGGTCGAGTACCTCCCGAAGACGCCCGTCTACCTCCTCGTCGGCGCCGAGGCGCTGCAGGGGACGAACCCGGGCGTCGCCAATTACCTCGGCCCGGACGAGAACCTCGCTCTCTCGTCGAAGGCCGGCCCGCGACTCTTCACCGGCTTCGTCAAAGTCTCGCCCGACGTCGGCTACTCCGACGCCCTCCAGCTCGGCGTTTCCGGCGGCTACGACACGATGTTCCAGGACCAGGTCGGCGACGTGGCGAGCCAGGGGACGAGCTGGTTCGGGGGCTTCGACGCGGTCTTCAAGCATGACGACCCGCGCCCCTTCGGACAGGGAGACCTGACGGTTCAGGGCGAGTTCCTGACCCGCCAGAGAAACCTCCACACCGTGTCGGGGGACCTCGTTCCGGTGGACACACCGCGAAAGCTCCAGCAGAACGGCTTCTACGTCCAGGCGGTCTACGGACTCCTCCCCCGCTTGCAGGCGGGGCTCCGGTGGGACATGGCCGGTCTGACCAACCGGCTCGAAACCGGAGGCCTCGAGGAAAACTTCGGGACCACCCGCCGCTTCAGCGCGGCGCTCACCGTCAACCCGACCGAGTTCTCCCGCTTTCGCGCCCAGTATGAATGGTGCAGCGCTCCCTTCAACGGCGTCCAGCAGTCCTTCGCCCAGTTCTTCCTCCAGTTTCAGGTGAGCCTCGGCGTCCACGGGGCGCACAAGTTCTGACAGGAGTCCGATGATGAAGACCGCCCTCCTCACCATGCTTCTCGTTGCGGCGGGCGCGGCGAACGGCGCCCTGAACGTCGTCGCAACGACGTCGGACCTCGGGATGCTCGTCCGGACCGTCGGAGGAGACCGCGTGAAGGTCACCGTCCTCGCGCCGCCCGACCGCGACCCGCACTTCCTCCTGGCGAAGCCGACGATGATCATCGCCCTCCGGAACGCCGACCTCCTCGTGGCCGTCGGCGCCGAGCTGGAGGTGGGCTGGCTCCCGGCCGCCCTCCAGGGCGCGTCGAACGCGAAGCTCCTCCCCGGCCAGAGCGGATACTTCGAGGCGGCCGCTCAGGTCCCGCTCATCGAGAAGAGCGGCGACACCGACCGCTCGCGCGGAGACGTCCACCCGATGGGAAACCCGCACCTTTTCCTCGACCCCGAGCGGATGGCCGCCGTCGGACGCGCCCTGGCCGGGCGCCTCGCCCAGCTCGACCCGCCGCACGAGGCAACCTACCGGGCTAACGCCGAGTCTTTCGCGAAGGTGGTCGCCGAACGGGTCCCGAAATGGAAGGAGCAGGCGGCCGGAGCGCCCGGCGTCGTTCTCTATCACAAGGACGCCAACTACCTCCTCCTTCTCCTCGGCGTCCCGGTTCTCGGCTACGTCGAGCCGCTGCCGGGCATCCCGCCGACCGCACAACACCTCTCGGACCTCGTCCAGCAGCTCTCGGGAAAGAGAGGGGAGATCCTCTTCACCGACTACCAGCCGGCGCAGGGTCCCGAGTTTCTCGCGGGAAAGCTCGGTTGGAAGGCGATCCGCCTTTCGCCCGAGGTCGGGGAAAAAGGAGACGCGAACGCCTACTTTGCGATGATCGGCCGCTGGGTGGAAGCCATCTCCTCCTCGAAATGACGCCCTTACTTGCATACCGGAACGTCGTGGCGGGCTATGCGCAACCCGTCGTCGGCCCCGTTTCGT
>DATIWM010000077.1:0-7062 GCA_035519355.1 Thermoanaerobaculia bacterium | reverse complement strand
CGCTCGCGGGCAATCGCCCCCCATGATGCAGATGAACCGGCGCGGAAGAGCGCCGCGTCACCTCTCGATCGCGAGGAGCGCGCCGAGGAGCTCGCCGCCGTCGGGGTAGCGGTCGGGGCGGAACCGGGCGAGGCACTTGAGCAGCACCTCCACCTCCGCCTCCGTGAGGTACGACGCGAAGGGGCGGGGGTCGTCGGGGTCGCGTTCGAGGCGCGCCACGAGGACGTCGTCGCCCACGTACGGCCAGCGCCCCGTCGCCAGCGTGTAGAACGCCGCGCCGAGGGAGTAGACGTCCGAGGCCGGGCTCGGCAGCTCGCCGCGAAGCACCTCCGGCGGGAAGAAGGCCGGGCTGCCGATCAGCTTCGAGGTTCCTCCGGCGTCGGCCTGCGGCAGGGCGAGGCCGAAGTCGAGGATCCGGAGGATGTCGTGCTCGTCGAGCTGCAGGTTCGCCGGTTTCAGGTCGCGGTGGAGGATCCCCTTCGAGTGCGCCGCCGCGATGCCGCGCGCCGACTGGACGAACCATTCGAGCCAGTTCTCCTTCACCCGCTCCGGCTCCGTCTTCATCACCTTCTGGAGGTTCGGCCCCTCGAGGTACTCCATCGCGAGGTAGAGGCTCCCGAACCCTTCGCCGTAGTCGTAGAGCGCGACGATGTTCGGGTGACGGAGCGCCGCGATCGCCTTCGCCTCGCGGATGAAGTAGCGCATCGCCGTCTCGTCGCTCCGGAGCTGCCACGGGAGGATCTTGAGAGCGACGTAGCGGTCGAGCTTCCGGTCCAGCGCCTTGTGGACGACCCCCATCCCGCCCCGCCCCAGCTCGGCCACGATCTCGTACCGCTCCTCGGGTTTCTCGGGCGTGCCGAGCGACGGGGCCGGGCCGGTCGGGGGCGCGGCCGGCGTCGTGTAGGCCGGGATCGTGCTCCCGGACGGCCGGATCGGAAGGCGGCGGGCGCCCGTCCGGTTCACCGCCGGCGGCGTCCGGACGAGGGCGGCCGGCATGAGCGCGTCCGGCTGGGGGAGAGGCGCCGCGACGGCGGCCGGCACGAGCGGGCTCCCCTCGAGCACGGAGGCGTCGAACGCGGCGACGCGCCCGAGTTCCGCCGCCTCGGACGGGTCGCCCGCCTCGCGGAGCGCCCGAAGGAGCAGCTTGTAGGCGCCGAGATTCTCGGCCGTCACCGGGCTGCGTCCGAGGAGCTCGCGCATCACGTGCACGGCGTCGAGAGCCTCGCCGATCTCGAGATGCGCTTTCGCGAGATCGGAGAACGTCTCGGCCACTCCCGCCTCGCCGCGCGGGACCCCCACGAGCTCCTCCCAGGCCCGGTCCTTCCGCCCGGCGGCGAGAAGGCAGCGGGCGGCGTCGAGGCCGCGGCCGACGCGGGCGAAGAGCTGGGCGGCCTCCTCGTGTCGCCCGCCCGCCCGGAGCGCCTCCGCGGCGAGCGGGAGCTTCCCGGCCGCCCGGTAGAGCGCCGTGGCCTTGTCGAACTGACCCAGCCGGGTGTGGAGGGAGGCGGCCTTCTCCGCCTGCCCCGCCGCTTCCCAGGCGTCGGCGGCGCGTGCGAGGTCACCCGACCGCTCCCAGAGCGGGGCGGCGCGTTCGGCGCGTCCCGCTTCCGTCCACGCTTCGGCGGCGTGCGCATGTTCCCCGAGCCGCTCGAAGAGGGCCGCGGCCCGGAGGACCTGCCCGGCCTTCCGCCACGCGTCCGCCGCCCCGGAAAGGTCGCCGCGGGCCTCCGCGTCGCGCGCGGCCAGTTCGTGCGCCGCGCGGGGGTCCCCGGCCGCCGACGCCGCCACGGCCGCGCGGTCCAGTGCCCCGCTCCGCTCGAAGGCTCGGACCGCTTCCACCGGGCGCGATCCCTCGAGGTACATCTCCCCCGCCTTCTCGAATTCCTGCGCCTGGCGAAAGGCCTCCGCCGCCTCGAGGGGCCGACCGGCGGCGCGGGCCGCCTCGGCCGTCCGCTTCCAGAGCGCCGCCTTCACGGGACCGGCCGGCTGCGCCTCGGCCAGCCGGCGGCAGGCCTCCGCGAGCGTGGCGTGATCCCCGGTGGCCTCGGCGATCTCGGCGAGCCGGTCCCATCGCGCGCCCGCGCGAGCGGCCGCAATGGCCGCATCGATCAGGGACCGGGCCCGCGCGGAATCCCCGGCGGCCTCCCAGGCGCGGGACGCTTCCCAGGCGAAGGCGTCGCCCCCCTTTTCGTACAGTTCGGCCGCGGCGCGTTCGTCCCCCTCGCGCTGCTCGAGCGCGGCAAGGCGGGCCCACGCCTTTCCCTTGCGAAACATCTGCTTGGCTCCGGAAACGTCTCCCGCCTTGAGATAGAGATCGCCCGCGCGCACGAACTCGCCGAAACGGGCGGCGTCGTGGGCCGCGACCACGTCGGGGGACGACGGCCTCATGAACCGCAGCGCGGCGAGAAAAACGAGAAAGCCGACGAGGTCGATGCCGAGGCGGAGCGTCGTGTTCCGATGCAGGAGCCCGTAGAAGGGGGAGGCCGAGAGGGACTCGAGGTAGGGCTCGAGGCTCGAGACGCCGAAGACGTTCACGAGGAACCGGGCCAGCTGGTCGAGGTGAGCCACGGGCACGAACGCCGCGCCAAACCCGACCAGCACCGCCGACGACCGGATCCACTCCCCGAAGCGCATCCCCCGGAAGTCGAGAAGGCTCCTCACGAGCCGCACGACGAGCCAGACGAGGACGACCGAGAGGATCTCGGGCAGGAAGAAGAAGCGGTTCTCCACGAACCGGACCGCGAGCTCCTGGGTGTCGAGATTCGCCCGGGCCCAGTCGGCGGCCCGGAGAACGAGAAGCTGCGCCCCCGTGGCGATCAGGAGCGTTGCCAGCTCGTCTTTCCAGGTGCGGCGTCTCACCGGTCGGCACGATTATCGGCCATCGCCGGCGCGGCCGCAGCCCGCCTCGCCGGGACGCCCGGTCTCCGTCCCCGTACACTGGGAGGACGCGATGCGATCCCGCTTCCTTCTCACCGCCGCCGCCGTCCTGATCCTGCCGCTCCTGGCGCCGGCCGATGCCTCGGGCCAGCCCTACGCCGACCCGGGAACGGGCGCGGGGCCCCTCGGCTTCTACGCGCAGGCCACGGGTGGGACGCAGGGGACGGTCCTCGTGGGCGCGCAGGCGCTCACGCGCTTCACCGGCGTCCTGGCCGCCGAGCTCTTCGCCGGATACCGGAGCGACAAGTACGTGGATGGGGCGGCGTCACTCCACGTCCAGCAGGTTCCGGTCCAGCTCTCGTTGATCGCCTACCTGCTGCCGAACCTCCGGGTCCAGCCGTACCTCCTCGGCGGAGTCGGCTATTACCGGATCTGGGGGACGGGTAGCGGTCCCCAGGTGCAGCAGGAGAATTTCATCGAGAACAAGTTCGCGTTCCACGCCGGGGCCGGTGTCGACATCCGCGTCGCCCGCGCCCTCTCGCTCCGCGTCGAAGGACGCTACGTCTTCCTCGACGTCGACGCGGTGACGCAGATCGGGATGAGCGCGAACTCCTGGCAGGCCGGCGGCGGCTTCAACGTCTATTTCTAGACGGGGACGCCGGCCACGAGCCGTCCGAAGAGCTCCGGGTCGACGTTGCCGCCGGACAGGACGACGCCGGCGCGCCGCCCCGCGAGCGACGGGACGCGCCCCGCGAGGACCGCGGCGAGGCCCGCCGCGCCCCCCGGCTCGACGACGAGCTTGAGCCGCGCCGCGGCGACGGCCATGGCGTGGCGGATCTCGTCGTCGGAGACCGTCAGGATCGCGGAGATGAGAGCGCGGACGATCCGGAGCGTCCGCTCGGACGGGCGCGTCGTCTGGAGGGAGTCCGCGATCGTCACGGGGACGGGAATGGAGACGGGCTCCCCTTTCGCGACAGACTGCCGGACGTCGTCGCCCGCCTCCGGCTCCACGCCGTAGAGGCGGATCTCCGGGCGCTCCCCCTTCGCCGCCACGGCGACGCCCGAGAGGAGGCCGGCGCCGCCGCAGGGCGTGACGATCAGATCGAGGTCCGGAACGTCCGCGAGAAGCTCGAGGGCGAGGGTTCCCTGGCCGGCGATGACCGCGTCGTCGTCAAAGGGGGGGACGAGGATCGCGCCGCGCTCCTCGACGAGCCGCCTCGCGATCGCCTCCCGGCTCTCTTCGTGGCGGTCGTAGAGGAGGACCTCCGCCCCGTAGCCCCGGGTCGCGGCGAGCTTCAGGCCGGGCGCGTCCGTCGGCATGACGATCGTGGCGGGAACGCCGAGCGTCCGCGCCGCGAGCGCCACGGCCTGCGCGTGGTTTCCCGACGAGAAGGCCACGACGCCGCGGCGCCGCTCCTCGCGGGAGAGGAGGAGCAGCCGTGAGAAGGCGCCGCGCGCCTTGAAGGCCCCGACCTTCTGGAACGTCTCGCACTTCAGGAAGAGGCGCGCTCCCGTCCGGGCGTCCAGCGTCCGCGACGTGACGACGGGCGTCCGGTGGACGTACGGCGCGATCCGCTCGTGCGCGGCCTTCACATCCGCGGGAGTGACGGTGAGCCGGTCAGTCGTCATCGTCCTCTCCGGGCGCCGCCGCCTCGCGTCCGCGAGGAGCGCCCGTGACGCCGCAGATCCCGTCGGCTTCCTCGGTCGCGAGGTCGATCTCCGCGTCGAGGCGGCGAAGATAGCTCTCGTCGCTCTCCCCCGGCTCGCGAAAGACGGCCGGGCGGGTGCGAACGATGCAGCGGGAGAACGGCATCGGGAGCATGTAGCGGTCCCACGAATTCACGAACTTCGGCCGCGTGCACGAGGCCCCGACCGGGATGACGGGCGAATCGAGCGCGGCCGCGAGGAGGGCGACTCCCGCCTTGGAGCGCCGCGCCGGGCCCCGGGGGCCGTCCGTCGTCAGGTCGGCCGCGGGGGCCCCTTCCCGCGTCCACTGGATCATCCGCCGCAGGCCCTCGCCCCCCGCATGCGACGACGAGCCGCGCGCGACCTTGAAGCCCCAGAAGAAGAGGAAGCCCGCGATGACGTCGCCGTCCCGGCTCTTCGAGGCCATGGTCACGTCGCCGCTGAACGCCCGGAAGAAGATCGGCGGGAGCATCCGCTGATGCCAAAGGGCGAAGAGCACCGGCCGGCCGGAGTTCCTCACGGCGTCCCAGTGGTCCCGGCCGACGAGACGGATCCGGAGCGTCGCGCGCCAGAGGCAGACGACGAGGAAGATCGGGAACCCGAGGATCTTTCCGCGCACGAGGTCCGATCATAGACGGCGCGTCCGCTATCCTCCGTCCGTTCCGTGGACCTCGTCGCCGAGAATCTCACCCGCTCCTTCGGCCGTCGGCGAATCGTCGGGCCGCTCTCGTTCCGCGTCCCGCCGGGGCGCGTCCTCGGCGTGGCCGGGCCGAACGGAAGCGGGAAGACGACGCTCGTCCGGACGCTCGCGGGCCTCATCCGCCCCACGTCGGGAGAGGTCTTCCTCGAGGACGGCGGACGGCGCCGCCGCCCGCGCGACGCGGCCGACGCCCTCGGCTGGGTGGCGCCCGACCTCTCCCTCTACGGCGAGCTGACCGCCCGCGAGAACCTCCAGTTCTTCGCGAAACTCCACGGCCGTCCGGCCTCGGCCGGCTGGGCCGACGAGGCGATCGCCGGCGTCGGCCTCGACCCGTCGCGGATCTCGTCCACGCCGCTCCACGCCCTCTCGACCGGGCAGCGCCAGCGGGTCAAGCTCGTCTACGCCACGTTGCATCACCCGGCCATCCTCTTTCTCGACGAGCCCAGCTCGAACCTCGACGACGCGGGGCGGGCCGTCGTCGCCCGCGTCGTCGCGGAGCAGCGGGCGCGAGGAGTCGCCATCGTCGCCTCGAACGACGCCGGCGACCTCGCCCTCGCGGACGAACGGGTGACGCTGTGACGGCGCTCCCCGTCCGTCCCGGGATCTTCGGCGCCGCGCGGGCCGTCTTTCTGAAGGACCTCGTCTCGGAGTGGCGCACCCGCGTCTCGACCAACGCCCTCCTCCTCTTCGCCTTCGCCGTCCTCGTGCTGGTCGGCTACGCCGTGGGCCCCGCGAGCCTCTCCCCCGAGGACCGGCCGACCGTGCATTCCGTCCTGCTCTGGATCGTCCTCTTCTTCTCGGCGATGACGGGCCTCGCCCGCGTCTTCGTAAAGGAGGAGGACGCCGGGACCGCGGCCGCCCTCCGGCTGGCCGCGCCGCCGCCGGCGGTCCTCCTCGGCAAGCTCCTCGCGAACCTCGCCCTTCTCTTCGTCGTCACGCTCTTCGTCGTGCCGATCTTCCTCGCGATGATGTCGTTCGAGGTGAGGAGCCCGGCGCTCTTCCTCCTCCTCCTCGTCTTCGGGAACATCGGCCTCGCCTCGGCCTGCACCTTCACGGCGGCCATCGTGGCCAAGGCCTCGGCCAAGGGGACGATGTTCGCCGTCCTCGCCGTGCCGCTGCTCCTCCCGCCCCTCGTCGGCGCCGTCATGGGGACCCGCGTGGCCGCCGCCGAGGAGGGGCTCCAAGCGGGCCTCGACTTCGTCCGCCTGCTCGTCGCCTACGACGGGGTGGTCACGACGGCGGCGTTCCTCCTCTTCGACGCCGTCTGGCGCGAGTAAGTCCCCTCCTCCCAATAGATCAAATGCTCTACGGAATCGCCCGGGCCGCCCGGTCTATGATCCGCCGGTGAGGGGTTGCCGGGCGTGATCCGCGCCGCACAGCTGGCTCTCGGCCTGTCCATGGCGGTCATCATCTGGGCCTCGTTCCTCTGGGCCCGGCCGGCGCAGAACTTCGTCGGCGAGTCGTCGCGCATCGTCTTCTACCACGTGCCGATGGCCTGGGTGGCCAGCCTGGCCTTCCTCCTCGCCGCCTGGCACTCCGCGGTCTTCCTGAAGAAGCGGCGGATGGAGAGCGACGACGCGGCGGCGGCGGCCGCCCGCCTCGGCTTCGTCTTCTGCGTCCTGGCGACCGTGACGGGCTCCATCTTCGCGAGAGTCATGTGGAACGCCTACTGGAACTGGGACCCGCGGGAGACCTCCATCGCCCTCCTCCTCCTCGTCTACGGGGCTTACCTCGGCCTCCGGGGCGCCATCGAGGACCCGGAGCGGCGCGCGACGCTCTCGGCGGCCTACGCCCTCGTC
>DATIWM010000076.1:0-3716 GCA_035519355.1 Thermoanaerobaculia bacterium | reverse complement strand
GCCAAGAGCCGCGAGGAGTTCGTCCGCGACCTCGTCGCCTCGCTCCTCGAGGCGGCTTACGGAAAGCTCCCCGCCGCCGCTCCGGCCGACGGGCGGGTCGTGCCGATCCAGTCGGCCGGCGCCGGCGAGTCGGAGATCCTCTCCCACCTCACCGCCGACACCCTCCGGGCCGTTCACGAAACCTCGGGGACGCTCCTCGCCCCGCGCTGGATCGCCTTCGACGAGCAGCGCGTCACGGCGACCCTTCCGGTCGCCGGGGGCGCCCCTTCCGGCCGCCTCCTGACCGCGCGGCGCGCCGCCCTCGAGAGCCCGCTCCCCGACCTCCGGGCGACGCTCGAACTCGACGTGGAGCCCGCACCCTAGCGGGCGACGACGGCTTCCTGCCGCGCTTTTTCCAGGTCGGCGTCCACCATCATCTGCACGAGGGCGTCGAAGCCGACCTTCGGCGACCAGCCGAGCTTCGTCCGCGCCTTCGTCGAATCCCCGAGCAGGACGTCGACCTCCGCCGGGCGGAAGTAGCGCGAGTCGACGGCGACGCGGATCCGCCCCGACTTCGCGTCGACGCCCGTCTCCGCCGCCCCGGTCCCCGTCCAGCGCAGCGCGATGCCGGCCCGGCCGAACGCCGCCTGACAGAAGTCGCGGACCGAATGTGTCTCGCCCGTCGCCACGACGTAGTCGTCCGGCGCCTCCTGCTGGAGCATCCGCCACATCGCTTCGACGAAGTCCCCCGCGAAGCCCCAGTCACGCCGCGCGTCGAGGTTCCCGAGGTGGACCGTTTCCTGGAGGCCGTGGACGATCCGGCCGACCGCACGGGTGATCTTGCGCGTCACGAACGTCTCGCCGCGCCTCGGCGATTCATGATTGAAGAGGATGCCGCTCGACGCGTGGAGGCCGTACGACTCGCGGAAGTTCAGCGTGAGGAAATGCGCGTAGACCTTGGCGACGCCGTACGGGCTCCGCGGGTGAAAGGGTGTCGTCTCCCTCTGCGGTGACTCGACGACCTGGCCGAACATCTCCGAGGACGAGGCCTGGTAGAAACGCGGCCGGAGGCCCACCTCGCGGATCGCCTCGAGCAGGCGCGCCGTGCCGACGGCCGTCACCTCCGCCGTGTACTCCGGGATGTCGAAGGAGACCTTGACGTGGCTCTGCGCGCCGAGGTTGTAGATCTCGTGCGGCTGGACCGTCCGGAGGACGTGGTTCAGGGACGAGGCGTCGTTGAGATCCCCGTAATGGAGGATCAGCCGCCGGCCGGTCGCGTGGGGGTCCTGGTAGATGTGGTCGATCCGCTCGGTGTTGAAGGACGACGAGCGGCGGATGATCCCGTGGACCTCGTACCCCTTCTCAATCAGGAGCTCGGCGAGGTAGCTGCCGTCCTGCCCCGTGATCCCCGTGACGAGCGCGCGCTTCTCTGCCATCGAAAAAGAGTGTCTCACGGGGTCACGGGACGCCCGCGCCCGGCCCGTCCGGTCCGGAGCAGGAGGAGGACCACGGCCAGGGCGGCCAGGGACATCGCGAGCCCGGCCGTCACCCACGGGTCCTCGTAAGAGAGCGCGACGCGGTGCCGACCGGCCGGCACGACGAGGCCGGAGAGCGACAGGTCGGCGCGAACGAGCTTCGCGGAGACACCGTCCACGCGCGCTCTCCACCCCTCGTCCCACGTCTGGTTGACGGCGACGAAGGCGGGCTCCGGCCCCATCACGGCGACGTCGAAATCGACTCGGCCCGGCTTCATGAGGATCCCGTCGACGGTTCCCTGAGACACCTTTCCGGGAAAGGGCTCGAGGTCGCGAGGATCCACGACAGCGGCCAGAGCCGCGTCCCGTCCGAGGCGCCTCACGGCGTCCCGCCAGCCGTCCTCTCCGGCGCCGGGAATCAGCCGGCTCGCGCAGAAGACCAACGGGGACGGATTCCGCGTCAGGAGGAGGATGAGGGGGCCTTCCGGACCGACCGCCAGCCGCTCGCCAACGGATCCGGAAAGACCCGGACGGAAGCGGAGAACGGCGGCGACGCCTCTCCGCTGGAGGAGCGGAGGAAGAAGAGTCGGGTCGGCGCGGATCGCCTCGAGAAACGCTCTCGTCGCCCGGTGGCTCCAGCGAAGCTCGGTCAGGTCGAAGTCCTCCTCCAGGGTCGTCGGGATCCCCCACTGGGCCGGTAGGGGAGGCTTGCAGATTCCCGTCGTCGTCCCGAGCTGCGGGTCCCACGCCGCGAAATGGAAGAGCGGTCCCGGAGGTCTCGCCCGGACGAGCGGGGCGAGGAAGGGGGGGACGCCGGAGAGCCGGTTCGACGGCTTCGTCGGGACGAGCGGCCGCCCGGCCAGGACGAGGTCGGCCGCCGCGACGAGGATCAGGGGCCAGCTCGCCCGACGGAAGACGACCAGCACGGCGAGACCGGCCGCGGCGGTCGCCCCGATCCGGATCGCGTCTCCTCCCGCCACGGAGGCCCAGGAGGCCGCGATGGCCGGTGAGATTCCCCGGCTCACCCAGAGCCGAGTCCCCTGGAGCACGTCCAGGGCGACGAGGAGGAGCCCGGCGAGGGTGGCGAGCAAGCCGACGACGGCGAGGCTCCGGAAAAGTCGGCGCCGGAGATCCGTCCGGCCGCGGAGCAGTTCCTCGAAACCGGAGCCGGCCAGGACCACCGCCGCGAAGACCGTGAGAAGGATGAATTTCTCCGGGTAGCGAAGACCCTTCAGTCCCGGGACGACGCTCCGGGCCAGATGCCAGAACGGAAGGTGTGCGCCGACCGCGAGGAGGGCCCCGAGAACCGCGGTGCCGACCCAGACCCATCGCCCCGGGGGGCCGCGGTTGACCGCCGCACCCGCGAGCAGGGCCACGAGAAGCCCCGGGTAGATTGAATAGAGAAACGGGTAGTTCCGGTCGGGGTAGAGCGCCCCGCCCCAGTACCACCGTTCGTCGGCCTGATCGATATGTCCGAGGATCCGCGGCGCCACGAACTCGAGGAGGCGGACGGGGGGCAGCGACCACTTGTCGGCCACGAGGTCCGGCAGCCCGCCGGCCCGCACGGTCTTCGATGCGTGATGAAGGCCGGGTATCAGCGTCACGGCGCCGAGAGCTCCACCGAGGAGAAGGCCGCCGAGGAGCCGGGGCAGAGCGCGGCGGAGGCGGGCCCCCTCGCCGTCCGCCAGCGTGACGTGAACCAGGGACGCGGGGAGGAGGAGAGCGGTCATGAGGAGCGTCGACGGCTCGCCGGCCAGGCACTCGAGCCCGATCATCAGGGCGAGCCCGGCCAGATCCCTCGACCTCCCGCGAGTCACGAAGCGGACCGAAAACGCCAGGACCGCCGGGAGGACAGCGATCGCGAAGAGGATGGGAAGGAGGTTCGTCGTCGACAGGGTGTACCCCCCGAATCCCCAGGCCAGCCCGCCGAAGGTCGCCGCTTCGAACCCGAGCCCGAATGAATCGAGGAGGAAGAACATCGAGAGGGCCGCGCCGAGAAGGGGCAGGAGGAACTGGAGGCGGAAGGCCCACTCGAACGGCAGCAGGAAGAAGAGGGCCGTCAGGGGATGGAAGAGCTCGTGCTCCGGATTGGCGGCGAACGGCTGGCCCAAGGCGAGATAGGGGTTCCAGAGCGGCAGACCGGCCGAGCCCCGGGCCAGCGGAACCAGGAGAGACTTCGCGGGGCGATAGAAAGCCTGGATGTCACGCTCGAAGAAGGACTCTCCACGCAGCAGCGCCCCCGGAAAGAGGGAGATCAGGCAG